>JBHHWO010000102.1:0-16881 GCA_046756565.1 Thermoanaerobaculia bacterium | reverse complement strand
CGCACACCATGACCTCGAGCCTTATGCACCGAATCACTGGGACAGGACACTAGGTCAAGAGATCGGCCGCCGCCGTGGCTCGGATCAGGTCCTCCAGCGCATCGGCATCCAGGTCCGAGAGCCGCTTGAAGCGCACGCAGCTCTTGCCGATGTCGGCCTTTGGTAGCCGCTTTTTGAATCCCTCGGCGACATAGGCGCCGTCGACGATGCCCACGCAGTAGAGTGAGATGTAGCTCTTGTTGTTGGCGATGCCGATCTTCATCCAATCGCCCTCGCGGCCGCTCTTGTACTTGTAGTGGTACTTGCCGTAACCCATCATGCCGAACTCCATCGTGGGCTCGAGATCGGGCGCGATCTCGACGATGAGCTCGTGGAGCCGCCCGACGTCACGGCGACGCCCTTCGTCCTCGATCTCGGCGATGTAGGCGGCGTGGGTCCTGGCTTTGGATGATCCCTTCATGGGTGAGATTGTACGCAATGGCAGAACGTCATCCTGAGCGCAGCAGCCCGCCCTCGAGCGAAGCGAAGGGAAGGATCCCCTTAGCAGCTAGGCGCTCGGACTCACGGACGGGGGATTCCTCGCTGTGCTCGGAATGACTCGGGAGACCTTCGCAGAGCCTGCCCTCGAGCGAATCGACGGATCACGACGTTCCGCCCCAGTCGTGAGCGTTCCTACTCGATCAGCAGCGGGATCACGCCCTGGTCCACGGTCATCATCCCGGCCCCCACTCCCTGGCTGGTGAAGAGGTCGCCGGTGTCCGGATCGATGAAGCTGATCTCCTGCAGGGGAACCTCCGGCACTCCGCCATAGGTGTTGCCACCGTCGAGATGCTTGGCGACGTCGATCGCCAGCGGCACGCTCCCGTTCTGGATCTCCATCGGGCAGAAGTTGAGTGTGCGCTCAAAGGTGAACTTCCCCTGCTTGTCGGCGACGACGTGATTGGGAGCGCCGCCCAAGGGCTGTGGCAAAACCGGCGGCAGGCCGCTATCCGGTGGATTCAGCCATATCACCCAGACGGTCAAGACACTATTGGGAGGATATCCGGTCCCTCGGATTCGAACCGTCGCCGTGCCGTCGCGCAGGCACTTGAGCTTCATGTTGCCACCCACCGAGATGAAGGCCGAGATGGTCTCCGGCTCGTTCGGCAGGCTCCGGGTCGGCGGCACCGGCTGTGGAACGCCGGGCACGTGATCGGGCACGAACGCCCGCAGGCCCGAGGGGTCGACCACGATCGGGACCCGCTGATATGGAATGTTCACCAGCCTCGGGTCGGGCAGCGGAAAGCCATTGGCGGCGTAGAAGCCGGGGTTGGCCCAGGTCGCCATTACCCCGTCGGGGTTGTCCGCGCAGACGGCCGGCGTCAACACGATCGGATCACTTCCATCGGGGTTGTGCAGAGCGCTGAACGAGAAGTTCGGCGCTCCCGGGAAGATGGGCTCGCCGCAGAGATCGTTGAAGCCGGTGCTCGGCCGCAGCCGCCGAGACCAGGTCTGGGCGTCCGCCACCGGGGCCGCTGCCCCGCACACAGCGACGGCCACCAGGATCCGAGCTACGAGATTTCTCGCGCGCATAATTCGTCCCTCCTTTGAACTGTCTGCGATTCGCTTACCCAACACCATAGCAGGGCGACCGGTCAAGCCGGAAAATGCTGCCGCGCGCTAGTCTTCGATGAGAGCATCAATGTTGATTGACCGCTTCATCGCTCAGCCCGATGCACTCGAAGTCCATCGCATCGAGATCCCAGCCGCACCCGAGGTCGTCTATCCGGCCCTCTGGCGAACAGACCTTGGATCGTCCTGGATCGTCAAGCTCCTCCTGGGACTACGAGCCCTGCCCGGTATTCTCCTCGGCCGGAGAAGCCTCGTGAGGCCGCCGCGGCTAGACCTCGAAGCCATTATTGCGGCGGGCTTCGGCAAGCTCGCCGAGGAGCCCGGCCGGGAGATCGTTCTGGGTGTCGTCGGCCGCTTCTGGAGACCGACCGGAAACCTATTGCCGTTCGACCGCGCGAGCTTCGACGGTCCGGTACCCGCAGGGCTGGCGATAGCGGCTTGGAACTTCACCGTGCGTCCGACCGATCGGGGTAGCAGCGTCCTCGAAACCGAGACCCGGATAGCCTGCGGCGACGACGCGAGCCGAAGGAAATTCAGGCTGTACTGGCTCTTGGTGCGACCGTTCAGCGGCTGGATCCGCCGACGAATGCTCGCGGCGGTGCTGCGAGAAGTGTCTCGACTATCAGCTCGGGCGACCAGCTAGCTAGCTAGGCCACGTCCTCGTGCTTGGCGCCGGCGTTCACGGCGCGACACATTCGCTTGGTGAAATAGTAGATGCGCTTCAGGTTCTCGAGGACATTCATCTCCATCGAGTAGGTCTCCTCCCGCATCGGCGCGTCCGCTATCAGACGGCCCGCCCCGTGGAGCGCTGCCGAGTCTGCCAGCCTGTTGATCTCGCTCTTCATCTTGGTGACCACCTTGGCCGCGATCTCGTTGTTCTGGGTCACCGCCACCAATGACGCATCCAGAGCCTTGAGGACGGTCGCATGGAACTCACGAATCACTTCCTGGGTTTCGCTACTGATTCTGAGTCCGAGCTCGATCCGTCGCCCGCCGAGCGCAACCAGATTGGTCTCGATGACGTCGCCGATATTCTCGAGATCGTTGGTGGCAGCCATGAGCTGAACCAGCTCCGAGGTCTCACCTTCGCTCAACTTTCCACGGCTGATCCGGCCCAGATACGAGACGATCCGGCCATGCAGCGTATCGACGGCGTCGTCCATTTCTTCGACCTGTTGGAGGTCCTCGGCGCTGCCGGTGAGCACCGCCGGCAGAATCGCGACCACCATTTCCTTGACGCGATCGCCCAGATGCAGAATCTCGAGACGCACCCGGTCGAGGGCCAGGGTCGGCGTACTGAGCAGCTCGGCGTCGAGGTACTTCGCCTGCACCTCGGCCTCCAGTTCCATCGGCCGGTCTGGAACCAGTTTCTCGGTCAACCTCGCGAACTGGCTCGAGAATCCGATGAAGACAAACGTATTGACGACGTTGAAGACGGTGTGAGCGTTGGCGATCTGGCGCGGCGTTTCGGCTGCGAGCCGCGCGGATCCGCTCAGCACCCCGGCGGTAGGTGACAAAACCGCCACCAGGTCGGCCAGCATGTCGATAAACGGCAGCCAGATCAGCACACCTGCGACATTGAAAACAACGTGCACCAGAGATGCCCGAAGCGCTTCCCGCGGCTTACCGATCGCGGCCAGAAGAGCGGTAACGCAGGTACCGATATTGGCCCCGAATATGAGAGCAATTCCAGCCGGTAGCGTGATGAAGCCCTGGCTCGCCAGCACGATGACGATGCCCGTGGTCGCAGACGAGGACTGAATGAGTGCCGTGAACAGAGCCGCCGCGAGAATGCCGACCGCCGGAGTCTCCATCCGGATCATCAGGTCCAGGAACGGCTGGAAGCTGCGCAGCGGCTCCATCGCCTCGCCCATCACGCTCATGCCGAAGAAAACGAGCCCGAGCCCCATCAGGCCCGCGCCCTGCTGACGAAGCTTCTCGCGTTTGGCGACGAACAGCATGCCGAAGCCGGCCGCCACCATGAGCAGGGCATACTTGGTCACTTTGAAGGCGATGATCTGCGCCGTGACGGTGGTACCGATATTGGCGCCCATGATGACGCCGACCGATTGCGCGAGTGACATCAGGCCCGCGGTGATGAAACCGACGACCAGCACCGTGGTCACCGACGACGACTGGATGACGGCGGTCACGAACGCGCCCGTCAAGGCCCCCAGCAGCCGGTTGCGCGTGAGCTTGCCGAGGATCTCCTTCATCTGCTCGCCGGCGATCGCCTTGAGGGCCCCCGACATCTTGTCCAGCCCGTAGAGGAAGATCGCCAGGCCACCGAAAAGGGTGATCAGGATCGTGAACGGCTGAATCGCGCCTTGCGGGGAGTCCCCCGCCGCCAGAGCGGCAAGCGGCAAGTTGGCTCCGACTATCTGGTCCATTGCCAATATCTCCCTCGCGGCCGCCGCTCGTCGGGGGGCGCTACTCTCCTTGGCCCGAGTTCTTGACGATGGTTACTGGAACCGAGGACAGCTGCGCGACCTTCTCCGCCTTGGAGCCCAGCAGCGCGAACGGCAGCCCGGTCCGACCGCGGCTGCCCATGACGATGAGCTGCGCTCCGATATCGTCCGCAACCTCGAGGATTCGGGTGATCGGAAGACCGACGACCAACCGGTGCTCGAGCTTCTTCGGTAGCTCCGGGTGTTTCTCCCGCATCTCCTCGAGAAACTCGGACATCATCTCGGACGCTGCCTCCTCGATCCGCACCAGGTGCTTCTTGCGCTTCTTGGCGCGCTCGTAGTAGCCGGGGGCCGACCCGGGATCGTGCACCACGTGGAGCGCGACCAGACGGGCGTCAAAGCTCCGGGCAGCGTAGCCCCCCCACACGAGGGCATTCTCGGAGAAGGGTGAGAAGTCGATGGCGACAAGCACCGGGCCGCTGGGGCGATCGGGCCTCGTAGGCATCTCCACAGGCGATTGTCACACCAAACTCGACCCGGTGCCACACTTCTGTCACAACCTCGCCATACCGTCGCAATTCGCGGACCACCAATCACCGCGGGGAGGAAACCATGAACAAGGCCCTGGTGAGCGCCTGCCTGTTGGCAGCGACGCTCCTATCGATTGCCTGTGGAGGCAGCGAACGCGCCTCGAGAACCGTGCTCCAGAACAAGGGGTCCGACACCCTGGTCAACGTCGCCCAGGCTTGGGCGGAGAACTACAAGGAGGTCAACCCGAACGTCGCCGTCGCGGTCACCGGCGGCGGCTCCGGCACCGGGATCTCGGCAATGATCAACGGAACGGTGGACATCGCGAACGCCAGCCGCAAGATGAAGGCCAAGGAGCTCGAAATGGCCCAGACCAACGGCATCGACCCGGTCGAGCACACGGTCGGTTTCGACGCTCTGGCTGTCTACGTCCATCCCGACAACCCGGCCGAGGGCTTCTCCATCGAACAGCTCGCCGACATCTATGGCGAGGGCGGCACGACCAAGACCTGGGATCAGCTCGGACTCGAGGTTCCGGGCTGCTCGAGCGGGGAGATCATTCGCGTCAGTCGCCAGAACAATTCGGGAACCTATGTCTATTTCAAGGACGCCGTGCTGGGTAAGCAACGCGACTACGAGCTCGGCTCCCGCGACATGCACGGCTCGAAAGACGTCGTCGATCTGGTGGAGAACACGCCGTGCGCTATCGGCTACAGCGGACTGGCCTATGCGACCGAGCACGTCAAGATGCCGTGCGTCTCGGCGAATGGGGAGGCTTCGTGTGTCAGCCCGTCGGTCGAGACCGCGATCGACGGCACTTATCCGATCGCACGACCGCTCTTCATGTACACGGCCGGGCCGCCGGAAGGCGCCGTCAAAGACTACCTGGATTGGATCCTCTCGACCGACGGCCAGTGCATCATCCTGGGCAAGGGCTACGCGCCGGTAGCTGCTGTAAGCTGCTCCTAGCCCGATAGTCCGCGAGAGCCTTCCACAGTGTCAGGACCAGTCAACGACCGGTCGGCTCTGTAGGAGGCCGTCTTCGCCTATTGCTGGAGTGGAGGTAGCGATGAGTCACTACGAAGAGCGTCTGCAGCAGGATCTCGATGAGATCCAGGCCAGGGTCGACGCTATCGGCTCGGCCGTGAACGAAGCGGTCAAGAAGGCCGTGCACGCCTTCTTGACCGGCGACAAGGACGTCGCCGCCCAAGTCATTCTGGGCGACCGTCCGATAAACCGGGAGGTGCGCGAGATCGACCGGCTCTGTCACGTCTTCGTCGTGCGTCACCTTCCGAGCGCCGGGCACCTGCGCTTCGTCTCGTCGGTTCTGCGTCTCGACGTCGAGCTCGAGCGAGTCGGCGACTACGCCGTCACCATCTGCCGGGAGGCGGTTCAGATCTCGGATCAACCGCCCACCCGAGTGCTCCGCGACATCGAGTTGATCGCGGGTCAGGCCTCCGACGTTCTCGAACAGTCCTTGCAAGCGTTCAAGGAAGGAAACGCCGACCTGGCCAGAGGGACGATGACCATGGCGGATCAGGTCAGAGCGACCTTCCAGCGTTCCTATGTCGATCTGCTGACCGCAGGCCGAAAGCAGAAACGGCCGGTCCAGGACCTCTTTGCTCTGCTCGTGGTTCTGACCAGCATCGGGCGGGTCGCCGATCAGGCCAAGAACATTTGCGAGCAAGTGGTCTTCGCCACCACCGGCGAAGTCAAGAGCGAGCGCGTCTACCGCATCCTCTTCCTCGACGCTCGCAACGACAGTCTGAGCCAGCTTGCGGTGGCGTTCGCGCGCAAAGCCTTCCCGAACAGCGGCGAGTACGAAAGCGCCGGCTGGGACCCTGCCGACAAGCTCGACCCGCAGTGCCTCCAGTTTCTCGACCGTAAGAGCTATGGGTCCAACGGACTCGAGCCGCGACCGATGCCGACCTTGGCCGAGGAGCTGGCCAGCTTTCATCTCGTGATCGGGCTCGAGTCCGGCGCTCGCGAGCGACTGCCCGAGATTCCCTTTCGGACCGTGGTCCTGGAGTGGGACGTTGGGGGCTATGAGCCGGATCTCGATCAGGAGCGCTCTCAGGCGATGTTGAAAGCCGCCTTCAAGGGAATCAAGCACAACATGAGAGAGCTCATGGAAACCCTGCGGGGCGACGAGGCCGACTGAGCAAGCCGGAGCCAGGCGAAACCAGCACGGTGAACCAATCGTCCCACAGCTCCAAGGCACGCACCGACCGGCACCAGGTCGGGGACCGGCGCGACAAGGCCTGGTACATCGACAAGGCCGTCCAAGCGCTGGTCTTCATCGGCGGGATCTCGGGAATCATCTTCGTCATCGGCATCTTCGTCTTCATCACCAAAGAGGGCTTCGGGTTCCTAGCCGATACATTAGACATCGGCGAGTTTCTCACCTCCCCTCGATGGCGGCCGACCTCGGAGCACAATCCGACCTACGGAGCCCTGGCGCTGATCGTCGGTACCGCCAGCGTTACCGGACTCGCCATGGTGGTCTCGGTTCCCTTCTCTCTAGGGGCAGCCATCTACATCGGTGAGTTCGCGAAAGGCAAGACCCGAGAGACGTTGAAGATTCTGGTCGAGCTCCTGGCCGCCATTCCGTCGGTGGTGTGGGGATTCATTGGCCTGTCGATCATGAATCCGTTCATCATCAAGACGTTCGACGTGCCGATCGGCCTCAACGTCCTCAACTCGGGACTGATCCTCGGTCTGATGGCGGCCCCGATCATGACGACGATCGCCGAGGACGCCCTGAAAGCCGTGCCGGACACCTACCGCGAGGCCGCCGAGGCACTCGGCGCGACCCGCTGGCAGGTTGTACGTCGGGTCGTCCTGCCGGCGGCCAAGAACGGGCTGGTCGCGGCCGTGCTGCTCGGCGTCGGCCGTGGCTTCGGAGAGACCATGGCGGTGCTGATGGCAAGTGGTCACTCGGTGAACCTGCCAACCAGCGTGTTCGACTCGGTTCGCGCGCTCACCGCGACGATCGCAGCCGAGCTCGGCGAGACCGCGGTCGGCTCCGACCACTACCGAGCGCTCTTCACACTCGGAATCCTGCTCTTTGTGGTGACCTTCGTGATCAATCTGACCGCGGATTTGGTCGTGCGCGGCATCCGGAAGAAGTAGACCGAGGCACGGGACCCAAAATGTTCGCCCCCACGGAGCTCAATCACAGGAACAAGCGCAACGAGAAGCTCGTCCGCCTGCTCTTCCTGTGGATGGCAGCGGTCCTGATCCTCCCCGTGATTCTGATTCTCGGCATCCTGATCTACAAGGGCGCGCCGATCATCTCGATCGATTTTCTCTTCTCCGAGCCGACCAGCGGCATGACCGCCGGCGGTATCCTCCCGGCTCTCGTGGGAACCGTCTGGCTCGTCATCGTGGCGCTCCTGGCTTCGGTTCCGATCGGAGTCGCCGCGGCGCTCTATCTTTCGGAGTACGCCCCTGACAACTGGCTGACCCGAGCGATCAACCTGGCGATCATCAACCTCGCCGGCGTGCCTTCGATCGTGCACGCACTCTTCGGCGTCGGCGCCTTCGTGCTCTTTTTCAAATTCGGGACCAGCATTCTCGCCGCCAGTCTGACTCTGGCGGTGATGACATTGCCGGTCGTCATCGTCGCGACCCGAGAATCTCTCCAAGCCGTACCAGAAGCCTTTCGAGAGGCTTGCTGGAACATGGGGGCAACCCGTTGGCAGACCATCCGCCGGGTCGTGCTACCGAATTCTGTCAGCGGCATTCTCACAGGAGTGATTCTTGAGGTCTCGCGCACGGCCGGTGAAACCGCTCCGATCATGTTCACCGGAGCGGCGTTCTTTTTGCCCTTCCTGCCGCAGAGCGTCTTCGACCAGACCATGGCGATGTCGCTTCACCTGTTCGTGATCTCGACCCAGGTGCCGGGAGTTCCCGAGGAGTTGCCCTTCGGCGTAGCCCTGGTTCTGATCACCATGGTGCTGGCGATGAACGCCCTCTCGATCGCCTTCCGGACCTACCTCCGAGGCCGCAAGAAATGGTAGATCCCGGGGTGACCAGAAGGCCTTTCGTCGAGGTCAAGGATCTCGGCATCAGCTACGGCGCGAAGCAGATTCTCTCCGGTGCCAGCTTCGAGGTCTTCGAGAACGAGATATTCGGGATCATCGGCCCGGCCAACAGCGGCAAGACCTCGTTCCTGCGCGCGCTCAACCGCATGGACATGTTCGTGCCGTCGATGAAAGTAACGGGCTCGATCCGCTTCGACGGACGGGAGATCCAGCGCTGGAAGAACGTCTACGCCCTGAGGCGCCGGATCGGTGTCGTCTTTCCCCTGCCGGTCGGCCTGCCGCTGTCGGTCTACGACAACGTCGCCCTCGCTCCGAGGCTCGCCGGCGTCAACAAGAGACCGGATCTGGACGTCATCGTCGAGCGCTGCCTGACCCGGGCGGCGCTCTGGGACGAGGTCAAGGATCGGCTCGACTCGCTCGGCAGCCTCCTCTCGGGGGGTCAGCAGCAACGGCTGACCATCGCCCGCGCGCTGTCGCAGGAACCAGACCTTCTGCTGCTGGACGAGTTCTCGATCGCCGTCGATCCGGTGACCACCATGCGCATCGAGGACGTCTTGAAAGAGATCAAGGAAGAGATCACGATCATCCTGGTGACCAATCTGGTCCAGCAGACCCGCCGGCTCTCCCAGCGCACCGCGTTTTTTCTCTCCGGCGAGCTGGTCGAGGTCGGGGAGACCGAGAAGCTCTTCGAGGGCGAGGTCGCCGACGAGCGGACGAAGGGCTATCTGGAGGGGCGCTTTGGCTAAGAACGAAGCGCCGGCCATCCGCACCGAGAAGCTGAATCTCTGGTACGGAACCTTTCAGGCTCTTTTCGACGTCGATCTCGACATCAAAAAGGGACTGATCACCTCCCTCATCGGTCCTTCCGGCTGCGGCAAAACGACCTTCCTGAGAAGCGTCAACCGGATCACCGAGCGCCTGGGCTACGTGCGCACTACGGGCAAAATCGAGGTCCACGGCCACGACATCTTCGCTCCCGAGAACGAGCTCGTGCAGGTGCGCAAGGAAGTCGGCATGGTCTTCCAGCGGCCGAATCCCCTGCCGCTGTCGATCCGAGACAACGTGCTCTTCGGCTACCGGCTCCACGAGGCGGACGCGCCCACCCTGTCGAAGGCCGATAAGGACGCGATCGTCGAAGAGGCTCTGCGCGAAGTCCTGCTCTGGGACACGGTCAAGGACCGGCTCGACCGCACGGCCACGGATCTGTCTCTCGAGGAGCAGCAGAAGCTCTGCATTGCGCGGCTCCTGCCGGTCAAGCCCGAGGTGCTCTTGATGGACGAACCCTGCTCGGCGCTGGATCCCGCGGCAACCGAAGCGGTCGAGGAGCTGGTCTGGAAGCTGGCCGGGGACTACACGATCCTGATCGTCACCCACAACATGGCCCAGGCGCGGCGCTCCAGCCATGAGTGCATCTTCATGCTCTTGGGTCGCGTCATCGAGCACGGTCTGACCGAGGAGCTCTTCATGACGCCCCAGGACCAGCAGACCGCCGATTACATCGAAGGCCGGTACGGCTAGTCGGCAGTTGTCATTCCGAGGAGCGGAGCGACGGGGGAATCCCGGTCTGACCGCCGTACGGTTCCAACTTCCTTCGACCGAAGTGTCAATACGATGTATTGACATTGCTCGAAGAATCAACTACTCTTGAACTCGGAATGGGTCCCAAGTCGGAGTTCCTTCAGATCCGCGTGACGCCCGAGCAGAAGGAAGCCGTCAGAACGGCGTCCGCACGCGCTGGGCTCGACATGTCGGCCTTCGTGCTCGAACGACTGCTCCCTTCTAGCCAACGTCGTTTCAATGAGCTCGTGAAGAGGCTCACCGATCAAGGACGTCGAGCCTACGCTTTGGCAGAGCTCAATGACCTGCTGGCAAGCCTGTCAGCCACAGAAATGTCCGAAGCGCTGGCCAATCCTCCTGTCTCAAGTCTTTCTCCTTACCTCCAGAACTATGTTGCCGCGATGGTCGAGCAAGGTTTTGACCGGCAAGGCTGCCCTCCCCCAAAGTGGGTTAATCGGGTAGCTCCGCTCGAGGAGCCGCGTTTCGTGGGTGACCTGCCAGCGCTGCGGCTTCACCTGTTGAAATCAGCTCCCGTTCCATTTCGCAGACGAAACATCTTCGTTGACTCTGCGGTCGGCGATCGTGTGTAGCGCACTCCGGAGCCAATGGACGCCCTAACCAAGAAGGACATCCGCCGGTTGCTCGTACTTCTCAACACAGAGCTGGAGGCGGTTGATACCCAGGGGGAGTTATATCTAGTTGGCGGTGCGGTGATGTGCCTCGCCCTCGACGCTCGCGAGGCCACGCAAGATCTGGACGCGCTCTTCAGACCTACGAAGATCATCCGCGAAGCGGCTGCCCGGGTGGCCGCCAAGGCCCGTGTGCCCGAGATGTGGCTGAATGATGCAGTGAAAGGCTACCTGAGCCCGAGGGGAGACTTCGTGCCGTATCTGGAACTGAGCCACCTGCGCGTCTACGTTGCAGAGCCGCATTACCTGCTGGCGATGAAATGTGCGGCCATGCGGCTCGGTGAAGAGTTCCACGATCTCGACGACGTTCGGTATCTGTTGCGGTATCTGAACCTCGGTAGTGCACAAGAGGCGCTGGCGATCGTGGCTCGGTACTTCGACGAGTCGCAGCTTCATCCGAAGACTCGGCTCGCACTGCAGGAAATATTGCCGGAGTGAGCCCCGGAAAGCAGGCAGGCGTTGGTCACGGTCGTAACGGCGCACTTCCGATCCGACCGTCTAAGGTCCGGAATTAGAAGACGAACTGAAACTGCAGAAAGGCTTCGTCCTCGTCGGCTCCAGGCACACCATTCAGGTTCTCGCCCATTCGATACGTGAACTGCACCTTGGCCTTGTGTTTGTTCATGAAGAAGTTGACACCGAAGGAATTCCGGTCCCAGGAGTCGCCGTAGTTGTCGGCGTCGAGACTCTCGGTTCCGACGACCAGCTAGCTAGACGCTGTTGTTGGCAAACGTGTAGCCGGCCTCGACGGCAAAGGTATCGATGTCGCTAGTGCCGTTCCGGTAAAGGCCTCCCGTGAAGCCGCTATCGACCGTGTCGGCCGAGATCAGGTTGTACTGTCCGTCGATCGAGAACCCCCTGCCACGATAACCGGCCGAGATCTCGAAGCCGTTGGCGCTGTCGATGTCGGCCTTGGATGACGAAGTGGAGACTCCACCCGAGGTATAGGTGTTGTTGTCGTCGTCGTTCGACCAGGAGAACGCCGCGAAGCTGACACTGAACTTGCCCTCGTCGCTGTTGAAGTCCCCCTGATCGAACTTCATCGCGCCGCGGGGATGGATGTCCACGCGCGCCGCCATAATCGTGCCCTCATTGAAGTCCGAGTTCTTGTTCGCAGGCGTATCGAAGTCAAGCTTCTTGGCGTCGGGATCGACCGACTCGCTTCCGATGTTGAACTTCCAGCCGATCTTCTTGTTGTCACTCGTGCCGTCGAGCCGAAAGCCGAGCTGCCGATCCGGGGCGCCGAAGTTGTGATCGCCGACGAAGCTGCGCTCGATCATCTGCTGGCGCTTCGACGACGTCAGGAACTCCCTCGAGAAAACGGTCTTGGTGTTGCCGAGGTAGAAGGTCTTGTTCTTCCAGCCTTTGTAGGCCATGTAGGCATCTTTCACCGCGACCTCGTTGTCGCCGCTCGATTTGCCAAGGTCGAACTGGAACTTGCCTACCCAGTTCTTGGTTACGCTGCCCGAGATGTACGGCCGCAGGCGGCGGAAGAACCACTCGTCTTCCGAGTCACCGCTGTCCGGATCCGATCTCATGTACTGAAGCTGTATGCGCCCTCCGATCTCGACGAACTTGTCGCCGTCCTCGTATACCTTGATACCGGCTGCCGCCGGCCCCGCCATCGTCAAGAGAACCAGACTGGCCGCCGGGCCGAATAGACACTTCTTGAGCATGAAGCTATTTCTCTCCCTTTGCTTTTTCGACGATTCAGATCCGCATTCGAGTTTAGGGTGCACGATCCGAGCGCCCCTCACCGGCTAGCCTAAGAAACTACCGAGAACAACCGAGCGACGGCACTGTGACAGGCGAGTGACAGGTTCGGAGGGCCTCAAGCCTGCGCACCTGTGTCCGATGTCTCGGCCCGCCAGGTAATAGTCCGCATCTTCGCTGACGCTGGTGGCATGGCCGTCGACAGGCCGGTGCTGTGTGACAGAGGGCTAGCCGGCCGCGGGCACGTTATCCAACACGGGATCCCGAGCCGGCGGCAGCCAAACCCGAAACAGCGAACCGCGGCCCAGCTCGCTCTCGACCTCGACCTTGCCGCCGTGGAGATTAGTGGCGTGCTTGACGATCGCCAGACCGAGGCCGGTGCCGCCCTCCTGCCGGGATCGGCCCTTGTCCACCCGATAGAAGCGTTCGAACAAACGGTCCAAAGATGTTTCCGGTATGCCGATGCCCGTATCCTCGACCTCCAGAACCACCTGCCCGGCGGAGGAAAAAAGCCTCACCTGAATCTCTCCTCCCTCGTGGTTGTACTTGACCGCGTTGTCGAGCAGATTCACGCACAGGCGCTCGAGTGCGCCCGCGTCGCCCTCGATCGGCGGCACCGCGCGAACGTCGGTCTTCAGGACGACCTTCTTCTTGGCAGCGCGCTCTCTTATCTCTTCGGCTACCTCGATGACGATCTCCGCCAGATCGGTCGGCAACTTCCTGCCCCGGTCGGCAGCGTGCTCGAGATGTGACAGCGTCAAGAGGTCGGAGAGCAGGGCTTCCAGACGAGTGCACTGCTTGAGAATTCGCTTGAGAAATCGCTTCGCGGCCCTCGGGTCGTCCTTGGCGCCGAGAGCGAGCGTCTCGGCGAAACCGCGGATCGCCGATAGCGGCGTCTTCAACTCGTGCGACACGTTGGCCACGAAATCCCGCCGGATCTCGGTCAGCCGAAGAACCGCCGTCACGTCCTGCGCGACCACGACCACCCCACCCCCTTCGCTGAGAGGTGCACTCGTGAGAATCAGTGTCTTTGGAGTCGGATCCGTCACCTCCAGCTCAATCTGTTGTGACTGATCGGTTTCGAGCGTAACCGTCAACATCCGATCCAGGGCGGTCTGCCGGCTGAGCTCGACGACCGATGCGCCCTCGATCTCGCCGCTGACTGAGAAGAGTTCGAGCCATTGAGGATTCACGAAGGTCACGCGTCCGTTCGAATCCGTCACCAGGACGCCCTCGGACATTCCGCCGACCACGCCTTTGAGCTGCTCGCTCTCCGCCTCGGCGGCGGCGACCCGTTCATCGGCCTGCTCTGCCAGCCGGTTCAGGACCTGCAGGACCCCCGCAAACGACCCGCGCCGGTCGTTCTTGCTTTCGTCCGTGGATTCGGATCGGAGAAGCAGTTCTCCCGCCGATTCGAGCTCGCCGAACCGCTTGGCAGCCGAGCGCATCAGCCACCACGCTGCCGCAGCCGACACCAGGAGCACCGCCAGCACCCGCGGAATCAAGGGCAAAAGACCGGTCCAGACCACTGCGGCGCTCGCCACCGCCGCGACTGCGATCGCGATGAGAGCTTCGAGGCCGAACCGCAAACGACTCAAGCCTTCAGCCGATAGCCCAGGCCGATGACCGTCTCGATCCGGCTGGCCTCGGCGCCGAGCTTTTTGCGCAGACGGCGCACATGGGTGTCAACGGTACGGCTGTCGACGTCGTCGGCGTACTGCCAGACGTCCGAAAGGAGCTGCTCCCGCGTCTGAACACGACCGGCTCGCTCCATCAGAACCTTCATCAGCCGGAACTCGGTTGCCGTAAAGTCGACCTCTTCGCCGTCGAGAAAGAAGCGATGGGCCGGGATGTCGAGCTTGAGCTCGCCGACGCTGACCACTCTGGCTGCTTCCGGATAGCCTTCGCGGCGCCGGAGCACGGCCTTGACACGCAGCACAACCTCGCGGGGACTGAACGGCTTGGCCAGGTAATCGTCGGCGCCCAATTCGAGGCCGACGATCCGGTCGATCTCCTCGTTCTTCGCGGTCAGCATGATCAATGGAATCCGAGCGGTCGCGTCGTCTCGTTTCAAGATCCGGGTGATCTCGAGACCGTCCATTCCGGGCAGCATGAGGTCCAGCAGAAGCAGGTCCGGCGGGTCGCGGCGGACTGCCTCGAGAGCTTCATCGCCTCTGGTGAACACGTCGACCGAGTAGCCTTCTCGCTCCAGGTTGTAGCGGAGGATCTCTACGATGTCGGGCTCGTCCTCGACGACGACGATTCGCTGCCGCGACATGGCGTGGAGCTTAGCAGCTGGTTCGGGAGCGAAATCGAGGACCCGGGGTCGGCAGGAGACCAATTGACGCCGGCCCGATCTGGCGGTTTACTAGACGGGAACAGACAGGAGGATCGACATGGCCTCCACCATTCGCCGGGTCGAGTACTACTACGCCACGGTCCAGGACCGCCCGGGAGCCGCCTACTCCCTGCTCTCCTCGCTGGCCGAAAGCGCCGTCAACCTGCTGGCTTTCAGCGCCGTACCCAGCGGCGCCGCCAGCGCTCAGTTGACCTTGTTTCCGGAGGACGGCGACGCCCTGATTCGGGCCGCCGCCAGCACCGGTCTCACCCTCGCCGGGCCGGAGCACGCGATTCTGGTGCAGGGAGAGGACGAGCTCGGAGCTCTGACCGATATCCGCCGCAAGCTCTTCGATGCCCAGCTCAACCTCTTCAACTCGACCGCAGCCACAAACGGCGCGGGTCGCTTCGGGTACCTGATCTACGTTCGCGCGAGCCGGTTCGAAGACGCGGCGCGGGCTCTCGGAATCTGAGCTCCTATTGGAGGTAGCCGAGTGCCTTCAGACGCTCGATCGCTTCGGCCGCGACCGACTCGGCCTCGAGGCCGGTCGAAAGCTCCTCGAGCCAGGAGGCGAGGCGCTCCTCGAGCTCCGACTGTTCGGCACGAAGACGCGGATTGCCCTGCAGGCTCCGTTGCTCGTACGGATCCTCGGTCAGATCGAACAGCTCGTTGTCGACATTCGAGTTCAGGATGAATTTGTAGCGCAGATCCTGGATCGCGTACTTGGGCGGCTCGTAGTTACGAAGCTCTCGCCGCTTGGGCTTCCTGTACCGACTGCTCTGGGCGAAGCTGAAACGTTTTTTGCGCTTCGGCGAACGGCCCTCGAGGAATCCGGCAAGTGATTCACCTTGCGTTGGAGCCGCCTGATCATCGAAGTCGAGCCCCATCCAATCCGCCAGAGTCGGCGCGATGTCGACGTGCTCGACCAGAACGTCGTCAACGACTCGCGCCGGAATCTCGCCGGTGTTCGAATAGAAGATCAGCGGCACGTGCAACTGGTCGTTGTAGACGTGCTTGGCATGGCCGCGAATGCCGTGGGTACCCAGTCCTTGACCGTGGTCCGAGGTGATCACCCACAGATCCTTTGCCTCGCCCACCGAGAACACGTCGAAAAAGCGCCTGAGCTCGGCGTCGGCGAACCGGATCTCGGCGTCGTACTTGAGCACTCGAGCCCGGTTTCCAGGGAGCGATATCTTCCGGTGGCTCGGCTCCAGCATCGGGATGAGATTTGCTATCTGAATCTGCTGCGCCTGCCGCTTGATCTCTTCGAAGTGCTCGAGCGGAGGGCGCAGGCGCGCGTGCGGATCGAAGAGATGCAGCCAGACGAAGAGCTTCTCGGACGGATCGACCGTCTCCAGCCAGGCCAAGGCGACGTCTACGGTGTCGTCGGCCCGGCGATAGCGTTTGGCCCGCGCGCGGCCCGATCCCTCGGGCTCCGCCGGTTGCTCGTCGTAGACGTCGAACCCCTGATCCATGCCGCCCCACTTGAAATGGGCGTTGGTGCTGACGAATGCCGCGGTGCGATAGCCGGCCGCCGACAGCGCCTCGGCCAGCGTGGTGAAGGACTCGTCCAGTATGCGGCCGTTGGCCTGGACTCCGTGCTGGATGGGATAGAGGGAGGTGAAGATCGAGCTGTGAGACGGGCCGGTCGCCGCGGCCTGAGCGTACGCCCGGTGAAAGGAGAGGCCCTGCGCAGCCAAGCCGTCGATGAACGGCGCCGGATCCAGCGGGTGACCGAACGAGGCCAGGTGATCGGCCCTGAGGGTATCGATCGTGACCAGCACCAGGCGGTCGACGCGTGGCTCTCGGCAAGCCATGAGTCCCAGGAGGAGGACCACCAAGCTGACGCGTTTCATCCAGCGCTCGATCGTGAGGGCGATCGTCATCTCGACGGCGGATGTTACCGGCTCTGGCGAACCCGCGGGCCCCACCCGCTCTAGGCCACCTCGTTGCCTCCGACCGGGAACTCCGAGCGCAGGACTTTGGCGAGG
>JBHHWO010000101.1:0-16937 GCA_046756565.1 Thermoanaerobaculia bacterium | reverse complement strand
CATCGGCACGGTCTGGCCTGGTCGCTCGCGAGCGACGACCCAGCTCTTTTCCACACCAGCCTGACGCGGGAGTTCGAGCTGATCGCCCAGCTGCTCGAGCTGGACCGGGATCAGATCGCACGACTGGCCATGGCCGGCTTCGAGTACGCGTTCTTGGCGCCGGGCGAGCGTGCCTCCCTCGCGGCGGAGGCCGCGAATTGGTTTCAGGACCACGGCGCACCGGTCAACTCCTCGGGGTAGGCTTGAACGCCGGTAAACTGAGAAGGGGGAACCAGGATGTCGAAGCCAGCGATTGCCGAACGCCTGCCCGCCGTGCTCGAGCTCGAGGCCGGCACGTATTGGTGGTGTGCCTGCGGCCTTTCCAAGACGCAGCCGTTCTGCGACGGATCTCACAAGGAGGAAGGCGCGTTTTCTCCGGTCAAGCTCGAGCTCGAAGAGCCGAAGAGAGTTGCACTCTGTCAATGCAAGTTCTCGGAGAACAAGCCCTTGTGCGACGGCACGCATTCGAGACTCGAATAGAGGGCGTTCGCGGGGAGTGCCTGCGTAGGAGCGTCTCTCGCTAGATGATTTCGCACACGGTTATTCAGGACTGTCTGTGGCTGAACTGGGCTCTACCCGAGCAATCCCTGCCACCGCCGCCGCCGCCGCTCGTGTATGACGTCTGCAGGACCGATGAAGGCGGTTTCGTCTTCGTTTCGGCAATGCTGTTTCGCCAGCATGGCCTTGGCGCGCGTGCCAACTTGCCCGGCGTTTCACATCCACAATGCCAGTTTCATGCGTGTGCGCTCGACGGCGAAGGGATGGAGTGCGCCTGGGTCTTTCGCATGCTGCTGCCCAACTGGCTCGCGACCAGCGTGCGCTGGGTTGCGGGACGGCCTGCGCGCGGTGCCCGGCTCGACTATCCGGCTCTGGGCGTCCCCGGTTGCGAGGGAGACCGGTGGAGCTGGTCGGTCAGGCGCACCGACGAGCTCGCGGTCGAGGCCTCCCTGGCGAGCCCGCTGCCCGGTTCCGGGCCGTCCCTCGGCAGCTTCCAGAAGACCCTGGCGTATTTCCGTCGCCAGCGAGCGGAGTACGTCCAGGTGCGAGGCCGGTGGCAGCGAGTTCAAGTCGACCGCCAGAGCGCGGACGCGATGCCGGTGGCCGCAGTGGTTCTGGAAGACGCCCTGCTCGCCGATCATCTACCGGGCGGGCAAACCGATCTTCCGCTGCTGCATTCGTGCTGGCTTCTGCCGACGATCAAGACGTCGTTCGAGTACGCCTCCGAGGGCGAGCACGCAGCCATGCCCGACGCGCCGGCGCCCCTCTGACGGCGCGCGTTCGACGGCGCTGCCTCTGATATCTTCGCAAGCCATGATCGAATCTCCAGCAGCCGTGATGGCGGTGTTGGCCGGCGTCGCGGCGTTCTATTTCTGGCTCGCGAGGGTGACCGGCTGGAAGCTGTTCCACTATCTCATCCCACTGATCTGGATCTATGCCACGCCGATCGTTTTGCGTAACCTCGGCGTCCTGCCCGATTCGTCGCCGTCCTACACGTTGCTGCGCGGCTTCGGCCTTCCGATCTTCATCGTCCTTCTCCTGATTTCCGTCGACGTGGGAGCTGCGGTCAGGGTCATGGGCAAGGGTGTGCTGGTGATGCTGATGGGCACGGCCGGGATCGTGTTCGGAGCACCCGCGGCCTATTTCATCGTTCACCGGTGGCTGGCGGAGGACGCCTGGACCGGTTTCGGGGCTCTGGCCGGAAGCTGGATCGGCGGCACCGGCAACCTGGCCGCTTCCGCACACGCACTCGGTGCTTCTGAAGAACAGTTCGGGCTCGCGGTCCTGGCCGACACGGTGATCTATGTCGGCTGGCTGCCGCTCTTGCTGGTATCGAAGAACTTCGCGGCGGGCTTCAATCGTTGGGCACGGGTGTCCGAGGACCGCATCGAACGTATGGAGGCGGCGGCGGCGGCCGAAGTCCGTGAGCGCCACCCCCCCTCCTTCCGCGACTATCTGAACCTCGGAACCATCGCCCTGACGGTCACCTGGCTCTCCGGTTGGCTCGCCGATCGGCTGCCGGAGATCGAAGCCGGGGGCGAGGTGATTATCTCCGCTTCCACGTGGGTCGTTCTTCTGGTCAGTACCCTCGGCATCGCCCTGTCGTTCACAAGAGCCAAGGCGATTCCCGGTTCCCATGAGATGGCGATGGCGATTCTGTACCTGTTCGTCGCGCGCATGGGCGCTACCGCATCGCTGGCTGGGTTCGCCCAGGCGCCGATGTTCCTGCTGGGAGCCGCGATCTGGATCTGCATCCACGGAGTCTTCTGTGTGGCCGGAGCGTGGCTCTTTCGGGTCGATGTCCACAGTGTGGCGATTGCTTCGGCGGCCAACGTCGGCGCCGCCGCCTCGGCGCCCGTGGTCGCCGCCCATCATCGCGAGAGCTTGGTTCCGGCGGCGATCCTGATGGCTCTGCTCGGCTACGCCATGGGCAACTATCTGGGGCCCCTGACCGGTCATCTGTGCCGAATCGTCGGAGGCGGATGATGACCGACACCTCGACCCCAAAGACTCGTCGTCCACAGAAGATCGCGGTGCTGCCCGGCGACGGCATCGGCGTCGATGTCACCGCCGAGGCGACGCGGGTACTGCTGGCGGCCCGGGAGCGCTGGGATCTTCCGCTCGAGCCGGTCGAGCTCGATTGGAATGCGGATCGCTATCTGGAGACCGGTGAATCTCTGCCCGAAGGAGCACTCGAGGTCTTCGGTACCGAGTACTCGGCGATCTTCATCGGAGCCTACGGCGACCCGAGAGTGCCCGACATGAAGCACGCCGCCGACATTCTCCTCGGCATTCGTTTCGGGCTGGACCTCTACATCAACTTCCGTCCGATCCGGCTCTACGACGACCGGTTGTGTCCTCTCAAGAACAAGACCAAGGACGACGTCGACTTCGTCGTGTTTCGTGAGAACACCGAGGGCGCGTACGTCGGCGCCGGAGGACAGTTCAAGAAAGGCACGGCCGACGAGATCGCCGTCCAGGAGTCGATCGACTCGCGCAAGGGCGTCGAGCGCATCGTCCGGGCCGCCTTCGAGTACGCCGAGCGAGACGGCCGGACACGCGTGTGCATGGCCGACAAGTCCAACGTGATGCAGCACGGAGGGGAGCTCTGGCAGCGTGTCTTCTGGGCGGTCGCCGAGGAGTATCCGGCGATCGAGTCCAGTCATCTGTTCGTGGATGCGTTGACCATGCAGATGATCCGCAAGCCCGAGATCTTCGACGTGATCGTAACCAACAACATGTTCGGAGACATCGTCACGGACCTGGGCGCGGCGCTCCAGGGTGGCCTCGGGGTTGCCGCCTCGGCCAACCTTCACCCCGGCCAGACTTCGATGTTCGAGCCGGTGCACGGATCCGCACCCAAGTATGCCGGCACCGGCCAGGCCAATCCGATGGGCGCGGTCCTCTCGGCCTCCCTGATGCTGGGTGAGCTCGGCCATGACCGGGCCGCGCGTGCTGTGGAAGCCGCGGTCGAGCGAGCGATCGCGGAGGGGTCGACGACCTCCGATCTCGGAGGTGGGCTGTCGACCGGCGAAGTCGGCACCATTCTCGCCGACCTCGTGTCCGACACGGTCGGTGTGTAGCCCCTGCCGGCGTTCTTGCGCGCTGCCCCGCGCGCTCGACCCGTTATAGTTCCGGCCGATGGTTGTCGACGCGGATCGGCTGATCTACGACTGGAACACGGAGATAAGCGAGGAGCCCGGCCCCGGGCGTGGCGCCGTCGAGCTGAACGACGAGACGCTTCGCGATGGGCTGCAATCGCCGTCGGTCCGGGACCCATCGCTCGACCAGAAGCTCGAAATCCTGCACCGGATGGCGGGGCTCGAGATCGAGTCCGCCAACATCGGCTTGCCGGGCGCCGGACCGCATGTGGTCGAGACCGTGCGCAGGCTGGCCCGTGAGATCGTCGACCACGGGCTCGGCGTGGCTCCAAACTGCGCCGCTCGAACGCTGGCCCGCGATATCGAGCCGATCTTGCGTATCTCGGATGAGGTCGGCCTCGATATCGAGGTGGCCTGTTTTCTGGGATCGAGTGCGATCCGTCAGTTCACCGAAAACTGGGAGATGGATCGGCTGCTGAAGCTCGCCGAGGATGCTGTGGCGCTGGCAGTCGGTCACGGGCTGCCGTGTATGTTCGTGACCGAGGACACCACCCGCGCGGCTCCGGAAGATCTCGAGAGGCTCTACGAGGTAGCGGTCCGCGCGGGAGCGCGTCGGGTCTGTATCGCGGACACCGTGGGTCACGCCACTCCGAGGGGTGCTCGCGAGGTCGTGCGCTTCATCCGTGGCGTAGTGGATGCGATTGCCGATGACGTCAAGGTCGACTGGCACGGTCATCGCGACCGGGGCCTGGCGGTCGAGAACTCGATCGCCGCCGCGCAGGCCGGGGCGGACCGGCTGCACGGAACTGCTCTGGGCGTGGGCGAGCGGGTCGGCAACACGCCGATCGATCTGCTGATGATCAACCTCAAGCTGATGGGATGGATCGACCGGGACCTGTCAGGGCTTCCGGACTACTGCCGGCTGGTGGCGGAGGCGACCGGCACGCCGTTGCCCGAGAACTACCCGGTGGTCGGGCGCGATGCGTTCCGCACCGCCACCGGAGTTCATGCCGCGGCGATCATAAAGGCGAGGGCCAAGGGCGACGAACGGCTGGCCGACTGCGTCTACTCCGGGGTGCCGGCCGGTTGGGTCGGCCGAAGGCAGCGGATCGAGGTCGGGCCGATGAGCGGGCAGTCCAACGTCGTCTACTGGCTGGAAGAGCGTGGCTACGAGGTCGACCGGAACCTGGTCGAGACCATCTTCCAGCGAGCCAAGGCGGCGACCTCGATTCTCGAAGAGGACGAGATCGTGGCGATTTGCGATGACTGCGGCGCCGCCAAGTCCTGACGACGGCAACCGGCGCGCCGTGACCTCGCAGAGGCTCCTGGATCGCTATCTCGAAGGACTGGCCCTGGAACGCGGGCTCGCCGGGAACACCGTGGCCGCATACCGGCGCGATCTCGAGGCGCTGCTCGCGTTCTTGATGGCTCGCGGACGATCACTCCTGGACGCCACGGTCGAGGACCTCTCGTCTCATGTCCGCGAGCTGCGGCGAAGAGATCTGGCGCCGAGCACGATTCGGCGCTCGGTCACCTCGATGCGCGGCCTCTTCGGCAATCTGGTGGAGACCGGGGAGCGAGCGGAGAACCCGGCCGTAAACCTGGTTGCACCGAAGCTCTGGCGTGCGCTGCCCAGGGTTCTGGGCGAGTCGGATGTCGAGGCGCTGCTGGCGGCGCCCGATACCTCGGTGCCGCTCGGATTGCGCGATCGCGCGATGATCGAGCTCCTCTACGCCTCGGGACTGCGCGTGAGCGAGCTCGTCGGCCTCCAGCTGGGGCAGCTGCGGCTCGATCTCGGCTTCCTGATCGTGCTTGGCAAGGGCGGGCGCGAGAGAATGGTGCCGCTGGGAGAGTCGGCGGAGGAATGGGTCGCTCGCTATCTGGGAGACGCGCGGCCCGGCCTAGTCGACGGCCGCCACGAGACCCTGTTCGTGAACCGCTACGGCCGCCCGCTCACCCGCCAGGGTTTCTGGAAGCTGCTGCGGGCGTACGGCACCCAGGCCGGTATCGCCGAGCTCCACCCCCATCTCCTGCGTCACAGCTTCGCGACCCATCTGCTCGAGCACGGCGCGGATCTCAGATCGGTACAGGCCATGTTGGGGCACGCGGACATCTCGACCACCCAGATCTACACTCACATTCATCAGAAGCGCTTGCGCAGCCTCTACGACCGCTTCCATCCGCGCGCCTAGCCTGAGGCGGTGCCAGGATACGTAATCCGGCTTCGCGGGCCGAGGATGCGGCAGAAAGCCTCGTGTGGACCACTGTGCTGTCGTGCCGAGCCGTATTACGTATCCTGCCACCGGTAGAATGGCGCCATGTGGAGACCCCCCGCCAGAGTCATCGTCGTGCTTGTCGCTCTCTTGGCGACTTCGTTGCCAAGCGCCGCCGAGCTGGTGGTGTTCTCCGGCGGGCACGTGCTCAAGGTCGCAGGATTCGAAGTCTCTGGGGACGCGGTCGAGCTACGTCTGGCGAGCGGCGGCGGAATGCGTGTTTCGCTCGCCTCCGTCGAGAGAATCGTCGATGACGAAATCGAGAGTCCCGCCGAGCAGCCCGAGTCGGTCGCGCCGATAAGCAAGATCCGTATCGACTTCGACGAGCAGGACCAGGTTCCGGGCACGCCTTTCGGAGAAGTGATCTTCGCGGTCGCTCGGCGCGAGAAACTCAACCCCGAGCTGGTTGCCGCGATGGTCCGCCACGAGTCCGCGTTCGATCCGGGAGCGGTCTCGGTCAAGGGTGCTCGCGGCCTGATGCAGCTGATGCCCGCGACCGCTCGCAGGTTCGGGGTGCCGGCCGGCGATCTCTTCAACCCCGCGCGCAATCTCGAGGCCGGCACTCGCTATCTGCGCTGGCTCGCCGGGCGCTACCCGGACGATCTGCCGCGGATTCTCGCGGCGTACAACGCGGGGGAGGCCAACGTCGAGCGCTACGACGGAGTGCCCCCCTTCCGGGAGACGCGAGGCTACCTGCGGCGGATCTACGGCACGCTGGGATCCGACGAAGATCCCGTGGCGGCCCGGTAGCGCAACGCCACCAGGGTCTGGTCGTCGTCGGGCGGAATGCCCTGAGCGTGGCGCTCGACCGCGCGGACGACGGCATCGCGGGCGGCGGCTGCGCTCGAGTGTGCCGAGGCGAGCACGTCTCGAATCCCGTCGTAGCCGAACGGTTCTCCTTTCGGATTGACCATCTCGATCAGGCCGTCGGAAAGCCAGACCAGAACATCGCCCGGAATCAGCTCGAAGGTCGAGTGGCCATAGTCCTCACCCAGAGCGCCGAGAGGATTGCCGGGCAGCAGGATCTCGTCGACCGCGCCGTCCCGAATCAGGTAGGTCGGCGGGTGACCGGCGTTGGTCAGGTCGACAGCGCCGCGGCGGAAATCGATCACCGCCACCGTGGCGGTGACGAAGAAGCGGCCGTCGTCATCGGCGCGGATCATGCTGCTCAGCCGGCGTAGGATCTCGCGGGGCTGCTTGGATTCCTCGACCAGGATGCCGAGTGCCGCCTTGATCATTGCCATGCGCAGGCCCGTCGGAAGTCCATGTCCGGACACGTCGGCAATCACGACCGCCAGCCGCGACTCGTCGATTCGCAGAATGTCGAAGTAGTCTCCGCCGATAGCCGCGCTGGGTTCGAACAGGGTCGCGAACTCGAGCGCGTCCGACTTCGGAAGTTCGGAGGGCAGCAGGCTCTGCTGCAGGTCACGCGCGATCTTGAGCTCCTTTTCGAGGATCTCCTGCTGGGCGGCGGAGGCGACCAGCTGTTCGAGGTTCTCGGCCATCTGATTGAAGGACTTTTGAAGCTCGCCCACCTGATCGTTCCGGCGTACGGGAATCCGCGCGGCAAAGTCGCCGGCGCGCACGGCATCGGTGGCGTTGCTCAGGCGGTTTACCGCCCGGCTGAGAGTGAAGATCATGAACAGAGCCATTGCCAGCGCGACGGCGTAGATCGCCGCCAGCAGACTGGCGAGCGAAATGAGCCCGGCCCAGGCTGCGGTGTCGACCTCGGCCGAGCTGGAAAGCAGCGCTCGGGCCACCGCCCTGACGGTGCCGTTCAGGGTCGCGGTGACGTACTCGGCGACTACCTGGCCGTCTTCGAGCGCCATGAGATCCCTGGAGATCTCGTTCCACCACAGCCAGGGCTTGTCGACGAAGTCGTCAGAGAGCTGCTGGCCCTCGAAGTATCGGGCCCTTTCTTCGGAGCCGCGCAATACCTTGACCGGCTGGAAGGCGTATTCCTTGCCGCCGAAGCTGACCCGGGTTCGAGATCCCTTGCGCGGGTCGTCCGATCGATAGAGCTTGACCCAGACCTGGCCACGGCGCATGAGCTCTTTCGATAAGTCCCCAGGGTGTGTGACCAGCGCCGCGGCATTGCCCGCGCTTGCGGTGGCGATGAAAGTCACGGTGCCGTCGTCGCGGGCGTAGTAGCGCGGCGTCCCGCGGAAGTCCGGTTCAGCATACGGTTCGTCGAGACCCGAGTTCCAGTTCGCCGGCAGCGACGCGTCGCCGATGACGTGCCTGCCGTTCAGATAGACGGCCATTCCGGTCCGGTCAGGGGGCAGTGAACCGCCTTCCGAGAACGACTCGAGCAGCCCGTCGGCGCTAGCCTGGAGATCGGCGTAGAGCTCCTCGACCGTGTCCCGGTATAGATGGCCGAGAAAGAACCCGGACACGAGATAGCCGGTCAGGAAGATGAGCGCGGCGACCATGGGGATCGGCAGGATCCCGATAAGCAGGTACGACAGGGCCAGACGCCGTCCCACGCGCCACAGTAACCTGCGGGCCAGCGACCAGAAGAACCAGAGAAGGAACAGAAGTACGGCCCCGGCGAACAGCAGCTGCGCCGGAAGCAGCATGTAGGTCGCTCCGAACAGCATCCCGACCACTCCCGAAACGAGCGCAATACCCGCGATCAGGAAGGCGGCTACCAACAGCAGGCGTCTCAAGATCGAGCGTCGCACGGTCAGCTCCTGCACCCGTTACGGATAGGCGGCGGGACGTGTTCCGAAAAGCGCGGGCCGCAGGGTGTCATCTTGCTAGAATTCTCGACGTTCGGGCGCGGCCGGAGGCTCGGTCTCAGGGCGGCTCGATCCGAAACGATCTTAACGCGACGGTTTCGAACGGAAGGAGTTTTTCGTGTCTCGAGTCCCTCGTTCTCAGGAACATCTGAAGACCGGCTTTGCCAGCGAAGCGGCGGCCGCCGCGCGCTACCGCGCCTATGCCCAAGCGGCGGCCGACGAAGGTCGGCCCAACCTGGCGAAACGCTGGCGACAGCTCGCCGAAGCCAAGGACGAGCTGGCAATCCAACAGCTCGCGGCGGCCGGGCAGATACGCGCGGCGGATCGGCTGATTGCCGACGCGCTCGCCGAGGAACGATTCGAGAACGACGTCCTCTACCCGAAGATGATCCGGGACGCCGGCGCCGATGCCGCTGCCGAAGTCTTCCGTGAGGTCGTGGCCGCGCAAGCGGGCCATATCGAGGAGCTCGACGATCTCAGGAGGCGGCTGCAAGCGGCGAGCGGCGATATCGACTGACCCGAACGGCAACTACCGGGCCGACACCTATGACCAGCCAGGGCCCAACTCGAGTGCGACCGACCGCGATTGCGCGAAGCGTGCGCCTGCGTGGCTTGCGAGCCGCGCGGATCGGACTCGTGGCGATTGGAGCCTGGCTGCCGACCGCCGGCGCTACCGCGGAGGCGGTCGGCTCGCTCCAGCTGCCGGTTGAGCCCGATCGTCTCGACCGGGAGACGATGGACTGGGTTCATAGTGCGGTGCCCGACAACCTGAGCCAGTTCGATCGCGTGGCTCGAATTCTTCGAGCGCTCCAACATGACAAGGACGGGCCCAGGGTTCGGTACGAGGAGGGGTTTACCGGCACGGCGCAGGAGGCGTTCGACACCGGAATCGTCAATTGTCTATCGTTCAGTCAACTGGTGGTGGCCATGGCCCGGGAGGTGGGCGTCGAGGCTTTCTACATGGACGTCCGCAAGTTCCAGCGGTTTACTAAAGACGGCGATCTGGTGATCGTTGCGGGGCATATGACGGCCGGCTTCGACAAGGGGCCGGAGCGTGTGATCCTGGAGTTCTCGGTGGGCCCGCAAGTCAACTACCGGGACGCGGTGAAGATCTCGGACGAGACTGCGCGGGCGTATTACCACTCGAATCGGGGTGCCGAGAGTCTTCAGGCTGGGGATCTCGTGCTCGCGGCCGAGTGGCTCGAGACCGCCACCCGGCTGGATCCCGAGCTGCCCGACGCATGGGTCAATCTGGGAGTCGTTCTGCGCAGGCAGGGTGACATCGAAGCAGCGGAGTCGGCCTATCGCCGCGCGATTCGACTCGACGGGGAGTTCTTCCCGGCCTATCAGAATCTGGCCGCCCTCTATCGTTTGAGGGGAGACGCCGACAGCGCAGCTCGGATGCTGACCCTTCTCGAGCGCCGACAGCCGACCAACCCCTTCATCTACCTGGCTCTTGGAGACTTGAGTCTCGAGCGGGGCGACCTGGAAGACGCGCGGCGTTTCTACCGGCGAGGTCGACGGCTGCGCCGGGGCGAGCCCGACCTGCTCGCAGCGCTCGGCGAAGTCGCCCTGGCGATGGGCAAGGTCGAAGAGGCGGAGAGATGGCTCGCCAAGGGACAAAAACGCGGCTCGGACAACCCACGGGTCCGCCGCCTGGCGGAGGCAGTGGAGCGGATCTCAAAAGACTAGCCGGCCCACACTCGGCCGGCGCGAGCGGACGAAGAAACCGGCAGAAGTGGTGCTCGAAACCGGCTCCGCGGCTGTCTTGTGACCACCAGATACATGCGTTAAGCTGCCCGCGCGAGGTTCAGCCATGGTCGGCGAATCCTGGGTAACGACTACATTCGAAAAGATCGAGGAGTGGGGGAGAAACAACTCCTTCTGGCCTCTCCCGTTCGGCACCGCGTGCTGTGCGATCGAGTTCATGAGCGTGGTGTCGAGCCACTACGACATGTCTCGCTTTGGCTACGAGGTGGTGCGGTTCTCGCCTCGCCAAAGCGATTTGATGATCGTGGCTGGGACCATCACCGACAAGATGGCTCCTGTGCTGAAGAAGATCTACGATCAAATGCCCGACCCCAAGTGGGTTGTTTCCATGGGCGCGTGCGCCTGCTCTGGCGGGTTCTACCGCAGCTATCACGTGATGCAGGGGATTGACGAGATCATCCCTGTCGACGTCTACGTGCCCGGGTGTCCGCCGACTCCCGAGGGCCTGATGCACGGCATTCTTCAGTTGAAGGAAAAGATCGAGCGCGACCGTATGCGCCAGAAGAAAGCGAAGGCGGGAATTGCCTCTGATCGAGACGGCTCCAGTGCCGCTGCTTGAGAAGTACCCTCCAGACAGCGCAGTTCCGGTACAAGGCCTCGATCAGCCCACGTGGATCGTCCGGCGCGATTCACTGGAAAGCGTGGCCGCAGACCTCGCGGCGGATGCCGAGGCCGGCTACGACCTCCTCCTGGATCTGTGCGGCGTGGACTATCCGGGACGCGACGATCGATTCGAAGCGGTCTACCACCTGTATTCGGTCGAGCGGAAGGAGCGGCTGCGACTCAAGGTACCGGTGCCGGAAGGCGACCCGGTGCTGCCGTCTCTCACCGGCGTCTGGAGAGGCGCGGACTGGTTCGAGCGCGAAGCCTACGACATGTTCGGACTGCGATTCGAAGGCCACCCAAATCTCAGACGGATTCTGACGCACGAGGCCTTCGAGGGACATGCCCTGCGCAAGGACTACGATCCAGCGCGGCGCTGGATTCTGACCGAGGACAAGGTGTACCGGCCCACGCCGAGGCCGGAATCGGAGTCCGCGGACGACATGTTCGAGCGGATGACGATCAACATCGGGCCGTCGCACCCGGCTATGCACGGTACCTTCCGGGTCGTCGCGCATTTGGATGGGGAGGTAATCGAGGCCGCGGACGTCGAGGTCGGGTACCTTCACCGATGCTTCGAGAAGATGGCCGAGACCCACACCTGGCAGCAGGTCATTCCCTACACCGATCGCCTCAACTACTGTTCGTCGTTCATCAACAACGTCGGCTACTGTCGAATGGTCGAGGAGCTACTCGGCGTCGAAGCGCCGCCGAAGGCGGTGTGGGCCCGGACGATCCTTTCCGAGTTCTCGCGAATCATGGATCACTGCGTCTGCAACGGCTCCACTCTGGTCGACAGCGGCGCGTTGACCAACTTCTGGTATTTCTTTCAGCCCCGCGAAGAGATCTACGGGCTGCTGGAGGCCTGCTCCGGCGCCCGCCTGACGGTTTCCTACTGTCGGATCGGCGGCCTGGCCGAGGACCTGCCGCCGGATTTCGAGGCCCGCAGCCGGCGCCTGCTGGCGATCATCCCGGAGTTCATCGACGACGTCGAGACTCTGATCAACAAGAATCGCATCTGGCTCGATCGTGCGGTCGGAGTGGCCGCCATATCCGGCGAGGACGCGGTGAACTGGGGCTGGACCGGACCCTGCTTGCGGGCTTCGGGCGTCGAGAACGACGTCCGTCGGGACCATCCGTACGATCTCTACGACACCGTCGATTGGAACGTACCGGTTCTTCAGGGCGGGGATATCCACGATCGCTACCGGCTTCGCATGATGGAGATCCGCGAGTCGTTGAAGATCATCCGCCAGTTACTGGATCGGGGGATTCCGGAAGGGCCGCACATCGTCGATGATCCGCACGTCGCATTGCCACCGAAGGAAGTCGCGTACAACCAGATGGAGGCGATGATCTACCACTTCAAGCTGATCATGGACGGGATTCAGGTGCCGGCCGGCGAGATCTACTCGATGGTCGAGGGTGCCAACGGCGAGCTCGGTTTCTACGCGGTCTCCGACGGCAGCGGCAAGCCCTATCGGCTCAAGGTGAGGCCGCCGTGCTTCCCGGTGATGTCGACCTTCTCGGAATTGATTCGAGGCGGCACGGTTTCCGACGCAGTCGTCTCGCTGGGCGGACTCAACGTGATCGCGGGAGAATTGGACCGATGAGCGGGCATCCGAAAGTGCCGCGGCCGTACCACTACTCGCTTGCCGAGCGACTCTACCTGCCGCTCTTGGCTGGGCTCTGGGTCACACTCCGGCATTTTGTGCGCAACCTGTTCGGAAGGGGGCGGAGCTACACGATCCAGTATCCCGAGGAGAGGCGCAACTACTCGCATCGATTCCGGGGCCATCACATTCTCACCACCAGGCCGGACGGCTCGCTGCGCTGTGTGGCCTGCTTTCTCTGCGCGACCGCGTGCCCCGCTGAATGCATCACGATCGAGGCCGGCGAACACCCGGACGTGAACGTCGAGAAGTATCCGGTGGTCTACGACATCGACATGTTGCGGTGCGTCTTCTGCGGATACTGCGTGGATGCCTGCCCCGAAGAAGCGATCGTCATGAGCAATAACTACGACATGGCCTACTTCAGTCGCGATCAGTCGATTGCGACCAAAGAGGAACTGTCGAAACCGTACACCTATGATGCCTCACGGCTGGGGTACCGCCCACGCTATCCCGAGGAGGAGGCGCAGCGCGCCGCGATCCGTGAGGGCGTGGTCGATCTGGTGGCCGAAGCCAGACAGCGCCAAGGCGGCGCCTCCGAGGCCAAGGCCTCCTAGTAACAGGACTCAACTACCGATGACCGAAACAACTGCCGAAAAACCAGCTGATCGGGAGCCGATCGCTGCGGAGCGAATAGACGATGTCGTCGTTCGCTTCGCAGGCGACTCCGGCGACGGAATGCAGCTGACCGGAACTCAGTTCACCAGCACTTCGGCCCAGGTGGGCAACGACCTGGCGACCCTGCCCGATTTTCCGGCCGAGATTCGAGCGCCGGCGGGTACTCTCCCGGGCGTTTCCGCATTCCAGGTACGAATCGCCGACTACGACATCCATACGCCCGGCGACGCTCCGGACGTACTGATCGCAATGAACCCGGCCGCGCTGAAGAAGTCCCTCGGCGACCTCAAACAGGACGGCATCTTGATCGTCAATACCGACGAGTTCAAAGCGGGCAACCTCAGGAAGGCCGGCTACGAGGCCAACCCTCTCGAGGACAACTCGCTGGACGGCTACCGCCTGGTCACTGCGGGTATCACCAAGATGACCATGGAGGCGCTCAAAGAGGTCGATCTCGACGGACGCGCCAAGAACCGTTGCAAGAACTTTTTCGCCCTGGGAATGGTCTATTGGCTGTTCAGCCGGCCGCTCGAGAACTCGATGGAATGGGCACGCAAGAAGTTCGCCAAGCGGCCGGTCATCGCCGAGGCCAACATCACGGCGATGAAGGCGGGCTACAACTTCTGCGACATCACCCAGACCTTTCAGACCCGCTATGAGGTCGAGCCGGCAAAGCTCGCGCCCGGCACCTACCGAAACATCATGGGCAACAGCGCGGTGTCGCTGGGCCTGGTGGCCGCCAGCCGCCGCAGCGGGCTGCCGCTGTTTTTGGGTTCCTATCCGATCACGCCCGCGAGCGACATTCTCCACGAGGTGTCGCGCTTCAAGAACTTCGCCGTGACCACCTTTCAGGCCGAGGACGAGATCGCCGCGGTCTGTTCCTCGATTGGCGCGGCGTTCGGCGGCGCCCTCGCGGTCACCACGACCAGCGGTCCGGGGCTCGCCTTGAAGTCGGAAGCCATCAATCTCGCGGTGATGGTCGAGCTGCCGCTGGTGATCTGCAACATCCAGCGAGGCGGCCCTTCGACCGGCCTGCCGACGAAGACAGAGCAGTCGGATCTGCTGCAGGCAATGTTCGGCCGCAACGGCGAGTCGCCGATGCCGGTGGTGGCGGCGTCGTCGCCCGGCGACGCCTTCGACGCGACGCTCGAGGCGTGCCGGATCGCGGTGCAGTACATGGTCCCGGTGCTGCTCCTTTCGGACGGCTACATCGCCAACGGCTCGGAGCCGTGGAAGCTACCGAAGTTGGAAGACCTGCCCGACCTGCAGGTCGAGTTCCACACCAGCCCCGATGATTTCCAGCCCTACGCCCGGGACGAGGCGACCCTGGCCCGGCCCTGGGCGATACCCGGCACGCCGGGACTCGAGCACCGCGTCGGCGGCCTCGAGAAGGAGCATCTCACCGGTAACGTCTCCTACGATCCCGACAACCACCAGCTGATGACCAATCTGCGGGCGGAGAAGGTCGAGCGCATAGCGAACGACATTCCCGACATCGTGGTCGAAGGCGACCAAGGCGCCGAGATCCTGGTGCTGGGCTGGGGTAGCACGCTGGGCTCGATTACCGGTGCTGTCATCGAATCGCGCAAGCAGGGTTACAAGGTTGCCCGTGCCCATCTTCGCCATATCAACCCGTTTCCCGGCAACCTCGGTGAGCTGCTGGATCGGTACCACCACGTGTTGATCCCCGAGATCAATGGCGGCCAGCTGTCGGTGCTGATCCGGGCCCGCTACCTCAAGGATGCGGTCTCGTTCTCGAAGGTGCAGGGCAAACCGTTCTACAGACACGAGATCTCGAGCAAGATCGCCGAGATCCTGGAGGGCAGCTAGCATGACCACCGAACTTCCGGTCCTGACCAAGAAGGACTTCCAGTCCGATCAGGAGGTGCGCTGGTGCCCGGGATGTGGCGACTACGCGATCCTGAAGTCGGTGCAGATGGTGCTGCCGGATCTGGGGATTCCCAAGGAGAAGTTCGTGGTGGTCTCGGGAATCGGCTGCTCCAGCCGGTTTCCGTACTACATGGACACCTTCGGCTTTCACACGATTCACGGCCGGGCTCCGGCAATCGCGACCGGACTCAAGGCGGCGCGCCCGGAGCTCGAGGTCTGGATCGCGACCGGCGACGGCGACGCGATGTCGATCGGCGGCAATCATCTGATCCATGTCCTGCGGCGAAACGTCGGGGTCAAGATCATCATGTTCAACAATCGAATCTACGGCCTGACCAAGGGGCAGTACTCGCCGACCAGCGAGATCGGCAAGCGCACCAAGTCGACGCCTTTCGGCTCGCTCGACAACCCGTTCAATCCGCTGTCTCTCGCGATCGGGGCGGGAGCCACGTTCGTTGCGCGGAGTGTCGACATCTTTCAGAAGCATCTCCAGCAGATCCTTCTGCGCGCCGCTCAGCACAAGGGCACCGCCTTCGTCGAGATCTACCAGAACTGCAATATCTTCAACGACAAGGCGTTTACCTACATGACCGACAAGGGAGTCCGCGACGATCAGGGGTTGATGCTCGAGCACGGCAAGCCATTGGTCTTCGGCAAGGAGGCCGATCGGGGCGTCCGGCTCAACGGAACCGAGCTCGAAGTCATCGAGTTCGGCTCTGAGTTGTCAGAGTCCGATTGTCTTGCCTGGGACGAGAGGCTCGACAACCCGGGTATGGCATTCCTGCTGGCGCAGTTGTCGCCACCCGATTTCCCGACTCCGCTCGGCGTTTTGCGCGCGGTGGAGCGACCCACCTACGAGCAGCAGATCGTCGGCCAGATCCAGCACGAGATGGAGGCCAAGGGTGAGGGCAAGCTCGAGGACCTGATCTACTCGGGCGAGACCTGGGAAGTCGGGGCCGACGGCGCGGTCCAGTAGAGGGCCGATCCCAGGCCGGTGCCGGCTGCGCTCGACCACTCGTCGGCGGCGATCGGCGCCTAGCGGAAGCGTCCCTCAGTCGATCGTCTCGCTCCGCACTCGGCGGAGTCGACCCGCCGGGCCTCGTCGCGTGAGGATCCGGCCATCCGGCATTGGTTGCCCAGGGGACGGCTCGGGCTAGAAGGCCTACATGGGCACGGGCCCTCGCCTGTGCTCCGCCGCGCGCAAGCCCGCAGTGATCTCCGGATCAGCTCGGCGAGCGCTTGCGGAGAACCCCCTGGCGCAACCCAACGCCGGTCCGGCCATCGATCCTCACACTCCTCGGCGCGGGCTTGCCTCGGCAGCCGCGATTCGGAACGAGACCGAACCTTGAGCTTCCTTCCGCGCCGCTCGCCCCAGCCAGCGCACTCCGGAAGCCTCGGTGGCACAGGCGGACCGCCTGCTGTGCCGCTGGCTGATGCAGGAGTCCCTGATGGGGCTGTCGTTCTGGATCGGGCGGCACGGACTCGTGAGGCCTCACCTCGAGCGGTTGTTTTGATAGACGGGCGGCGCGGGAGGCGGCTCGAGGTTTCGGCCTCGCCAGCGCTCCGCCCCGACCGTCTTCGGGGCTCAGGACCCCGGCCGACACCCTTCGCGTCACTCGAGGGCAGGCTCCGGTCGGTGGATACAAGGCCTCAGTCCATGCCGAGGAGCGCGTCGGCCTAGCAGCCCGTGGCAGAAGTCCAGATGGTCGCGCGACAAGGTCTTACGGTACG
>JBHHWO010000100.1:0-17152 GCA_046756565.1 Thermoanaerobaculia bacterium | reverse complement strand
GTCATCCTGGGCGAATCTCGCCGTCATCCTGGGCGAATCTCGCCGTCATCCTGAGCGAATCTCGCCGTCATCCTGAGCGAATCTCGCCCGTCATCCTGAGCGAAGCGAAGGATCTCTACGAGCAGGTCCCGTCGTGATTCCCGTGCCTACCCGCCGGGATTCTTCCCTTCGCTTCGCTTCCTTCGCAAGGCCTCAGGACAGCTGAGGGCAGGCTGCTGCGCCCAGAAGACGGTTGGCGGCCTGGAAGCCGCGCAGATTCGCGTATCCGCCGGCGACGCTAAACCCCTACCGGGACTTTCTCCTCTTCCACCCCCAGTTCTTCTTCCTCAAAGTGCTCGACCTTGACGTCCAGGTGCCCCGTCGCCTTGCCGGCTTCCTTGGTCAGCGCGCGGCCGATCACCAGACGCTGGATCTCGTTCGCACCCTCATAGATCTGGGTGATCTTGGCGTCTCGCATGTACTTCTCGATCGGGTAGTCCCGGCAGTAGCCATAGCCGCCGAACATCTGGACGGCCTCGGTCGTGACCTTCATCGCGACATCGGTGGCGAAGACCTTGGCCATGGCCGCGAATTTGGTCACATTGCCGACGCCGGCGTCGATGGCGCGAGCTGAGGTCCACACCATCTGGCGAGCGGCTTCGATCTCGGTGGCGAGGTCCGCGACCTTGAACTGGGTCGCCTGGAAGGACAGCACCGACTGACCGAACTGCTGACGCTCCGAGGTGTAGCGGATCGCCCAGTCGAGAGCGCCTTGTGCGAGCCCCACCGCTTGCGCCGCGACTCCGGGGCGCGCCCGATCGAGCGTCTTCATGGCATTGCCGAATCCCTGACCTTCGTTGCCCAGGAGGTTGTCGGCCGGGACTCGACAGTTCCGGAAGTGAATCTCATGGACAGGAACACAGCGGATCCCCATGAGCTCCTCGCGCTTGCCCATCTCGAAGCCCGGCGTGCCCTTCTCGACCATGATCGCCGAGATGCCGCGGTGGCCGCGGTCGGGACGCGTCGAGCAATACACCGTGTAGAAGCTCGCGGCGTTGCCGTTTGTGTTCCACTTCTTGTCGCCGTCGAGGATGTATTCGTCTCCGTCGCGCTCTGCCCGGGTGCGCAAGCTGCCGGCATCCGATCCCGAGGCCTTTTCGGAAAGTCCGAAGGCGATCAGCTTCTCGCCACTCGCGATCGGCGGCAGCCACTTTTTCTTCTGGTCATCGGTGCCGCCGACGATGATCGGAAAGCTTCCCAGCGCGTTGACCGCATAGCCGACGCCGACACCGCCACAGGCCTTGGACAGCTCTTCGACCACGATGCAGAGATCCAGCACCCCGGCCCCTTTGCCCCCGTACTCCTCCGGTATCCAGATGCCCATGAGATCGGCCTCACGGAGGGCCTCGATGACGCTCCACGGGTATTCGCCAGTCCGGTCCAGCTGTGCCGCCACCGGGCGAACGGCCGTCTCGGCGACGTGCCGCGCGCGCTCCATGTAGTCCTGCGCCTGCTTCGGCAGTAGCTCCTTCATGTACCTCTCCTTGGATGATTTCGTTCGTAAATCATTGGGCATCATCCTACCGCAGAGGAAGGCCGGGAGCGCGAGCCTGTGAGAGAATCTTGCCGTCCGAGCCAGCACGGGTCGAGCCCTTCGCGAGACGGCATCGAGACACGAACCGTGAAGAACTTCGCGCGCACGCAGGTCCTCAGGCTTCTCAAGCTCTGGAGCCGCCTCTTCTACCGATTCGAGTTCGACTGGATGACCGAGGTCCCGGAGCCTCCGTGGGAAGATCTGCGCATCGTCACCGTGATGAACCACACCAGCCTCTACGAGTGGCTGTTCACCGGCGACCTGCCGGATCATTTTCTCAAGAGAATCGCGACTCGAGGGCACGTGCCGGTGGCCGACAAGACCATCTCCCGGCCGTTTCTCGGCATCTTCCTACGGCTCCTGGCGCCGCACATGATTTCGATCACGCGTGAGCCGGATCACACCTGGCAAACGGTGATCGATCGCCTGGAGCCCGACTCGATGGTGATCATCTTTCCGGAAGGCCGGATGAAACGGGCCAACGGACTCGACAAGCACGGACGCCCGATGTCGGCCCGAGGCGGAATCGCGGACGTGCTCAAGGCCGTGCCCTCCGGGCGGATGCTGATCGCCTACTCCGGAGGTCTCCATCACGTGCAGGCTCCGGGGCAGATCCTGCCGCGGCTTTTCAAGACCATCCGCATGGCGTTCGAGTTCGTCGACATCGAGGAATACCGAGGCGAGCTGACGAAAGCGGGGGGAGACGACGGCTTCCGCCAAGCCGTGCGCGTAGACCTCGACGCGCGCCGTGATCGACACAGCGGCCGCCTCGAAGCGCTGACCTACGGCACCGCCGCGTCGGCGCGCCGCCAGGCGTCGTAGAGGCCAGGCAGCGCGGTCGCGGCGAGGATGAGAGCGCCGCCTACGAGCGACCAGCGCGCTACCGACTCGCCATGGATCAGCCAAGCCCAGACCGGGCTCAATACCGGCTCGGCCATCAGAAGCAACGATGCCTCGATAGCGGGTACCGTGCGCATCGCCTTGGTCAAGAACATGTAGGCCACGCCGATCTGAACGATCCCCAGGTATCCCGCAACCGCTCCGTCCCGAGCCGCAAACTCACTCACCTCGGCGATGCGGGGCAGACAGATGGCAAAGACAATCACGTTGCCGAGAACCACGGCGGGCATCGAGCCGGCGGCGGCGCCCCGGTCGAGGCGCCTTTGGCCGGGGGCGTCCCGGCTCAGCCACCGCAGCCCGATGACCGTCATCGCCCAAGCGAACCCAGAGCCCGCGGCCAGCCAGTTCCCCCGTACGGGATCCGGGGCCGTGGTCTGAGCCGGCTCCGCGCCGACGAAGAACAGCGCCATTCCCACGGCGATCAGAACCAGCATCAGAGCTTCCCGCCGCCGGAGGGTCTCCTTCAACAGCAACGGCGACAGCAGCAGTATGTAGAGCGGCGAGGTCGAGACCAGGAAGATGGTGTTCGCCGCTGTGGTCAGCTTGTTCGCCAGCACGAACAGCAGAAGGGCCGCTCCGAACGCGAGCGACACGGGCACGGTGCGCCGGTTCCATCCGGCGCGCGCGGAAGGCGCGGCCAGGAGCAGAAAGGCTGCGCCGATCCCGGCCCGGAGTCCGGCGACCTGCCAGCCATCCAGATCGGTCACCTTGATCGCGGCTCCCCCGGTCGAGAACAGAACCGCAGCCGCCAGAACCCGAGCTCGAGCCAGAGCCGAGCCTGCCTGTGCTCTAGTCACGGCCTCGGGCCTGAAGAGCCTGCTCCCACGCTTCGGTCGCGCCTAGAGCCTTCTCACCCAGCACCCACTGGGGCTTCGGCTGCCGCTGCCACACCAGCCCGAAGCGCTCGATGCCTACCTGGTGAATGTGATCCACGGCTTCTTCCGGGGAGTCGGTGATCAGGAACCGGTCTACGTCGGACGCCGATATCGTGCCACCCGCAACCATCCGCTCTCTCATGAAGGTCAGGAGATCGCCCCAGTAGTCCGAGCCCATGAGCACCAGCGGGAACCTCTCGATCTTGCCGGTCTGGATCAGAGTCGCGGTCTCGAAGATCTCGTCCATGGTGCCGAACCCTCCAGGCATGAGAACGAACGCGTACGAATACTTGACCAGCATCACCTTGCGCACGAAGAAGTAGCGGAAGTCCACCCAGCGATCGAGATAGCCATTGCAGCTCTGCTCGTGCGGTAGCTCTATGTTGCAGCCGACCGAGAGACCTCCGCCTTCCTTGGCTCCACGATTCGCGGCTTCCATGATGCCCGGACCGCCGCCGGTCATGACCGCAAAACCGCGCCGCGCCAGAAGCTCTCCCACCTCGCGAGCCATCTGGTAGTAACGGTTGTCCTGCTTGAAACGTGCCGAGCCGAACACAGTGACGCAGGGACCCACGAAATGGAGCGCCCGGAAGCCTCTCAGGCACTCGACGAATATCCGGAACGCCCGGGCGATCTCCGAGCTTCGACGCTGCGGGCCGCCCAGAAACCGCCCCTCGTCGGGCCTGGTGGCGACCTTGCCCCATAGGTGGGTCTGATTGTCGTTCGAGCCGTTCGATCCGGTCATGGGTACCCTCCCGATAGACGCTTCTATCTACCACACGCCCGCGGGTGGCCCGCCGGGTAGCGTCAGGAGCCTTCGCCGCGCTTCCTTCGCAGAGCCTCAGGACAGACTGAGGGCAGGCTCTGTGCCCGACGCTCGAAGGCATCCTCCCGGACAGCGCTTACGATCCGCGACTGGCACAGCCCTCCATCTAGGAAAGGCGCCCCCCTTGTGCTACAAATCGGCCGAGCCACCGGTTCCGGTGCCGCTTCCACGGGAGACATGACAATGAGTGACGCAAAGGCTCTTATTGAACTCGAAGACCAATACGGCGCCCACAACTATCACCCACTCGACGTGGTGCTTTCGAGAGGCGAAGGCATCTGGGTATGGGACGTCGACGGCAACAAATACATGGACTTTCTGGCCTCGTACTCGGCAGTGAATCAAGGTCATTGTCATCCGGCGATCGTCGACGCCCTGGTGAAGCAGACCCGCGAGCTCGCGCTCACTTCCCGGGCGTTCCGTAACGACCAGCTCGGACCCTTCTACGAGAAGCTGTGCAAGCTCACCGGCTTCGAGAAATTGCTCCCGATGAACACCGGCGCCGAAGCGGTCGAGACCGCGATCAAGGCCGCGCGCAAGTGGGGCTACAAGGTCAAGGGCGTGCCTGAGGGCGAAGCCGAGATCCTGGTTTTCGACAACAACTTCCACGGCCGCACTACGACAATCGTCGGCTTCTCCTCCGAGGACCAGTACAGGGACGGCTTCGGGCCGTTCACGCCCGGCTTCACCCTGCTCCCGTACGGCGACGCCGAGGCGGTCCGCGCCGCGATGAATCCGAACGTGGTCGCGATCCTGATCGAGCCTATCCAGGGCGAGGGCGGCATTGTCGTGCCACCGGAAGGCCACCTGAGATTCCTCCGGGAGATCTGCGACGAGCACAACGCGCTCTTGATCGCCGACGAGATCCAGTCGGGCCTCGGCCGCACGGGCAAGCTCTTCGCGTTCGAGCACGAAGGCATCAGGCCCGACATGGTGACGATCGGCAAGGCACTCTCGGGCGGTCTGTATCCGGTCTCGGCGCTTCTGGCCGACGATGCCGTCATGCAGGTGTTTCATCCCGGCGACCACGGCTCTACTTACGGCGGAAACCCGGTGGCCGCGGCCGTCGCCCGCACCGCCATGCGGGTGCTGGTCGAAGAAGGCATGATCGACAACTCGGCGGCACTCGGCGAGTACCTGAAGCATCGGCTCGCCGGCCTCGACTCCGCGCATGTCAAGGAGATTCGCGGTAAGGGTCTCTGGGTCGGCATCGAGCTTCATCCGGAAGCCGGCGGAGCGCGCCGTTTCTGCGAGCGGCTCATGCGCGACGGCCTCCTCTGCAAGGAGACCCACGAGCACGTCATCCGGCTCGCACCACCCTTGGTCATCACCAGGGAAGAGCTCGATTGGGCTCTCGAGCGTGTCGAGCGGGTGCTGGCGACCGAAGCTGTCCCGGTCTAGGGGGAGCGGGCGCAGGCGTCGCAGCGCCCGGCATCCTTGGCGCTGCCTACCAATCTCGCACTGCGCTCGGTCGTTGAGAAGGGAACGTACTAACGGTCTGCGCGAAGCGGAGCGCAGGCGAGGGCCCGTGCCCTTGCAGGCCTTCTTGCCCGAGCCGTCCCCTGGAGGATTCACCTGTCGATCGCCGCCGAGGCGCCCCTCGGTTGTGGGCAGTTCGGACCCTCGCCGGGATCCTTCGCTCCGCTCAGGATGACGGGGCGTGACGACGGTCGCCTACCAGTCGACCTCGAGCCGCCGCTCCTTGCCGTCGTCGCCGGCCAGCACCACATACCCCATACGGCGGCCAAACAGATACAGGTCCCGCAGAATCTCGACATCCTTTCTGCAGTACTCCTCGACGAGATCGAGCCGCCCTTTCTTGACCCACTCGAGCGACTTCAGACCGTCGGCGCTCTTCTCGCTTCCCAGCGTTGCACGGGCCAAGGCGTTCATCTTCGGCCCGACATCGTGCCGGCTTCTCAAGTCCGCCAGGAGATCCAGCGTCGGCCACTTGCGGTGATACTCGACGCCCGTATAGCCCGAAAGCACGGGATAGTCGAAGCGCAGAATGTTGTAGCCGATGACGGCATCGGCGGTGTCGAGCAGCGTGATCAACTCGAGGATCTCGTTTTCCTGGAAGACCTCGATCCGGCCTTCCTGAAGGTGGCAGACCGCCCCCAGAGCGACGCCCATCTTGTGGGCGTTATCCCAGCCACCGACCTCGCCGGCCGATCGATTCGTCTCGAGGTCGAAGAGCATGGTGCGACGCGGATTCCGCGGCAGGGCGATCACCTCCAGCCTCGAGTCGGAGCGCACCGACGGAGCCAGCCCGGCGGGCGCAGAATCGAGCTCCGGCCGGTCGGCGGCCGGGGCCTCGAGCTCAAATGGCTGATCGAGCCGTGCCTCGCGTCGCTCGCGCCGCTGCCGGCTCTTTTCGGTCTGGGTGCGCAGCTCGGACTCCTCGAAAGCCTCGGCCGGCTCGATCTCGACCCGCGAAACACCGCTCGGCCCGACGGCAAAGGCCTCCTTGCCCAGGAGATAGCGAAGGAACCGAGCCGCTCCATCCTTGTCGAGCGGCCGGTTGCCGTTGCCGCACTTCGGCGACTGGACGCACGAGGGACAACCCGACTCGCAGTCGCACGACTCGAGCAGTGAGATGACCCGGGCGAGCAGCTCCGGCAGCTCGTTGAAGGCGCGCTCGGCAATGCCGACTCCACCCGGATGGCCATCGTAGATGAACACAGCCCCGGTTCTGAGCTGGGGATGGAGCGGGATCGAGATGCCACCGATGTCGTTGCGATCGCAGAGCGCCAGAAGCGGCATCAACGAGATCGCGGCGTGCTCGGAGGCGTGCAGGGCTCCCATGAAATGGTGCTCGTTTCCCCGCAATGCCTCCTCGATCTCGCGCGGCGCGATCCACACCAGAGCCACGGTCTCGTAGCTCACCGGCGGAAGAGTCAACTCATGCCGATCAAGCGGCTCCTGACCGAAGATCCGGCGGCGTTCGAACCCGGTGACCCGCTCGGTCACCCGGACTCGAGCGAGGAAGGCCTGGAGATGATCGTCACGGCGCTCAGAGAGGACCTCGAGAATGGCGGTGTTCTTCTCGGTCAGCGGCGTCGTGTAGTAGTCGACCGAGACCTGCTCGGCGTGCACCTTGGAGGCGTCGAGATCGAGCTCTCGTACCAGAAACTGCCGTCCCCAGTGAAGGTAGATGGCTCCCGGGTGACACTCATGTAGCACCCGCACGCCGTCGACGGTGCCGATCGTGCGACCGGTCTTGTCGAGAATCGCCGAAGTGGCACCGCCACCCCGGAGGCTGACGTTGCCGTGCGGTCTCGACACGCGGGCGGCCAGCTCCTCGCCTGCCTTCTCTTCGACCAGGTGGCCTTCGCGTAGGAGATCCCCGACCGTCGCGGCGTGCGGCTCGAGGTAGGGAGCGTCGCTCGCCTTGGCGAGCGGCTTCTCCGCCGCCGCACAGATCAGATGAGCTCGGCTCACCGGCTCGTTCACCGGATCCACGATCAAGCGCTCGAAGGGCTGCCCGAGGAATTCCTGTGGGTGCTCCAGAAAGTACTGATCGAGCGCGTCCGGAAGCGCGACCATCGCGGTGATCGACTCGCGGTCGCCGCGCCCCACCCTCCCCGAGCGCTGCCAGGTCGCCATCACGCTCCCGGGGTAGCCGACCAGAATGCAGGCGTCCAAGCCGCCGATGTCCACCCCCATTTCGAGAGCCGAGGTCGAGATCACTCCGTCGAGCACTCCCGACGCCAGATCGTGCTCGATCCGTCGACGCTCCTCGGGAAGGAATCCCGAACGGTAGCTCGCCACGCGATCCGCCTGCATGCGATCCTGCTGACGAAGCCATGAATACAGAAGCTCGGTCACCCGGCGAGCCTTGGTGAACACGATGGTCTTCAAACCCTCTTTCAGGAACCGCTGGAGGAGCTGCAGCGAGAGCGTGTACGGGCTCGCGTCCGGCCGGAAGAGAAGGAAGTGACGCGCCTCGCGCGGCGCGCCCGACTCCCGGATCCAGTCGAAGCCCCGCCCCGCCAGGGTTCTTGCGAACTCATCCGCGTTGGCCGCGGTCGCCGACGACGCCACGATCGAGGGGTTGGCTCCGTTTGCCCGGCACAGGCGAATCAGCCGCTGGAGAACGTGATGGAAGTGGCTGCCGAAGATGCCGCGGTAGGTATGAAGCTCGTCGAGGACGATCCACTTGAGGTCCTTGAGAAACGGCTCCCAGCTACCCCACGAGCCCAGGATCCCGAGATGCAGCATGTCCGGGTTCGAGATCACCACCCGCGGAAACTTGCGCTTGATTCGGGCCCGCTCACGCTCGGGTGTATCGCCATCGTAGATCGCCGCCAGCGAGCCGTCGTTAGGCAACCCCGCGGCGGCCGCCAGGGCTTCGAGCTTCGCTCGCTGGTCTTGTCCGAGCGCCTTGAGCGGATACAGAAAGAGCGCCTTGCCGGGAAGCCCCAGAACGGCCTCTTCGAGAACCGGCAAATGGAATACGAGCGACTTGCCACTGGCGGTCGGAGTGGTGATCAGGACGTCGTGGCCGCAACGGACGCCACGCAGGCCCTCGGTCTGATGGCGCCATAGCTCGGGGACGCCGCGACTCGCCAGGGCGGCTTCGAGCTCGAGCGGTAGCGCCGGGTCGAGCTTTCCATGGCGGACCTTGGTCCGCTCGAGAAACAGCCCTTCGACCAGCTGCGGTCCGAAGGTCTGGTCCTCGCGGAGGGATTCGACGATCTCCCGCATGGGAGAGTCAGGATACTCGAACCGGCCCGCCCGGGGGCCAACGGCCTGAGCCCTTCCTGGCCCGGCCAACGGCAGGAATGAGCCGCCACGATCCGGCCCATCGTCGTCATTCCAAACCGGAGGTGAGGAATCCCCTACCCCTTGCCCACGGTCTTTTCGAGATACGTTCGGATGGCCTCGTGTGAACCGGGAGCCTTCCACAGGCCCTCGACTTCGTCGTCGAAGAGCTGGCCGGTGAGGTCCATCGCGTCGAGAACCGGGCGGCGCAGCTGGCGCTTGCTCAGGGCAAAAGAATCGGCCCCGACCGAGGCCATCTCGAAAGCGATCTCGAGCGCCCGTTCCTCGAGATCGTCCGCGGAGACGACCTCGTCGACCAGTCCGCGCTCGCGGGCATCCTCGGGCTCGTACGTCCGGCCGAGGAGAACGACCTCCTGGAGATACCGTCGCGGCACTACCATCCGGACGATCTCGAGCGGCACGGCCGGAAACGGCACACCGACGCGCAGCTCGGGGACCCCGACCCCGCCCGACCCCTCCGCCATCACTTTGTAGTCGCAGGCACAAGCCAGGATGCAGCCACCGGCTATGGCGTGGCCGTTCATTGCCGCGACCAGCGGCTTGGGGAACTCGAAGACCTCGCGCAGGACGCTCGAAAGCAGCGGCACGAAGCCGTCTAGGTAATCGATGCCCCCGCTCAGCACCTTGAAGAGGTCCACTCCGGCCGAGAAGATCGAGCCCGAGCCGGTGATTACCAGCGCCCGGGCGTCGCGGGCCGCCACCTCGCGTAGGGCGTCGCCGAGCCCTTCCAGGAGCTCCGAGTCCACGGCGTTAGCCTTGCCGTGCTGGATCCGCATGAGCTCGATGCCGTCGTTATCTTCGATCTTCAGCATGAGAACAGTGTACGACGAGCGAAAAACCTGCCCAGTTCATGCCGGCCGGCGGTCTGATGCCGACGTGCAAACCGCTACTGTGACCTATTCCACAGCGGCCGATCGGAGGGCCCTGCGACGCTCTGGTCCTGCGACGCCAGGTCAGCGAGTGTCTCGCCGAGCCACCGAGGGGAACAACGTGAGCGGCACCCGACGGGAGGTTGCCCCTGATCCGATGGAATCGATGGAATCGCTTTCTGTCCCTGGCGCTGATCGGAACGACGCTCTCACCCGGGGGCACTGAGCCGCTTCTCGCCCAGGGACCGGTCCCATACGACATCGTCTACGTCCGGCAGCCCAGATACGGCAACTTCACCAATACGATCTGGCCCGAGGTCTTCCACCCCGCCCGGGGCGAGCCCGGCGCCGACCTTGTGCTTCTCCATCCGGACGGCACAGAGGAGGTCCTGGTGGCCTGCTCGACGCTAGCCGGCGGTAACGGCGTCTGTGCGGTGACCGACCCGTTCGTCTCTTTCGATGCTCAGTGGGTTTACTACAGCCTGTTCTACGACTTGACCGACACCAACTACCAGCGAGCTCACCTGCCGAGGCAGGGCGCCGACATCTTCCGCATCCGGCTTTCGGACCGCGTGATCGAGCAGCTCACCCACGGCGAGTTCACTCCCAACACCGGCGCGGGAAACTGGGACGAGTCAAACCCTCTGAACCCTCCGTCCGAGTACAACCGTTTGGGCTACGGCATTCTCAACCTCGGTGCGAGCCCGCTGCCGGGCGGCAAGATCGTCTTCACTTCGAGCCGGAACGCCTACACGCCGCCGCAGTCGTTCACCGCGCCGACACTCCAGCTCTTCGTCATGGACGAGGACGGCGCCAACGTCACGCCGATCGCGCCGATGACGATCGGCTCGGCTCTCCACCCGGTCGCGCTTCGCGACGGCCGGGTCATGTTCACGAGCTACGAGGCCCAGGGACTCCGCGACCGGCGCGTCTGGGGACTCTGGTACATCTACCCGGACGGTCGAAGCTGGGGCCCGCTGGTCTCGGCCTTCAAGAACGCGGCGGCCTTCCACTTTGCCACCCAGCTCTCGAACCAGGACCTGGTCATCACCGACTATTACAACCTGAACAACAACGGCTTCGGGTCGATGTACCGTTTCCCGATCGCGCCGCCGGCCGGGACGCCGCCGTTCTTCAGCGCGTTCGCCGGCGACAATCCGCCGATCGAGAAGACCAAGTCACTCGGTCTGACCTCGTTCCGGATGCCGTTCACTCCTTGGGGAATGTTCTCGGTCACACCTTTCACGCACGGGGACGATGAGGCCGCGCCGGTGGGCGCCGGTGGCGTGCGCGTGGGCAAGGTCACCCATCCGGCCGGCGCTCCGGGCAACGACCTTCTCGTTGTCTGGACACCGGGACCGGCGAACGATCTCAATCGCCCGACGACCGACCCCCGCTACGACGGCGGTCTCTATCTGATTCCGAACAGCGATCCGATCTACGATCCGGCGAACCTGGTCCTGATCAAGAACGACCCCAGCTACAACGAAGCCTGGCCGCGAGCGGTCGTGACCTATCAGGCCGTCCACGGGATCGCCGAGCCGGCGACCTTGCCCTGGCTTCCCAACGACGGCTCGCTCCATTCCCAGCTTCCGGCTGGAACACCCTACGGTCTCGTCGGCAGCTCGAGCTTCTACAAGCGCGAGTCGTTCCCGGCCTATGGCGAGTCGAGCTTCGACGGCCTGGACCCGTTCAACACGTCCGAGAACGGGGCTTCCGCCAACTGGGGCCAGCAAGGAGCCGAGGCCGGCAAGTACTCGAGCGACGACATATGGGCGGTGCGCTTGCTGGCGATGGAGCCCAACACCCACCGGAGCTACGGCCCCAACATCGGCCGGCACTACGAGAACTTCGCCAACGAACGGTTGCGGATCCTGGGCGAGATCCCGCTGCGCAAGCCCGACGGCGCCGGCGGCGAGATTCTGGATCTCGACGGCAACCCGGACACGAGCTTCCTGGTCAAGATTCCGGCCGATACGCCGTTCACCTTCCAGACGCTCGACCGGAACGGCATGGTCCTCAACATGGCCCAGACCTGGCACCAGGTCCGTCCGGGCGAGATGCGGGTCGATTGCGGCGGCTGCCACGCTCACAGCCAGCAGCCGCTCGACTTCTTCACCACCGAGGCCTCAGGATCGAGCTACACGATCCACGATCTTTCGACCACGACGCCCATCCTGACGGCCAGTGGCGGACCCGATCCGAACCTGACCATCGTTCCGAGCTCGGTCGTCGACGTCGAGTTCCATCGCGACATCCGCCCGATCCTCCAGGCCAAATGCGCGAGCTGCCACACCCAGGGCGATCCGACGCCACCGGGCGAACTGGTTCTCGACGACACCGCCTTCTACGGCGGCCTTCCCGGCGACTACAAGCGCCTGGCCGACGACTCGGACGCCGACTGGGGCTATCCGCCGGTGATTCCCAACGGCATCTGGAGGCAGACCAACGCCAGCCGCTACGTGCGGGAGTTCCAGAGTCGCCGGAGTCTGTTGATCTGGAAGATCTTCGGCCAGCGCCTCGACGGCTGGACCAACGCCGATCATCCGACCGAGACCACCCCCGGCGACCCGGCGACCCTGCCCTACGGCGCGCCCAACGACGCCGACCTCGACTTCACCGGCACGATCATGCCGCCGCCTTCGAGCGGGACGTCGCTGACCGACGACGAAAGGATGACCTTCGCGCGCTGGATTGATCTGGGAGCGCCGATCGATACCGACTTCGGCGGTCCCAACCAGCCCTTCGGCTGGTTTCTGGACGACCTGCGGCCGACGCTCGAGATCTCGCTTCCGCGCACCGGCTTCAACGCCCAGCCGGTCGATCGCCTCCGCTTCGGCCTGGCCGACGCCAACTCCGGAGTAGACTACCCGACCTTCTCGGTGACCGCCGACTTTCCCGTCGAAGGCCGGGCAGCGGGTGTCGAGCTCGCGGATCTGGCGATCTCCGGCGGCCAAGGGGTCTACGAGATCCAACTCTCGGTACCGATTCCTGAGTACTCGGAAGCCCACCTGTTCGTTGAAGTCGCCGACGTCCAGGGCAACTTCAAACGGGTCGACCGGAAGTTCTCGACCAAGCCCAGCTACCAGCTGACCGTCGCCAAAGCCGGAGCCTGGCCGGGGACGGTCACGAGTGACGTTCCCGGAATCAACTGCGGCGGCCTCTGCGCTTCGTACTACCCCAAGGACACGGTCGTCCAGCTCATTGCCACGCCCGACTACGGCGGTGAGCTCGATAGCTGGAGCGCCGAATGCCCAAGCGGCCAGATCACCCTCACCAACGACGTCACATGCACGGTGACGTTCCGGGAGGCCTCGTGCGTCGCGCCCGACGTTGTCGTCCTGACAGACGACACGGTGCTAGGCACCGAGACGCACGAGGCCTGCATTTCCATCACCGCCGGCCCGAACTACGCGGTCGTGGGGCCGGGCGGCGACCTGACCCTGACCGCCCGGCAGCTGATCGCCCTCGGCGATGGCTTTCAGGTGATGACCGACGGCAAGCTCGAAGCCGGTACGGACCTCATGGCCGGCTCGCCGCCGTAGGGCGGATCAGGCGTCCCCGCGCAGCAACCAGACGCCGACTGCAATCTGCCAGAGCGCCTGCGCGACCACGACAGCCAGCATGCCATGGACGTCGAGATGCAGCCGCCCGACGATGAGCCCGAGTATCGGGAGCAGTCCTGCCGCGAGACCGAAAGCTCCCACGGCGCGGAGCCATCCGGCCCGAGCAATGAGGACCAGCGACCAGAAGAAGATGCCGGTCGACATCCCAACGGCACCCGCCTTGGCCAGGGCTTGGTTGGCTTCGTGAGCCAGGTGGAACACCGGAAGAGAGGCTTCCATCTCCGTCGGCGATGAGTCAACGTAGCGCTCCGCCAGCCCCGGCACGAGAAACCCGCTCACGAGCGCGGCGCCCACCATGCAGATTACTCCGACGAAATAGGCGATCACGCCGGCGCGCACGCGGCCGCTTGTCCAGCCTAGCCTTCCCGCGAAGGTCACGAGGGCAATGAAGATCGCCACCATGAGCGCGATCAACGCGCCATGAACCCAGCTTCCAAGCGTGGCCTGGCGGATCATCGAGGACAGTCGGTCCGCGGTCGTCTCACCGTGCGCTGTCGGATGATGCGCCATCGCGAAGACCGAAAGAAGCGGCGCCACGATCAGGACCAGGCCGGACCAGAAGTCCCGGCTCGGGCTCGGGTCTTGGCTCACCGGCGCGTCCGCTTCTTACCCTTGGCCGTCATTGCCCGCTTGGGATCGCGTTTCATCGTCTTGATGAACTCGACCCGCCGCAGCCGCAGCGCCGACCAGTCCTCGTCGATCGCGATCATGCGGACGCCCTCGTAGCCGAGGTCACCCAGCGGCTGCCAACTATCGTCACGACCGATGTCCGACTCGTAACGCTTCGACGATTTCTTCGGATAGGCAAACCAGAGCAGCCCGTCGTCTTCGACGCTCGCAACCGCCGAAGGCGCGGCCTTGGCCAGCTCCGCGCAATTGCGAACGAAGCACAGCACGAAGGGATGCCGGCTCTTGCCGGAACGAGTCACGATCCGGGTCAGGCCCTTCATTTCGTCGAGGGCCCCCTTGAACTCGGAAGGCGCCTTGGAGACCAGGATCGACGACTGGTCCTTGAACTGAAGCTTGCGAAAGACCGCGTTCATGTCGGGCCCTCCTGCACCGGATCAGTGCACCGCCCGCTCGTGGGCCGGCACCTCGTCTTCTTCTTCATATCCGTGGCTCAGGACAAAGAAGTGGGAGGCCACGTTCTGGGACTCGTTCTCGACCACCAGCTCGAAGAGGTGTTCGCCCTCGGGCTCTTCGCCGACGTATTGGACGTAGGACACCCGGTCCGCGTCGACGCCGATCTCGCCGGTCAGGCGTTTTCCCCGGATGATCTGAACGTAGAGGATCGAGCCCTCGGAGGCAAAGTGCCAGTGGAAATCCTCGTCGTCGTATATCGCAGCGTCCCCGGTCCCCGCGCGCAGGATGCAGTTCGGATGGCGCATCAACCAGGACCAGAAGACCTCGAACGAGTAAGTGGACATGGAAAAGGAGAGTGTGGCGCATCGGGGGGCGGGGGTGCAAGCCGGGACGTGGCTCCGACAGACTCTGAGGCTGTCGGTCGATTGTGGGCAGCGGGGTGCTCCTTCCGGCGGGCTTACGCCGCCTCCCGGACACCCACGCCGCCCTTCACTTGCGGCGCCCAAGGAGCTCGCGACACGTGCATACCCAACCAAGGCTCCCATAAGGCAGGTGGCCGGCCATTCTCTTCCAGTGACCTTGTAGCGGCCGAACAGCTCCGTCTCGGCCGTTGGCAGCGGCGTCGCCGCCTCGACCGGGAAGCGACGAGCCTGTCCCCGACCCCGTACGCCACACGTGATAGACAACGTGGATGAAAAACGCGGTTCTGTTCGGTTGTCTGCTCACTGTCGGCTTCGCCCCCATTTCGGCCTCGGACACGAGAGCCTCGGCTTCGAGCGGAATCGCCCTGGTCATCCATGGCGGCGCCGGTTCGCTCACGCCCGACCGCCTTTCGGAGGAGGACGAGGCCGAGGTGCGCTCGATCCTGGCCGGAGCGCTCGAGACGGGCTACGCGGTGCTCTGGGGCGGCGGATCGGCGGTCGACGCGGTCGAACAGACGATCCGTGTGCTCGAGGACTCCCCTCGCTTCAACGCTGGAAAAGGCGCGGTCTTCACCGCCGCGGGCAAAAACGAGCTCGACGCGTCGATCATGAACGGCGCCGCGATGGAGGCGGGCGCGGTAGCGAGTGTCACCACCGTCAAGAACCCGATCACGGCGGCTCGCGCGGTCATGGAGAAGACCGAGCACGTGCTTCTCGCCGGTGTCGGGGCCGAAGCGTTCGCCGAGAGCATGGGTCTCGAGCTCGTGGAGCCCGAGTACTTCTTCACCGAGCGCAGATGGAAAGCGCTCGAGCGGCGACGCCAGCGAGAGAAGGAGAAAGTGGACGGCGAGCAGTCCGCCACGCGAACAGGCGCAGGAGGCGACTCCTTTGGCACCGTCGGCGCGGTCGCACTCGACTCCGCCGGCCGCCTGGCCGCGGGAACCTCCACTGGAGGGATGACTTACAAACAGCATGGGAGGGTGGGCGATTCACCGATCGTCGGCGCCGGGACCTACGCCAGTCGAAACTGCGGTGTGTCGGCCACAGGTCACGGCGAGTACTTCATTCGACACGCGGTGGCGTTCGACATCTGCGCTCGCATGCGCTACCTCAATCTCTCGGTTCTCGAGGCGGCGACCTCGGTGGTCAACGGCACGCTGATGGAAACCGGCGGTGCGGGCGGGATCATCGCCATGGACGGCGAGGGCAACCGGGCGCTGGTCTTCAACACTTCGGCGATGTACCGGGGCTGGACCGGGCCCGACGGGGAGCCGCACACGGCGATCTTCCGCGAGTAGCTGACTCTCCGCTCGAGCTGATCGCTGGTACGAGGCACGTGGCCGGCCTTACAGAAACAGAACTCGCGCGGAGGCCAGGCGGGCCGGCAGGCGATCCGGCCAGGGGGCTCTCCGCAAGTGCTCGGAATGCTGACTCGAAGCCCGAGACCGGCTGGCGCGCAGCGGAGCGCAGCCGAGGGCCTAACAGCAGCAGGCCGATAAGCCCGAGGCGTCCCCTGGAGGATTCGCCTGCCGACCGACGACCACGCGCGAGGCCAGCCCTGAGATATCCTCGCCTTCCTGCCGCGCGCGGCAGAGACGACAACAACACGCGAGGAGATATCTCATGCCAATACGTAGCGCCAGCGCCAGCTGGGAAGGAAGCCTCAAAGACGGAAACGGCACCATGAAGATGCAGAGCGGAGCCTACGAGGGCAAGTACTCGTTCGGCTCGCGTTTCGAAGAGGACCCAGGGACGAACCCGGAAGAGCTGATCGCGGCGGCCCACGCCGGGTGCTTTTCGATGGCTCTCACCGCCGGTCTCGGACGCGAGGGCTTCAACCCGCAGAGCGTTTCGACCTCGGCCAAGTGCCATCTCGAGAAAGTCGAGGGCGGTTTCGGGATCACCCGGATCGAGCTCTCGACCGAGGCCGTCGTGCCCGACATCGACGACGAGACGTTCCAGACCCACGCCAGCGGCGCCAAGGAGAACTGCCCGGTGTCGAAGGCCCTGGCCGGGGTCGAGATCAGCCTCGACGCGAGGCTGGTCGAAGCCTGACGCTGGGCGGGCTCCGGTCGGCAGCTACAAGCGTTTCTCCGCCCTCAGCAACGCGCAGATCGACTTGCCGTCTCGAATGGTCCCGTCGTGGGGGGGGGGGCGGGGCCGCGGCCCCCCCCAGACGAATGGAGAAACACA
>JBHHWO010000099.1:0-17184 GCA_046756565.1 Thermoanaerobaculia bacterium | reverse complement strand
CCCATGGCGCTCGCAACGCGACCGTCTCGACTTCTGCCACGGGCTGCTAGGGCCACGGCCAAGGCCGCCGGGACGGTCGCCACGGGTTGCCTCCCCAGATTGCCGATCGATACAATTGCCGCGGGCTCCGGCGCGACGCCGGCCCCGCCTGTGCCCGGGCTGCGACGGATGTCCGCCGGGCGCGACCCAGCGGCTGACTCCGAACGAACCAGGAACAGGAACGATGAGCGAAGACAGCGTGCAGATTCGCGCTCTGGAAGACACCGACATCGGTGACATCACGGCGCTGGACGAGAAACTCGGAGGCCGCTACCGGCCAGAGGTCTGGGAGACGCGGCTGGGTTACTACATGAGGCGAGATCCCGAGTCTTCGACCGTCGCCGAGGCTGACGGTCGAGTCGTGGGCTTCATGCTCGGAGAGGTTCGGTCGGGCGAGTTCGGTCTCGAGGAGCCGACAGGTTGGATCGAGGTTCTGGGTGTCGACCCGGACTTTCGCGGCAAGGCCGTCGGACGCCGTCTTGCCGAGCGTGTGCTCGAGAGCTTCAAGCAGCGCGGAGCCACGAGCGTGCGGACTCTGGTCGACGACGAAATGAGCGGAATCGGGGAGTTCTTCACCGCACTGGGCTTCGAAGCTGCAACCCTTCGACCGTTCGTGAAGAGCTTTTAGATCGAAAGGGAACCATGTCTACCCGACAAGTCGAGCTACCCAAGAAGTACCACCAGGCGGTCGTCAAATGGAGCGAACGCTACCTGCCGGACTACGACTTCCTGATCGAGAGCTGGGACAAGTACTTCCCCCGCGATCCCGAGTTCCGGCTCTGCGCCTATCGTGAGCTGGGCATGTGCAGCAAGATCGAGTGCGGCGAACAGGAGGGCGAGCCCAAGTTCGACGAGGCTGGGCGGATGCATCCGAAGCAGTCGGGCCATTTGCTGGGAGCGATCCGGGCGCAGGCTTCGACCGAGTTCGGCTCGATTCAGCAGCACCAGCTGACCCTGGCGCGGGCTCAGGAGGAGGAAGAGCAGGTCTGGATCTTGCGGATGATGGCCGAGGAGCTTCGCCACGGCTACCAGATGCTACATCTCCTGCTCGAGGACGACTGGTCGGGCGTTTCGGACGTGTCCGAGGAGGACATGGTCGAGCAGATCCTTCAGATGCGAACCGGTTCCCACATTCTGGGCGCGTTCAATATCGACTTCGATTCGTTTATCGACAACGTCACCTTTTGTGCCCTGATCGATAGGGTCGGCAAGTACCAGCTGGAAATGCAGAAGGTCAGCTCCTACAAACCCATGGCCGAAAGCATGCCCCAGATGCTGCGCGAAGAGGCGTTCCACCTGGCGGCGGGAGTAGTTCCTTTGCGGCGCTACATGGAAAAGGCGGCTCGCGGCTCTGTCTGCGTGACCACGAGCGACATCCAGAAGACCATCAACAAGTGGTTCCCTCGCGGTCTCGAGATGTTCGGTGACGAGCGCGGGGGCGGCACCAACGTTCGCTTCGGCCTCAAGCCGATGAAAAACGGCGAAGCACAGGCGGCGTACGTGAAAGAAGTAGAGAAGGTCGTCCATGACCTCAACCTGCGCTTCGTGCGTGCCCGCTTGCCAGAGCTGGCGCCCGACGAGGCGCGGACCACACTCGACAAGATCCTGGCGGAGAGTGAGACGGTTCACGGCATTGCCTACGAGGATCTCGTTCATCTGCCCGATACCGCATTCTTCCGCCGGCGCGGCGTACCGGCTTTCGAACTAACCGGCTGGGCCGGCGAGACGTTCGAGAGCGTGGAGAGCTATCTGGCTCATATGACCGCGCACCTTCCCGACGCCTACCGCGCCGGGCGCGACTTCAAGCAGTACGTCGAGCTCCTGACCAAGGTCCATGAGGGGGAGGTCACGGCGGCGGAGGCATCTCGGGAGATGCCGGCGCTGACCCGGGTGGGCGGCGTCTGTCCGTGCTCGAAATCAGTCCGGTGGGTGACCGGCAATGGGTCCGACGGCGCCGGCGATCAGACTTCGGACGAAGGCGTTCCCGCATCCACTCTCTGAGGCGAGCGCGCGCGTTGAGTTTGTTCGGCCGACTGGTCGTCACCACCCTACCTCTGATTCCGAGGTCGCTGGTCGGTCGCGTTGCGAGCCGCTACGTGGCCGGCGAAACCCGGGCGGAGGCTCTCAACATGGTGCGTGAGCTGAACAAGACCGGCGCGTGCGCGACCCTCGACTTGCTGGGGGAAGAGGTCTTCGAGCGCCCCAAGGCCGCAGCTGCGGTGGCCGAGTACGTGGGTCTGTTTGCGGACATCGAAAACCAGGGTCTCGACGCCAACGTATCGATCAAGCTCACCCTGCTCGGTTTGAAGATCGATGAGTCCTTCTGCCGCGAGAACGTGCGGACGATCGCCGCAGCCGCCGCCGAGTCCGGCAACTTCGTTCGCATCGATATGGAGGACTCGTCGTGCACCGACCCGACGATCCGCATCTACAACGCGGTGCATGCCGAGCAGGGCAACCTGGGCGTAGTCTTTCAGGCCTACATGCGCCGCACCCTGGACGACATCGGCGAGCTGCCCGAGGACAAGCCCAACGTTCGTCTTTGCAAGGGCATCTATATCGAGCCGAGGCCCCTGGCCTGGAAGGGGTACGAGACGGTGCGCGCCAACTTCACGGCGGCACTCGAGAAGCTGCTCGCCAACGACGTGTATGTGGGCATTGCCACCCACGACGAACATCTGGCCTGCGAAGCCGAGATCTTGATCGATAGGCTGGGCGTGGCACCCGACCGATACGAGTTCCAGATGCTCTTGGGCGTAGACGAGGAGCTTCGCTCGATTCTCCTCGAGCGCGGGCACCGGTTGCGTGTGTACGTGCCGTACGGCAAGGACTGGTACGCGTACTCGACCCGCCGGCTCCGTGAGAACCCGGAGGTGGCCAGGCACGTGGTTCGGGCGACCCTCGGTCTCGGTCCTGAGCGGCGCTGAGGATCGTCGCGTTGAAGTCGCTTCTGCTTCAGGTGCGAGGCCATGCCAAGGCCGAGGCCCAGGAGATCGTGTGTTTTTCGGAGGCGCTGGGTACGGCAGGGTCGGGTCTGGATCGATACAACCTGGTGAGCTCGCCACGGATCATCTGGCGCGACGTCGAAGCGGCCGATCTCCTGCTCCTGGGCGGAGCCGGCGAACACTCGGTGACCAAACGACACGACTTTACTCCCTATCTCGACGAAGTGCTCGGAGAGTGGATCGAAGCCGGCAGGCCGTTCTTCGGCTCCTGCTATGGACACCATGTGCTGGCACGACTGTTTGGAGCCGAGGTGATCAGGGATCCCAGCTCCGAGGAGGTGGGTACGTTCGATATCAGCTTGACGCCGGCGGGGCTGTGCGATCCGCTCTTCGGTACCTTGCCCCGGACGTTCTCGGCCCAGCTCGGTCACCACGACCGCGTCTCGGAGCTTCCCGAGGGGCTGGTCGAATTGGCTAGGTCGAAACGATGCGCTATCCAGGCGGCGAGAGTGGGGGAGAGGCCGGCGTACAGCACCCAGTTCCACCCCGAGATCACCGAAGCACAGATGCGCGATCGGCTGATGATGTACCGGGACAGTTACCTCGACCCCGACGTCACCTTGGACTCCCTGATCGAAAGCCTGGGACCGACCGTAGAAGCCGGCCGTCTCCTCAAGCGCTTCCTCGAAATCTACTTCTGAGGTGAACGCTCGCGCGGCAGCGAGACGACACCACCGCGCTTTGACTTCCTCTCGCCTTCGATCTTGGCCGGATCTCCGATCGCCTCGACCTTGGCTCGATACCAGCGTGCGATCGCCTCGGCTCCCGAGCGATCGGCTCGATCGGCCGCGATGCCGAGCCAGTGTCGAGCTTCGGTGGCCTCTCCCGCCTCGAGATAGTGAAACGCCAGTTCCTCGGCGACGGCTTCGGTCCCTGCCGCATGATGCTTGAGGATCGCCCGGGCGGCCTCGGCGTGCATGAGCCGCTTCCTCAGCGGATTGATGCGGTCCAGAATGGCAGTTCGTATCGCGCGATGCGAGAACTCGAAGAACCCGCGTCTGGCGCCGCGCGCCCACAGCACGATGTCCCGCTCTGGGCCGGCCTGTGACCAGGATCGCGGAAACTGCCGGATCAGCCAGCGCTCGAGGGCGAGCTCGATCGCGGTCTCGACCACCGTCAGGTGCTCCTCGGCGGCGGAAGTCAAGACGTCGACGTCGAATTGATGGCCCAGAACCGCGGCCAAAGACAACAGGCGCCGGGAGGAGTTCGGCAGGCGAGAGAAACGCCGGTAGATCAGATCGCCGATATCGTCGGGGGCATCGAGCCGTGTTGGATCCGAGCGCAGGGCCCACCGGCCAGGAGCAAGCTGAATCAGCACCTTCTCGTCCCAGAGCAGGTTGACGAACTCGGCGACGGCCAGAGGGAGTCCGCGACTGGCGGACCACAAGTAGTCCGCCAGGCCGGACGCGCTGGCCAGGTCGACCAGAGCCTTGGCGATCTCGTGTACCTCGTCAGCTTCGAGCCGCCCGAGAGACAGGTTGAGGCCGGCCTCGCCGGCCAGCGAGAGTGTGTCGGCCACTCCGTCTATGTCCCGACCGGTGGCGAGAAGCCACATCGATCGATCTTCGATGTTCGCCACCAGGAACTCGGTCAGGGCGAGAGTGGCGCGATCGGCCCACTGGATGTCCTCGAGCAGGAAGATTACCGGCCGCGTCTCCCCTTCGGTCGGGTGGAGAACAACGTCGATCAGCTCGAGGAAGGACTCCGCGATCCGCCTCGAATCCGCATGCGAGGGATCGATCTGCAAGCCGAAAGCGCCGGACACCAGATCGGGCAGCTCCGGACTCAGCAGAGAGAGATCCGCCAGGGATTCGGGCGAGAATCTACTGAGAGCCTCGTGCTCGTCCGCCAACACGTCAGCGAATACCGCCCGCACCGCCTCCCCGAACGGCCGGAAGGCAATCAACGGAGCGGCCGCGTAGGCCCGACCGCGAAGCACGACCGCGTTGCGCTTCGAGCTTGCGCCGTCGATGAACGACTTGACCAGGCGACTCTTGCCGACGCCGCTTTCTCCGCTGACGACCGTAAAGCGGCCGCGGCCGTCGAGCACCGAGCTCCAGAGCTCATGGAGCCGGTCGAAGTGGTAGCCGCGACCGATCAGCGGAATGATCGGCGGAGTGGTTTCCTCCTCTTCGACGTCGGCCTGGCTGGCGCCGCCCCGGAGCAGGATCGAACGATAGAGCTCCGTCGTCTCGTCGACCGGATCGACGCCGAGCTCGCTCTGAAGCAGGTTAAGCAACTGCTCGAACTGGGCGAGCGCGCGGTTGCGTCGTCCCGCCAGAAGGTAGAGGCGCATCAGTTGCCGGTGGGTTTCTTCCGACAGCGGGTCGATTGCCAGCAGCCGCTTGGCGTACTGGATACCGAAGCGGTGCTCGCCGCGCGCCAGGTAGATTTGGATCAGCGTACGGAAGGTCTCGAGGGCTTCGTCGCGGATTCGCTCCTGACGAGTCACCAGCCACTCCTCGAAGTCGACGCAGCCGCGTAGGAAAAAGCCCGCGAGCAGATCCCCTTTGTAGAGCCGCACGGCTTCGGTGAGCTGATGTGGATCCGGTCCCGACTCCGCCAGGCCGCGCCGGACCCGCGTGCGGAACTCCTCGACGTCGATCCAGCAATCGACACCCGGGTGCAGGCGAAGTTGATCTCGCTCGCGCTCGAACACCGTGAAGCGGCTCTGGTCGTCGCCGAGCGAGTTTTGGATGCTGTAGACCGCTTGTCGGAGGTTTCGCCGGGCGGCTTCATTGGGCCGCTCGGGCCAGAACAGGCCGGCCAGATGGTCTCGCGGGAGTACCTGACTACGGTGGAGCGCCAGATAGCCGAGTAGCGCGCGAGCCTTCTGGGACTCGAACCTCTGAACCGGTCGGTCCGCCAGCTTGGCTTCGAAGCCGCCGAGTAGACGTATCTCGAGCCGGCTCACTGTCTTTCGAGAATGCCGAACACCCGGCCCGCCGGGGCATCAGGCGGCTGCGGGCATCGAGTCGGCACGGGAGATTTCTTGTCAGAAAGCGTGCGAAGTCTAGCACGCGTTCTCGCGGCCGTCCGATCGACTCATTGCCATGCGTGAATACGGTGACGCACTTCCTGACGCACTCCTGACGGTGTCCACAGAGACTGCGCCAGGAGGATGAAACCTAGAAGGGGGGTAGGGACCTTGAACTCAGGACATGAGCGGCAAGAGAGCGACGAGAGGCATCGTTCGCACTCCAACTCGTACCTCGTGCGCGTCTGGCAGGAGACCGGATCCGAGGCGCGAGTGCGTTTCTATCTGCGGGATCTAAAAACCGGAGAAGAGCGGTACCTGGGGGATCCGGAGCGGGTCGGCGAGATTCTCTCCGGCGGGCTCGAACGGCGCAGTGGTGCGGCTCGCAGTCAGGAAACGGCGTAGAGGAGGCCAGGCCGGCTAGCTTCAGAGATCGAAAAGACGCGCCAGGGGAGTGAGCGCGAACTCGACCGGAGCGGGGCTCGATCCTCGCTCCGGTTGTTTCTTTCCGGCTACCGGCGCCGCTCGACCAGGACGATGCCGATGTCATCGCCGCCAATCTCCCAGTCCGAGGAATTTCGGCGACGGTTGGGCCCGAACGAGTACAGAAAGGCCATCTCACGGCCCTTGCTCCGCGAGCATTTGTGGCGGATCCAGATCGGCGAATTCCATGGGTCGATGAAGTATTGCGCTCGCGCGTCTGGTAATCCCTGGTCGACCAGCCCGGCAAATCGACCGCCGGCGAGAGAATCGAGTTGGCGGTATTTCTCGGCCCAGGAGAACACCCGCTTGTGGACTCCGCACTTGGAGATCGGGCGCCCCCGAGGCTTGAAGTCGCGCGCCAGCGCCTCGAGCTCGGTGGTCGCGGATTCGATGCGCGCCGGGTCGTTGCGGGCGCTGAAGTGGGAATACGCAAAGGCGACCAGGCCCAGGGAGAGAGTCGCCGCCATGGCAAGCGAGACCTTGCCCAAGATGGTTTGCGAGAGGAATCGCTCGTCAAGCGCCGACGTGCACGCCGCGAACAGGAAGCCCAGACCCAACATCATCTCGACGATCTCGCCCGAGAAGCGCCAGGGGTAGCTGTCGTAGATCCAGAACGTTATCGCGAAGGAGGGGATGAGGCCAAGAGGCGAAACCTGGGGGCCGAAACGGCTCACCAGCTTCCGGATCGGCTGGGCCAGTGCCAGCAGGGGCAGGATCACTCCGTAGCCCAGAATCGTGCCTTTGAGTGCCAGCTTCCGGAAGCTGGTGCTCATCACGTTGTGGAGGTTGAGCTCTTGCTGAAAGTTCTCCTTGAGAAAGTACTCCGGCGGCCGGTAACCGAGCACGCGCTGACCCCACGAGATCTCTTCCATGGCGACGACGAAACAGAATAGCGCCACGCCGATCGTCAGCCAGGGCGTTCCGCCTCCGGCTCGGCGTTGCCCACGGGCGATGTACACGAAGCCCACGGCGGCGAGTATGAACGCCCAAAACGTCATCCATTCGAGAGCGCCGTCCTCTTGTACGAGCACATAGTAGAGTTCGGAGCGTGACCGCTCGACCAGTCCTGCGGCGAGCGGGAAAAAGAGAATCAGGGCATTGGCCAAGACGGCCGCGGAGGCGATCATCTGTACCGGGTTGAGGAAATCGGCCGTTGACGGTGCCGGTTTCTTGGGCATGCGGTTTTGCGCTCCTGGTCTTCATTGGCTGCGCATCGCCCCGAGATCATCCGGTTTGGGCGCGAGCCTGATGTTCAGAGTCTGCGCAGGAGTTTAGCTACTTGCCGCTGACCATTCCAGCCGAGGTGTTGTTCCGGGACCTGGGAGGCGAGTCGGTACTGTTGCATCTCGGCTCGGGGCAGTACTTCGGTCTCGACGAGGTGGGCACCAGGATCTGGACGCTGGTGGCCGAAGGGTGCGAAGTCGAGGACATCGAAGCCCGCCTTCTCTCGGAGTACGACGCCGGTCCGGAGGCTGTCCACCGCGATGTCGTGCGGATTATCGACGAGCTTCGGAGTCGCAATCTGCTCGAATTCGACGACGCGAGCGAAGCCGGATAAGTCGAGCCGCAACCGAAGAGAAGCGCTCGGAGGTTGTTATAAACTTCTTTCAACCGAAGCAGTCGGGGACGAAGGGTGGTTTTGGGGGCCCCGATCAAAAGGAGGATTTCCAGGTCGATGCCGGCTCTAGAAGATCCAAGCATCCTGTCCGATATGTTGTTGTTCGAGGGCTTGAGCCCTGCGGAGCTCAAGCGGCTCAACGACCAGCTTCTGCACAAGAAGGCGTTTCCCGCTGGCACCAACATCATCACGGTGGCCCAGCCGGGTGAAGTGGTGTTTCTCATGCTCGAGGGATCGGTGAAGATCTACGTCGACCAGCTGGATGGCTCGGAAGTCATTCTGGCGTTTCTAGGCCCTGGTGACACCTTCGGCGAAATGGGGATGATCGGGAGCTCCGGCCGCTCGGCGAGCGTGTTGACACTCGAGGAATGCACCTGCCTGGTGATGAACCGACCGGCGTTTCTGCAATCGGTCCGGTCGATCAACCAGCTGGCCTTCAATCTGGTGCGACTGCTGAGCCGGCGGCTTCGCCTGGCCAACGAACAGATCCAAGCCCTGTCGAGTCTCGACGTGCGCGGCCGCGTGGCGCGCCAGCTGCTGGCCTTCGCCCAGCGATACGGCGAGGCGAACCAGAAGACCGAGATCCTGATCCCTCTACGCCTGACCCAGACGGATCTCGCGTCGCTGGTCGGAGCGTCCAGAGAGCGGGTCAACCAGGTGGTCGTCGAGTTCAAGGACAAGACGTTTATCTCGGTGAGTCCGAAGCATCACATCACGGTGCACGACCTGCAGTCATTGATCGGTTGCTGCCAGTAGAGCCGGTCGGTCGCGGCGGCGATAGAATCGCGCGATGAGTGTGACCGAGCGCGTTTTCTACAACTGCGACAAGTGTCCCGCGTACTGCTGTACGTACGCCACCATCCCGGTCAACAGGACCGATCTCAAGCGCTTGGCCAAGCACTTCGGTATCTCGGTCGAGGCGGCACGAGAGCGCTTCACCAAGCGAGGTGATGCCGAAGGCGAGCGAATCCTCCGGCATCGCAAGGACGAGCACTTCGGTACCGCGTGCCGGTTTCTCGATTCCGAGTCGCGGCAATGTAACGTCTACGAGTCGCGACCTCGCATCTGCCGCGCGTTTCCCGACAGCAAGCGCTGCGGCTACTATGATTTTCTCTGCTTCGAGCGCCACCACCAGGACGATCCCGAGACCATCGCCACGACCTGGAATTTCTGAGGAGGTCTCTCGGCCGTGTTGAGGGAGCTTCACATCCGCAATCTGGCGATCATCGAGGAGGTGGGGATCGAATTCGGCGGAGGCCTGAACGTCCTGACCGGCGAGACCGGTGCCGGCAAGTCGATCGTGGTGGACGCCCTCGGCCTGCTGGGCGGCGCGCGCGCGACCGGAGAGGCGATTCGGGCCGGCGCCGAGACGCTGACCGTGATCGGCAGATTCGAGCCGGCAGGAGAGCATTGGAGGACCGCGCTGACCGAGGCCGGCCTGAGCTCGGAGGCAGACGAGATCGTGGTTCGCCGGGAGGTTTCGCGCTCGGGCCGCAACCGGGTCTATCTGGACGACCAACCGGTCACCCTGCGCCTGCTCGGAACGCTGGCTCCGTTTCTCTTGCGGATTCACACCCAACGCGAAGAGCTCGGCCTGGTCTCGGGCGAGCTTCAGCGAGAGTGGCTGGATCGCAGTGCCGGGCCGGACGGCACCGAGCTGGTGTCGCGGGTCTCACGACGCTTCGAGGCGGTCGAAGCGGCTCTCGCCAGGTGGGAGCGACTCACCGGCAACGAGAAGCTCCGGCTGGAGAGGATCGACCTGCTCCAGTTCCAGATCGAGGAGATAGACGGGTCCCGGGTCAACGAGGGCGAGGAGGTCCAATTGCGCCGGGATCGCGATCTGCTACGCAACGCCGAGCAGATTGCCGAGGCCCTCGGGGGATCGCTCGGCGAGCTGTACGATGGCGACGACTCCGCCGCCGATCGTCTTGGCCGAAGCGCGAGGTCGCTCGCGGAGATCACCGCCTGGATGCCAGAGTCGGTACGCTGGGGCGAGGCTCTTCAGGAAATGCTCGCTCGCCTCGAGGACCTCGTGGGTGAGTTGCGGACCGAGCTCGCCCGGGCCGAGGCCGACCCGGCTCGGTTGAACGAGATCGAGGATCGCCTCGTGACCCTCGACCGGCTGTTCCGGAAGTACGGCGCGACGACGCAGGACGTACTGCATCATCGCGCTCGAATCGAGGACGAGCTGCGCGATCTCACCGTCGACGAAGAGGATCAGGCAGAGCTCGAAGCGCACGTGAGCAGGCTGATCGAGAGCTATCGCGGAGTCGCACTCGAGCTGTCGGCGCGCCGCGTCGAGTGGGGCACGAAGCTGGCGACCGAGGTGCACAAGGAGCTTGGCGAGCTGGCGATGGGGAAGGCCGAGTTCTCGGTGCAACTCGAGCGGCGAAAGCGAGAGGACTCCCGCCTGCGCCTCGAAGGTGTCGCCACCGACTACGCAGCGAGCGGTATCGACCAGGTGTCTTTCCATCTCAGAGCCAATCCAGGGGAGGCGGAAGGGCCTGTGGCAAAGGTCGCGTCGGGCGGTGAGCTGGCTCGCTTGTACCTCGCGCTGCAGCTCGCCGTCGGGTCGAAGGGCCGGGCGGGCGAAAGCGCCGTCGATGCGGCTCAGCCCGTACTGATCTTCGACGAGGTCGATACCGGCATCGGCGGCGCCGAAGCGGCGGCGCTCGGCCGCAAGCTCCAGCGCCTCGCCGCCCACGGCCAGATCCTCGCTGTCACTCATCTGCCACAGGTCGCGAGCTATGCTGCGCGCCACTATCGTGTCAGCAAGAAGACTCGGGACCGGCGGACGAGGATCTCGGTGGCGCCGTTGTCGAAGTCCGACCGCGTGGAGGAAGTCGCGAGGATGCTGGCGGGTGAAGAAATCACCGACCTTTCCAGGTCGCATGCCGAGGAGTTGATCGCCGCGTCCCGGTGATCCAGTCCGGACGTGAACGGGATCATCGAGAGGCGAACCTGGGATGACCTGTGCCGGCCGGATGGCGTCCGGGAGCTGGCCGAGTTTGTGCAAGGAGGTGGGATCGTCGTGTTTCCGACCGAATCCTCCTACGCCCTCGGAGTCGATCCTGAGAACCGCTCGGCGGTGGCAGCCGTCTACAGGCTCAAGCGCCGGCCGGTCGGCAAGCCCTTGCCGGTCGTGGTCGGCGAGCAGAGCCGCCTGCGGTCGCTTGGGATCGAACTACAGGACGAGGGGTTGTCGGGCCTCGAGCAGGCGTGGCCCGGAGCCCTGACCGTGATTCTCCCGTGCTCCAGGCCCCTGCCGGCGGCGTGCGGGAGGTACGAGCTGGCAGTTCGCATTCCCGGTCATCTGCGGCTCCGGAAGTTACTCGCCGAGTCGGGTATCCCGCTGACCGCGACCAGCGCCAACCTGGCCGGAGACGAGCCGGTCCTGGATCCGGCCGAGCTCGCTAGGTGGTTGGATGCCAACGCTCTCCTGATCGACGAGGGTCCGCTTCCGAGCGCTCGCCCGTCCACGATCGTCCGACTGGAGGGCCGCCGGGCGACGGTGGTCCGAACCGGAGCCGTGGCCGTCAGCGAGCTCCGGGAGCTTGCTCCGACGGTCGAATTCGACGATGGCTTTTCCGCAGTGGCTGTGGAAAAGCCTGTGGAGGAGGGCCCTTAATGCTCCGTTTGCGTCAGCTACGCGTCTTGCATCGATTCCTGTGCAATGTGGTGATCCTCGGTGTCGTCGCAGCTGCCGGCGCACGGGCTTCCGAGCCGGCCGTGGTCGCGCTCGAAGATGTCGAGCCGGGTCAACTCGGCTACGGGCTGAGCGTCTTCTCGGGCTCGACGGTGGAGCGCTTCGATGTCGAGGTTCTGGGAGTCTGGCGCAACCTGCGGCCGCGCACCAGCTACGTTCTGGCGCGCCTCTCTGGGCAAGGTCTGGAGGACAGTGGCGTGATAGCCGGCATGAGCGGCAGCCCGGTCTACATCGATGGCAAGCTCCTCGGCGCGGTCTCGTTCGGGTGGCCGTTCTCGAACGAGGCGATTGCGGGAATCACACCCGCGGGCTCGATGAGATCGATGCTGAGCCAGCCAGGAGCGCCGGCGCCGGCCGCCTCCCTGGAGGAGGCCTGGAGCTTTCAACGGTTGGCGACCGGGGAGCTCACCGAAGCCGATCTCAGGCGGAGTCTGGCCGCCCTGCGCCCGGTGCAGATCGGAGAGGCGGCGGTCGCAATCGAGTGGACGAGTGCGGGGTTCGGACCGCGCGTGCGAAGCCTGCTTGAAGAAGAGATGGGCACGGTGGCGGCGGCGGGCAGCGTCGGCGTGGCCGACTCGGCTCCCACTGACCTCGAGCCGGGTGGCGCCGTCGCCGCGGTCCTGGTCGACGGCGACCTGCGGCTGGCCTCGACCGGTACGGTGACCGATCGGACGGGCAACATGGTTCTGGGATTCGGCCATCCGTTTCTGGGTCTCGGATCTCTCGACGTGCCGATGGCGTCCGCGGAGATCCTGACCGTGGTGTCCAGTCAGTGGTCTTCCTTCAAGGTGGCGAATCTCGGTCCGGTGGTCGGGGCGATCGATTTCGACTATCTGACGGGCATCCGAGGCACTGTGGGCAAGGCTGCCAAGACCGTTCCAATGACAGTCCGGTTGAACGACTCCGGCGATTCGGCGGTCGAGTTGTCACTCGCCAAGATACCCACGTTGACTCCCGTGCTGGCCGCGATCTCCGTTCTGGGGGCGTTAGACGCGACGCCCGGATCCGCCGGCGCCCAGAGTCTCGACCTTCGGCTGGACTTCGATCTGGGCGACGATGGAGCCCTTTCCATTGATCAGAGCTTCGACGGTCCGGGCTCGTCGCTGGGGGCCGCGATTCACGTCTTCAGCATGACCAGCTATCTGCTGCGCAACAGCCTGGCAGATGTAGACATCCGCAAGATCGACGTCGACCTGCGAAGTCATCGCGAGCCGCGCACGCTGACGCTGGTCGGCGCTCATCCCGCCCGCTCGGTGGTGCGGCCCGGCGAAACCTTGACCCTCAACGTCGACCTGGCGGCCTATCGCGACGGCAAGCTGCGCCGGCAGATCGAGGTGGCGGTACCTTCGGATCTGGCCGCTGGCCGCTTCATGTTGCTGATCGGCGACGGCCGGAGCACGGACGCCGTGCGGATCGCGTTCGAACAGATCGAGCCCAAGACCTTCCGCCAAGCACTCGAGTTTCTGAACTCGTTGCATTCCAGCCGCGACCTCAGAGTTCTGGGAATCGTCGAAGGGCCCGGACTGTCGGTAGCGGGCGAAGTCCTGCCCGAATTGCCAGGGTCGATCCGGTCCCTGTGGACGGCGTCGGGCTCCGGAGCGGCGAAGCCGCTGAGAATGACGGTGGCCGAAGAAGCCGGGACCCGGTTGGAAGAGCCGATCGAAGGGCTCCTGAGAGTCGATATCGAGATCGAAAGAAGTGAACCGGTCGCGGGAGAAAAGCCGCCCGCGACGAAGAGGCCGATGCCGGGCGCGCGCCCACGGCCGGCAACTCAAGGAGGCGACGGATGAGGGTGTTCTGGTTCCGTGGATTCAGGTGGACGGTGGTCACGCTACCGCTTGTCGCGCTCGGGGCCCTGCTGCTGCCGACGGCGAGCCACGCGGGCTCGCGGGTGAAGTACTTCGAGCTCGATACGCAGCGGGACTTCCTTGCCGGGACCCTCGAGGGCGTTGCGTTGGATCCGCTGGGCACGCTCTCGCTCGCGGATCGCGCCGAACGGGTGGCCGATCTTGCCGAGCCGTTCTTGCTGAGCGCCGCCCGGCACCCCGAGGGTTGGGTGGTCGGTACCGGCAACGACGGGCGGGTTCTGTTGGTGAACAAAGACGGCTCTGTCTCGACTCTGCTCGAGGCCGACGAGCCCGAGGTCTTTGCCGTCGCGGTTACGCAAGACGGCGACGTGCTGGCGGGCACGTCGCCCGACGGCAAGGTCTATCGCGTCCGGGCGGGAGAATCAGAAGAGCTCTTCGATCCCGAGCAACGCTACATCTGGGACCTGCTCGCGAGCCGCGACGGATCCGTACTGGTGGCGACCGGTACCGAGGGCAAGCTCTTCCGGATAGCGAAGTCCGGCAGTGCCGAGCTGGTCTTCGACAGTGAGGACACCCACCTCAGAGCCCTGAAGGAGCTGGACGGTGGCGAGGTCCTGATCGGTACCGCCGGCGACGGCCTGATCTTGCGGATGGGCTCGGACGGTGACATGCGCACCATCTACGACGCCGCACAGCCCGAGGTGGTTGCGTTTGCCGAGGGTTCGAGCGGTGTCTGCTACGCGGCGGTATTGGCCTCGGAGGCCAGTCAGGTAGATCTGGCCGCGCGACCGGGAGCGGCGCCCGGCAGCGGCGCCGCCGCCGGACAGCAACAGACGAGTGGCGGCAAGGTCACCGTCACTATGGGCCCCGCGGTTCCCTCGCAGGTGGCGCCGACCAGCGGCTCCCGGCCGCCCGGGTTCCAAGGGCCTCGCTCCGAGATCTTGCGGATTCAGCCCGGCGGGAGGGTGGACACGCTTTGGAGCTTCGATGCCGAGACCGTCTATTCGCTGTCGTGGCAGACGGGGCGGCTCTGGGTCGGTACAGGACTCGAGGGCAAGGTGTTCAGCCTTCGCGACAGCCGAATGGTGCTCGAAAAGGATCTAGACGAGCGCCAGGTGGTCGCGGTCCTGGCCGGGCCCAAAGGTCCGGCGTACGCGACCACCAACGCGGCGGCGCTGTTTAGCTCCGCCGGCGAGCCCGAGCGAAGCGGCACCTTCACGAGTCCGGTGCTCGACGCCGCGCAGACCTCCGAGTTCGGCTCGTTGAGCTGGGTCGGCGATCTGCCGAAGGGAACCGAGGTCGCGTTCTCGGCTCGCAGCGGCATGAGCGCACACCCCGATCGCACGTGGTCGGAGTGGAGCGCGCCGACCGAGGGCAGCCAGGTCTCCCTGGCCCAGCTTCCAGCCGGCAAATACCTGCAGTGGCGAGCTCGCCTCGACTCCGGCAACGGCGACTCGCCCTCGCTGACCAGGGTAGCGCTGTCGTACCGGCAACAGAACCTGCCGCCGAGAATCAAGAAGCTCGAGGTGATGCCTCCGGGAGAGGTTGTGGTGCCGCCGGGTTTCGTCCCCGGGAGCCAGACCTTCGAGCCGACCAGGTCGGGGAAGGACGGCTTCTTCTCGACACTCAAGTCTTCCAAGAACGAGCGTGAGCGCCAGCGTAAGACGCTCTGGAAACAGGGCTACCGGACCATTTCCTGGCAGGCCGAGGATCCCAACGGGGACGACCTCCGGTACGCGCTTTTGTTTCGGCGGGCTGGCTCGGAGACGAAGTGGCTGGCGATGGATGACGACCTCGAGTCGGATTTCTACAGTTTCGACGCGACCGCGCTGCCGGATGGGATTTATCGCTTCAAGCTGGTCGCCTACGACCGGCGCGAGCAGGATCTCGAGGCGCCGTTGCGGACCGAGGAGATCAGCGAGCCGACCTACGTCGACAACAGCCCGCCCCGGCTCCTCTCTAGTAAGGTCGCATCCGGCAAGCTCCAGCTGGTGGTCGAGGATCGGATGAGCCCGTTGGCGGAGGCCGAGTACAGCATCGACGCCGGGGAATGGTCTCCGACCACGGTTTCGGACGGCCTGATCGACGGTGCTTCGGAGACTCTCTCGATCGATCTGCCGAAGGCCGGCTCGGCTCAGTTGCTGCTCCTGCGGGTCGCCGACGTTTCGTTCAATGTCGTAACCTACGATCTCTCCACCGACTTGCCATGACCAACGCCCGACTTGCCGTATACCCCGGCTCGTTCGATCCATTGCACAACGGTCACCTGGACATCATCCAGCGCTGCTGTCCGCTGTTCGACGAAGTGATCGTCGCCGTACTTGGCAACGAAGCCAAAGCCCCGATGTTCTCGGTCTCGGAGCGCACCGAGATCATCCGCCGGGAGATTGCGGGTCTCGACGGTTGCAGGGTCGACAGCTTTTCCGGCTTGCTGGTCGACTTCATGGATCGCGAGGGCGCCGGAGTCATCGTGCGTGGACTGCGCGCGGTCTCGGACTTTGAATACGAGTTCCAGATGGCTCTGATGAACCGACGGCTCAACGAGCGTGTGGAGACGGTGTTCCTGGTACCCAAGGACGAGTACATCTACCTTTCCAGCCGGCTGGTCAAGGAGGTGTTCTCGCTCGGAGGGGAGCTCGCAGGATTGGCGCCGGAATCGTCACTCGAGCGCATGGCCGCCAAGCTGGAATCAGCGCAGACGGCCGACTCGGACTGACCCGCGGCGCGACCGAAGCCAGAGTTGAGCCTCGCTCCGGAATTGGCCGACTTCATCCGGCGGATGCCGAAGGCCGAGCTGCACGTCCATCTCGAGGGTTCGATCCGAGCCGAGACGTTGCTCGAGCTCGCGGCTCGCCGAGGCGTGAACCTGCCGGCCGACGACGTCGACGGCCTCGAGCGATGGCTCGAGTTTCGCGACTTCGATCATTTTCTCGAGGTCTATCTCACGATCTCCCGCTGCCTGCGGGACCCCGAGGATTTCCAGCTGGCGACGCGGGACTTCCTGGAGGATCAGGCCGCACAAAACATCCGCTATACCGAGGCGCATTTCACCATCTCGACCCATGTCGCCAACGGCGCCAACGCGGACGAGGTCGCGCATGCGCTGGCGGAGACCATCTCGCAGGCAGAGCACGAGCTCGACGTTCACCTTCGCTGGATCCCCGACATCGTCCGGAACATGGAGCACTCGCGGGCCGATCAGACTCTGGAGTGGGCTCTCGGAAATCGTGATCGGTTCGTCGTCGCGCTCGGACTCGCAGGGAAGGAAGACTGGCCGGCGCGACCCTTTGCCGCGCACTTCGAAGCCGCGGCGGCCGAAGGGCTTCACCGTGCGGTGCACGCCGGTGAGCAGACCGGCGCCGGTGCGGTCCGGGAAGCTCTCGAGATCTGTTGCGCCGAGCGCATCGGTCACGGCATCCGCTCGGTCGAGGATCCGTCGCTGCTCGAAACGCTGCGGGAGCGGCGGGTGCCGCTCGAGATCAGTCCGACATCGAATATCAGCCTGGGGTTGGTGCCCGATCTCGAGGAGCACCCGGTGCGGCAGATTC
>JBHHWO010000098.1:0-17192 GCA_046756565.1 Thermoanaerobaculia bacterium | reverse complement strand
CTTACGGCCGTCCCGGCGACCGCCCAGCGCACCGTCAAGCCGGTGCTTCATGGCAAGCACTGGGTTGCGATCACGGGCAAGCCCCTGGCTGCCACTGCTGGCGCGATGACCTTTGCTCGCGGCGGCAACGCGGTCGATGCGGCCTGCGCGATGCTCGCGGCGACGTCGACCATGTGGGACACGTTGGGCTGGGGCGGTGAGACCCAGGCCCTGATCCACAACCCCGAGACCGGCAAGGTCATCGGTATCAACGCTCTGGGCGTGGCGCCGACGGGCGCTACGGTGGAGTTCTTCAAGGAAAAAGGCATGCGCTATCCGCCAGAGTTCGGACCGCTGGCCGCGGTGACCCCCGGCACGCCCGGCGGGCTGATGCTGATGGTCGCCGAGTACGGCCGCCTGAGCCTGGCCGAAGTGCTCGAGCCGGCGATCCAGATGGCCGAGGGCTATCCGATCGAGGCTGCCCAGGCCAACAACATGGAGCGCCGCCGCGAAATCCTGGCGCGGTGGCCCGATTCGAAACGCGTGTTCCTGCCGCACTGGGACGACGAAGATCCGTCGAAGCGCGCCGCGCCCCACCCGGGTGAGGTTTTTCGACAACCGGACCTCAAGCGAACACTCGAGAAGCTCGTCGAAGCCGAGCGCGACGCGCTGGTCACGGGCAAGAGTCGGAGGGAAGCCATCCAGGCGGCCTACGCCCGCTTCTACCACGGCGATATAGCCCAGGAGATCGTTCGCGCGACCCAGGAGCACGGCGGGCTCATCACCCAGAGGGACCTCGATGACTGGAAAGTCCACGTCGAAGAGCCGGTGACGACGACCTACAAGGGCATCGACGTCTACAAGCTCACGCATTGGGTGCAGGGCCCGGTGATGCTCCAGGCCCTGAACATCCTCGAGAACATGGACGTCGCCGGGATGGGCTACAACAGCTCGGCCTACATGCATGCTCTCTATCAAGCGATGAACCTGGCGTTCTCGGACCGGGACTTCTACTACGGCGATCCCTACTTCCCACCCGAGGAGCCGATCGAGGGCCTGCTCTCGAAGGACTATGCCAAGGCCCGCTTCGAGAGCATCAACTGGGAGAAAAACGACGAAAGCGTGAGTCCCGGCAACCCCTACGAGTTCCAGGCCGGAGAGCATCCGTTTCCGGATCTTCTCGAGCAGTGGACGCCGATCCCTCCGGCTGCCGAAGCCGAGGGGGAGGAGGGCTTCCAGCAGTCGCTTGTGCTGACCGACGAGGAGGCCTTCCAGGCCGGGACCACGTCGATTCAAGCGGCGGACGCCGAGGGCTGGGTGGTGTCGATAACTCCGAGCGGCGCGTGGATTCCGGCGTTCATTGCCGGTTCGACCGGGGTCGGGCTCTCCCAGAGGATGCAGAGCTTCGTCCTCGACAAGCGCATGAATCCCTACAACCTGGTCGAGGCGGGTAAGCGCCCGCGAGCGACGCTGACACCCGGCATGGCGCTCAAGGACGGCAAGCCGTATCTGTCGTTCGCGGTCCAGGGCGGAGACACTCAGGATCAGAACCTTCTGCAGTTCTTCCTCAACGTTGTCGAGTTCGGCATGAACGTGCAGCAGGCCGCCGAGGCCGCGAACATTACGAGTTATCAGATGCAGTCTTCCTTCGGCGCCCACAAGGCCGAGCCCGGACGGCTGGTCGTGCGCGAGGACGTGCCGACCTGGGTCCGCGCGGAGCTGCGGCGCAAGGGCTACCGAGTCGAGACACGCAGCCGCACCTCGGGCCCGATCACCGCGATCTTCTTCGACCGCGAGCACGGCACGATGTGGGGTGGCGCGAGCAACTTCGGCGAAGACTACGGCGTCGCCTGGTAGGGCGATGGCGGAGCCCTTCGCCAAGACCTTTCACGTTCGTTGGGCGGATCTCGATCGATATCTACCGCAAAGACGGGGAGACGGCGGCGGAAGTGACGACCGACGGCGCCTAGTGTCCCGTGCGGTAAGTTCGTTGCCACACCGAGAGCGGTGAAGCGTGCGCTGGGCAAGGCGCGACGACTGAGAATATCGGGCATATTCGACAGAGGAGCAACGCCGCCCAGCGGGATGCAGCACCGCTCGAATGTAAAGGAACTTGCCGCACGGGACACTAGATGCATCTGGCGACACGCAAGCTGCGGGTGCCGCCGGATGACCTCAAAGCCGCGCTCGAGGGGCTGGTCCGGACCGGGGATTTCGAGGAGCTCTAGAGGAGAAGCTGGTATGAGCGAGACCGAAGCAGACAAGATCGAAGAGCTGATCGCCAGCGATACGAGTCCGGTCGGAATCGACGCCAAAAAGACTCACGTCCTCATCATTCAGAAGCTGCTCTCTATCGAGCAGCGCCTGAAGAAGATCGAAGCACGCGTAGAGACGCTGGGTTCTCGGAGCTGAGCTCCACAGGCCGGACCAGTGGCGCTATTCCGGGCCGGACCTGCGCGAGGTCCGCGTCGAGCGTTGTGGGATCTCGTCGGGATTCTTGGTCAGCATCAGCGCTCGCCGCTTCTCGATCGCGTTGAGCCAGATCGGCACATAGGCCAGGAGGTCCTGGATCGACTGTTCTATGCGGGTCATGACGTCGAGAAGAAAGCTGCCAATGACGCGATGGCTGGCAAGCAGATCCTCGACCCGGCCCGCGCGCTCGTCGAAACCTGTCGCCGGCCGGGTCTTGAGCTCTTCGATCGACCGGCGGCCGAGCTCATAGGTCTCTCGCAGCAGGTAGCAATTGTGGGGCACCTTGAAGGCGTATTCGTCGAGCGGCTCCATTTCGTCGTACCGGATGCCGGTCAGGGCGAGCACTTCCTTGAGCTTGGGCGCGAGTCCTTCGATGACCTCGGTCAAGAAGTGGTCGACCCTTCTCCAGCTCGTCTGTGTGGGCAGCTGAGGCTCGCTCCTGATCTGTCCGGCAACCTCCTGGAGATCGCGCATCAGCACCCGGCCTATCTCCTGCATGTAGTCGTTGAGCTTGTCGACGGAGGCGTAGAGCCACTCGGCTTCTTCGATGTCCTGAGGAAATCGTTTCGAAAGGTAGTAGTCGGAGTCGTGGAGGCTCCTCGGATCAGAGGCGACGATCTCGCCGAACGTATCGCGCAGAAACTCGTAGATCTTGCCGATCGAGCGGCATAGCAGTCGCCGTACGGTGATCAGGTCCTTGTCGGCGATTCGATACGGATACTGCTCCAGCCGGGTTATGACGGTGTTGCTGAGCGCAAAGTAGGAAAGCTCCGCGTTCCTGCGGGCCGTGTCGAGAGCCGGAATGAGAGACGGCTCGGAGAGAGTCGGCGCGAGCCGGGTCTGAATAATCTGGCAGACGCGGCGCACCCGGCGCCAGATCTGGAGCAGCCGCCCGGGAGAACAGTGCAGGATGGCGTAGTTGCTCTCGTTGGTCTGCTCGAGGAGCCGGATGGATCCCAGATAAGCTCGAATTCTGGGGTTTTGGCAACGGACCTTTTCGAGAGACCAGGCGTCGACACTCACGCCCGGCGGCAGAGCGACCTGATGTTCTCCGACTTGGATGTACTGTTTCGGGAGTGGCTCCGCCATCGTTCTCTCGGACAGGTCTATCCCGAATTCGAGGCCAGCAAGAAGGGCCGGGCGCGCTTGCTCTCGAAAAACGGGTTGGTGAGTTTAGCATAGGCGACAATAACCGCCCTGTTGTCAGAGGTTTGAGACCGGGTCGTGCTCGTGCGAGAATACCCGACGGAATCGGAACAATCTGTCCACAAGGGGAGGTCTTATGCATCGCTATCTGACCGAGACCATTGGTACGTTCTTCCTGGTCCTGACCATCGGCCTGACGGCCGTCTCGGGCTTCGCCCTGGCTCCGTTGGCCATCGGATCGATCCTGATGGTCATGGTCTACATGGGCGGCCACGTGTCGGGAGCCCACTACAATCCGGCGGTGAGCTTTGCGGTGTTCATGCGCGGCAAGCTCTCCGGGGGTGACATGGGCGCCTATTTCCTGGCCCAGATCGTAGGCGCTCTGTTGGCGGCGCTGGCAGTCTACTTTATGACCGGCGGCACGTTCGCGCCCGCTCCTGGCGCCGGCGCGGCTCTTCTCAGCGTACTTCTGGCTGAGTTCCTGTTCACCTTCGCTCTTGCCCTAGTGGTCCTGCAGGTCGCGACCTCACCGAAGACCGACGGCAATTCGTTCTACGGACTGGCCATCGGGTTCACGGTCGCTGCCGGCGCGATGGCCGTCGGGGATATCTCCGGCGCGGCCTTCAATCCTGCGGTCGGCATCGGCCCGACGATCATCGACACGGCTCTCGGTGGCGGCTCGCCGACCTCACTCTGGATCTATATCGTCGCGCCGCTTCTGGGAGGCGCCGTCGCAGCCAGCGTCTATCGTATTCAGAGCCCGTAGCGAGATCGGCCGGAGTCAGTCTCCGAGGTCGACCCAGGCCTTGCAGACCTCGCGGATCTCTTCGCCGCGGGTTCGAGACAAAGCCTGCTCGGAGAACAAATCGATCTCCCGAGACTCGACGCGCGCCATCCGCAGCTCTTCTCTGACCGCGGCCACGAGGGCGAACGGGTTCTCGCTTTCGGTTCGAACGCGGATCTTCGGATAACGCACTTCGGTAGGTCGCAGAAAGAAATCCGAACCTCACCATGCAAGAGAGTTGCCGTGAACGGCGGCTCTCCGGTGGCCGGTCCTGGCCCGTCCAGGACCGTGTACTTGCCTTCTATTACCAATACTTAGCTGGGAGTAGGCCACGATGGCTCGGCTCCGCCAAACTGGCGATCCGGCAACACCCAACCATGGGTTTGCGGCTTGCAGACTCGGGGCTCGCAGTCGTATCTTCAATCGGCTATGCGGAGCTCTTACGAAACGGTGATCGTGGGCGGTGGCCCAGCAGGGCTTTCGGCCGCGATTCATCTGGCCTGGCACGATCGCAAGGTGGTGGTCCTTGATCGTCGCAGCGGCCCGCTGTTCTTCACGTTGGAGAAGCTTCACAACGTCCCCGGTATGCCCTCCATAAGAGGGCTGGACCTCCAGAAACGGTTGCGCGAACAGGCGGACGCTCTCGGTGTGGTCATGACTCGTGCCAATGTGGTTTCGGTCACCGGTTCTGCCGGAAGCTTCGTTTTGAGCGACGATCAAGGTGAGCAGTGGCACGCCGAGACCGTTCTTCTGGCAACCGGAGTCGCGCGCTATCACCCAACCGTCGACGGCGACTACCGGCCCTGTTTCAAATACGCGGGGAAGGGGAATTTATTCTATTGCCCGGACTGCGAGGCGCCGGAGATCCGCGACAAGAAGACGATCGTCATCGGCGTCGGTTCGGCGGATGGGGCGGGCGCAATGGCGATCGGGCTGAGCCGCTACACCGACGATCTTTCGGTTCTCCTGACCGGCGATCGCGATATGTCCGCGGAGCGCATGAGCCAGCTCTTGGACAAAGGGATCGCGGTCGAGGGTGGCGAGATCCTCGAGCTGGTGGGTGCGGGGCGACGACTGACGGCGCTCAGGATCCAGGAGCCGAACGACGGCGCCGAGACCACCCTGGAAGCGGAAGCCTTCTTCGTTTCGAGCCCCACTTATGGCCGGACAGATCTGGCAGTCGATCTGGGAGTCGAGATGGCGGCGACCGGCAATCACGCCCAGCCTCTCTCGCAACGTGGCGACACCAACGTCGAAGGAATCTGGATCGCGGGCGACCTACGGCCCATGACCCAGCAGGTCGCGGTCGCCATGGGTACGGGCAACATCGCCGCGGTCATGATCGACCAGTATCTCCGGCGCCGGGAAGTACTGCCCACCGGCTGAACCGGGGTCTCAGCGCAAGCGAGGGTGCACCCATGAGCGAAAGCGGTCGAGCACACCGCGCCTGTCAGAGAATGCGTAGAACTGGTCAAGCGCTTCGGAGTCCGTCACGTCGATGGCTAGCTCGGGCCGGTCGGGATTCCGTCTTCGCGGGACTTTCTCCGCAACCTCATCAACGAGCTCTAGGATCTGCTCGAGCAGGCCGGCGTCGAGTTCCGCAGAGAAGAGCTGACCGACCTGTACAGGCTTGTCGGCGAGAAACAGCGCCCACGAGTCTGCTCGGCCCCTGGTTGCTCCTCGTCGTGGCAATAAGCGCGGCGGCCGCTTCGCGAGCGGCGGCAGAGCCGTTGAGGGTGCTCACCTACAACCTGTGGCACGGCTTCTGGCGCACGGCCGAGAAGGAAATAGTCCTGTTGCCGGCCGAGCCGCGGGCCGACCGTGAGCGTCGCCAGGCGGCCCAACTGGCCGCGCTCGAAGGATTGCGACCCGACGTCCTGATGGCGCAAGAAGTCCATCCGCTGCCGTGGCGGGCGCGTGAGCTGGCCCGGGGCCTGGGCCATCGGCCGATTCATCAGCTGGTGAGCTGTGGAGTCCGATTTCTTCACGTCGGAGTGCCGTGGCGGATCCGGTCGGGTCTGGCGATGACTGCGCGTACCGAGCTCGAGCTAGAGCGTGTGGCCGCTCCGCTCTTGAGCGGACAGTTCGGTTTCTGCAGCGATTGGCTGGGCCTGCAGCTCGAAGAGGCCCGCAGGGCGTTGCTCGGCAGAGTACGGCTCGAGGACGGACGACGGCTGCTGCTGGTGACCGCTCATCTGCACTCGTCCACCGAGGGCGGAGAGACCCGCGGAGAGCGGCGCCTGCGCGAGGTCGAGGGCCTGCTGGCGGCGATCGAGAGCGCCCGCCGCGAAGACCCGACCATAGCCGGCGTCATTCTCGGCGGCGACTTCAACGCGCTCGCGGACTCGGGTCCCATCCAGGTCCTGCGCCGCGCAGGTTTCGTCGACACGGCGCGCCGGCTGGGAGCGGAGTTCGCGACCTACGATCCGTGGTCCAATCAGCTCGCCGCGCAGATGACCCGGGCCGGCGGCGGAGATCCGGCGCATTCAGCGCCGCGGAGAATCGACTTCCTCTTCGTTTCCGACGAATTGGCTGAGACGGTGCGGGCGGTGCACATCTTTGGAGCCGGGCCGGCTGGCGAGCGGGCCGCCGCCGCCGCCTCGGATCACTTCGGTGTGCTTCTCGAACTGGATCTGGATTCCGGTGTCGGCACCGAGTGATCCTCCGCAGCTTTGTTACGATCTCGCCGTGTTCTGGAAACAACCTGGCGTTGCGTTGCTGGCGGCTGTCTTGGGTCTGGCCGCCGGTGTCTCGTGTAGCGGCAAGCTCGAAGCGCCGCCGGTCGAGGTGACCTCTCGCGAATCGCTTGTCGGCGCCGGCAACATCGTGCGGGTCAAGAACCAGACCAACGAGCCGCTGTTCAATGTCGAGGTCACGATTCGCGCCGCCAAAGGTGAGGTCGCTTACCGCGAGGGCGAGTTGATCGGCTACGAAACTCTCGAGGTGGGTTGGAAGAAGCTCGGCGGCTTCGAGATACCCGATGACGCAGAGGTCCGGGTCAGAGCCGAAGGCTACATGCTGCGAAAGAGCGTCAAGCTTGACGCGTCGGCTTCCGGCGATGAGCAGGAGGGGTCGTCGTGATCGCGCGACTGCTTTCCCGACCTCTGGCTCTCGCGGCCGTGGTGCTTTGGACGGCCGGACCGGCTGCAGGCCCGATTCTGTCCGAGTTGCAGGACCCGGCGGGTTCCGAAGAGGAGACGGCACAGCTGGAGACCGCAGAAGACGAAGCACCGCCGCCTCCGGCGCCGATCGGGACCGACATCTATCTGATCGACTTCGACACCGAGACACCTCTTTGGACGGTCACCGGCGTTTCGCGCATAACTGACCGCGACGCCTACGACAACCAGCCGTACTTCGAGGCGAACGGTGAGAGCCTGCTGTATACGGCGGCCCAGGAGAATCAGACCGAGATCTTCCGGCATGTGATCGCCGACGGCTCGGCGGATCGCCTGACCGAGACCGCCGAGAGCGAGTTCTCGCCGACGCCGGTTCCGGGCTGGCCGGGCTTTTCCACCGTCCGCGTGGAGGCCGATGGAACCCAGCGCCTGTGGCGCTTCTGCTCGAGTGGAGGTTGCTCGCCGGAGCTACTGTTCGAAGAGATTCAGCCGGTCGGCTACCACGCCTGGATCGACCCCGATACCGTCGCGATGTTTGTTCTCGGCGAACCGCACGAGCTGGTGGTCGCCGATCTCCTCACCCAGGAGGCCAGGACCGTGGCCAGGGATATTGGTCGCGCCCTCCATCGCGTCCCGGGGCGCGATGCCGTGAGCCTCGTCGACAAGTCCGGCGGAGAGATCTGGAAGGTCTCGATCCTCGACCTCGAGTCCGGCGAGGTTTCGGGCTTGATTCAGACTCCCCCCGAGAGCGAGGACTTCACGTGGTGGAGCGATCGGGAGATCCTGATCGGACACGGCTCGAAGCTCTACCTGTTCCATCTCGACGAGTCCGACGAATGGCGCGAGGTCGTCGATCTTTCCGGGCACGGCATCGGCGGCATCACGCGCTTGTCGCCGTCGCCGCACGGAGCTCGCCTGGCGCTGGTGGCGGAACGCCCCGCCCCGGCGGCTTCCCAGCCGGCCGAATGATCGTCGGAGCCCGGCGGTGACTCCGGCTCCGTCGCCGGAAGCCGACCGTCAAGTCGAGCTACTCGGCTTCCACGATCTGGCTCCCACCCACCGGGACGATCGCACCTGGACGGTGCTACACATGTCGGCCCTGTGGATCGGGATGGTCGTTTGCGTACCCACCTACATGCTCGCCGGCGGTCTCATCGATCTTGGAATGAGCTGGTGGCAGGCGGTCGCGACCGTGGGTCTCGGCAACCTGGTGGTTCTGGTACCCATGATCCTCAACGGCCACCCGGGTACCAGATACGGAATCTCGTTCCCGGTTCTGGCCCGAGCGAGCTTCGGGGTCGTGGGAGCCAACGTGCCGTCGCTTTTGCGCGGGCTGGTGGCCTGCGGGTGGTTCGCGATCCAGACGTGGATCGGAGGCTCGGCGATGGCGCAGCTGCTGGCGGCCCTGGGGGCCGGCTCGGTGAGCGGCCCGGATCTTCCGGTCCTGGGAATCAGCGGTCTCGAGCTTGTCTGCTTTCTCGCCTTCTGGCTGCTCCAGGTGGTCGTCTTCTGGCGGGGCATCGAGTCGATCAAGGTGCTCGAGTCCTGGGCCGCGCCATTCCTGATCGCGATGGGCCTGACGCTCCTGGGCTGGGCCTGGGTGCGAGCCGACGGCTTCGGTCCTATGCTCTCGGCGCCGGCGAGATTTTCGATCGGCCAGCCTGAGTTCTGGCGGGTCTTCTTCCCGGCCTTGACCGGCATGGTCGGCTTCTGGGCGACCCTGTCGCTCAATATCCCGGACTTCACCCGCTTCGCCCGTAGCCAGCGCGATCAGATACTCGGCCAGGCGATCGGGCTGCCGACCTTCATGACACTATTTGCCTTCATCGGGGTCGCGGTCACCTCGGCGACGGTCGTGATCTTCGGCGAGGCGATTCCCGACCCGGTGGTGCTCCTGGGCAGGATGGGTCCCGGGGTGGCGGTCATGATCTCGCTGCTCGTCCTGGTCGTGGCGACGCTGTCGACCAACCTGGCAGCCAACGTGGTGTCGCCGGCCAACGCGCTGGTGAATCTCTCACCTCGGCGGTTCGACTTCCGGCGCGGCGCCCTGGCCACTGCGGCGCTGGCTCTGGTTCTGTTTCCCTGGAAGCTGATCGAGTCCAGCCAGGGTTTCATCTTCACCTGGCTGATCGGCTACTCGGCGCTGTTGGGCCCGATCGGCGGCATTCTCCTGGCCGACTACTACCTGTTGAGAAAGACGAGCTTGAAAGTGAGCGACCTCTACCGGAGAAGTGGCCTCTACGAGTACAAGAGCGGCTACAACCCCAAAGCCTTGATCGCGCTCGCTGTGGGCGTGGCGCCCAACGTGCCGGGCTTCTTGGCGACGGCCGGTCTGGTCGATTCGGTGCCAGCCGTCTTTGCGAGCTTGTATACCTATGCCTGGTTTGTGGGATTCGTGGTGGCGGGGGTGCTGTACTGGGTGCTGATGCCCAGTGGTCAGGTGCGCTCCCCGCGCGTCGGCGGCGAGCGGCAGGCCAATCCTTCAGAGGACGGCTCGGACTAGGAAGTCCTGCAAGGGCACGGGCCCTCGCCTGCGCTTCGCTCGCGCAGACCCGCTGACCTGATTCAAATGCTCGGGGAGAGGCCTCGCGATCGGCCCTCAATCGGCGCGATTCGCCGCAGAGTCTCGCTCGTCAGGCCGAGGCTTCGCCTGCCGACCGCGGCTGACGCGGTGTGGAGCGAAGACCGCCGAGAGCAGGGGTTCTTCGCTACGCTCAGAATGACGGGGCGGAACGTTGTCCCGCTACCCCTTCGCCTTCCCCAGAGCCATCACCTTCGATGTCGTCCGCACGATCAGGAGCCCCTCCGAGATCGCGGGTGTCGTCATCAGCGGCTCGCCGAAGTCGTGGACGGCGATCTCCTTGTACTCGGGCCCGGCTTCGAGGAGATAGAGAAGGCCCTCCTCGGTGGGGATGTACAGCGTGCCGTTGGCCGCGACCGGTGAACCGGTGAAGGCGCCGCCTTTGGAAAACCGGCTCTTGAAGACGGGCGAGCCGTCCCCGGGGTCGTAGCCTACGATGCGGCCGTTGTGGTGAACGACATAGAAGAGGCCGCGGTAGAGGAGCGGCGTAGGCATGTAGGCACCGCCGATGCGCTGGCTCCACAAGAGATTCTCGTCGGGCTCGCCCGGCGTGACGGTGAAGTCGCCGCGCCGTCCCGCCTTGACCGCGTAGATCGGCTTGACCGGCGGGTAGCCAGCGGAAACGTAGGCCACGCCGTCACTCACCACCGGAGTTGCCACCACCAGCTCCGAGTTGGGGCCCAGGCTCCACAGCTCCGCCCCGGTCTCGGGATCGTAGGAGTGAATCGTCGAGCCGTTGACGACCAGCTCCAGGCCTTCGGGTCCCTCCATCACGGTGGGGGTGGCCCACGACGGCGCCACGTCGCGTTCGGTGCGCCAGAGCTCCTCGCCGGTCTCGAGATCCCAGGCGGCCAGGTACTGGCCGCCGTGAATGTCGACCTGGAGGATGGCCTTGTCGTCGTGGATGATCGGCGAGCTGGCGAAGCCCCACTCGATCCCCGGGTCGGTGAAAGCACCCGCATTGAGTCCGCCAAGATCGTGGTGCCACATCACCTTGCCGTTCATGTCGAGGCAAGCGAGGCCGGCTGTCGGGAAGACCACCACAACGTGCTCGCCGTCGGTCGCCGGCGTCGAGTTGGCCTGCGTGGCCTTGAAGTGACGCTTGGTCAGCGGCACCCCGCGTCCGATCTCGGTGTCCCACAGCTTCTCTCCCGACCACTTGTCGAACGCGAGAACTCGCCAGCTGTGCTCGACTTCCTCGTCGACGCCGTCGCCGGCACCGGTCAAGCCCGTGGTGATCTTCTGCTCGACGTCCCTGGCGACCGCGGTGGTCACGAGGACACGGTCTCCCCATACGACGGGACTCGAGTTGGCCAGGCCTTCGATTTCCAGCTGCCACAGAACCCCCTCGCCGGATTCGAGATTCCAGTTCGTAGGCGTGTCCACACCGTCTCCGATGCCTTCGGCGTTGGCGCCCCGGAAACGCGGCCAGTGGACCGTGGTTCGCGAGCTCGCGCCCGTAGCCAGCGCGGCGAACCGCGCTACGGCCTCGGGATCCGGCTCTGCGACGCTTCGCCTGGAGAGCTCGGGCGGCGCGCTTTCGCGCCGCAGCACGATGCCCTCGATGGTTCCAGCCCGGCCGTTGAACGCGACCCCGATCCCGTCGGCGGTTCGAAACAACCGGTCTCCGACGAGCTCGAGCTCGCCCCGAGCCTCACCGTCGAGCCACATGAGAAGCGCGCGCTCGCGCAGCGCGATCTCGATCGCGGTGTCGGAGGTCCAGCCTTCGAACCTGCCGGTAAAGGCGTGCAGCTCTTCGATGCCGTATTCGGGCGGCGCCGGATCCGGCCGCCTCTGGAGCGACTCGACCAGCTCCTGGAAGCCTTGGTCGAGCTCGCTGGCGTTCTTCTTCAGGGCTTCCAGCTGTGACGCGTAGAACGGGCCCCCGGAAGCCGCGGCCTTGGCCAGCCCCAGATCCTCTCGCTGGATCGCGAAGCCGAAGGCGTTCTCGCGGCCCTCGGCGCCATGCTCGAGGAGCAGCTTTGCGGCTTCGAGCTCACCGCGAAAGAAGAGGGCGAGATCCAGCGGCCGCGCGCCGTAGAAGTCCTCGGCGTGATCGACGTCGGCGCCGCGGTCGAGCAAGAGCCGGAGAACTTCGATATGACCCTCTCCGGCTGCCATCGCCAGCGCGGTCGCCCCGTACTTGTCGATGGCGTCGACTGCGACTCCCGCGTCGAGCTGGGCGGCGACGGCGTCGACGTCGCCGGAGCGCGCCGCGGCAAACAGCTCGTCGGTAGCCTGGGTGGCCGTGGCGCCCGAGTCAAGCACCAGTAGACCGGCGATGGTCCAAAGGAAAACACCTCGCATGCGAAACACCTCCATGGGTCGAAACACTCCTTTAGAGCGGGGTGGAGGATACCAGGGCGGTGATAGCCTGACGGCCGGTCTTCACCTACTACCTCAAAGACGGTTTGAAGAGCCTCAAGGAACAGCGAAACGAGGCCGAGAAGGAAGAAGCGAAAGCCGGTGAAACGATCGGGTACCCGAGCTCGCGCAGTTGGAACTCGAGCTCGACGCCGACCACGACCCAGATACGAGCCTATGAGATCGCGGCCGAGGCCTTCAGCCCGGTGCTCGCGGAACTGCGCGAGTTGACCGAAAGACAGCCAGAGGCGCTGGAGGCCGAAATGGAGGCCGCCGGGGCGCCCTGGACGCCGGACCGATTCCCGAGCTGGGACCCCGAGTAGCACGACGGCATCAGGTTCGAGCGCCAGTGCGCCTTTCGTATACTGCGGCGGCTTTGCATCTGTGCGGAAATCGCCTTCGGTGTTCGCCTCGGAGAAAAGGAGTTTGGGATGAGAAACTTGTATTTCTGGACCGTGATCTGCGCGCTCTGCGTTGTCATGTCTGCGATGACTCCCGCGACGGCAACGGCCGCGGACGAGGCGGCACGGCTTCAGGATCTCTTCGATCGTGAGTGGGAATTCCGGTTGGAGTCGAACCCGCAGAGGGCGACCGGTGTCGGCCGCCACGAGTGGAATCACCTCTTGACCGACGTTTCGCCCAAGGCGCATAAGAAGAGAGCAAGAACGGCCGCGGGCTTCTTGGAGGAGCTGGCCGCGATCGATCGGTCCGCTCTCGACCAGACGGGCCAGATCAACTACGACATCTTCAAGCGCCAACTCGAGCTCCGGGTGACGGCCCACGAGTTCAGAAGCTACGAGATTCCGATCAACGCCGATTCGGGCTTCCACAGTGGCTTTGCCCGCCTGGGAAAGAACATGCCGTTCGAGTCGGTCGACGACTATCTGAACTACATCTCGCGCTTGCGGCAGTTCGCGGGCTACGTCGCGCAGCACATCTCGAATATGCGAAGTGGCCTCGAGCGTGGGATGACCCTTCCGCAGGTGGTTCTCACGGGCATCGAGGGCACCATCTCGTCGCACGTCGTCGACAAACCCGAGGACAGCGTTCTGTGGAGCCCCTTCGAGAGCTTCCGCGCCTCGATCACTAAGGGGGATCGTGGATCTCTCCAAAAGGCTGGAGCGCGCGCGATCATGGAAAGCGTGGTTCCGGGCTACGCTGCGTTTCTGAGCTTCATGACCGAGGAGTACATCCCCGGCGCGCGAGAGACCCTCGGCGCCTCCGAGCTACCCAACGGACGCGACTACTACCGGCATGCGATCCGCAACTTCACGACCCTCGAGCTGACACCCGAAGAGATCCACGACATTGGTCGCTCCGAGGTAGCCCGCATCCGGGCCGAGATGGAGGCGATCATCGACGAGGTTGGCTTCGAGGGGACGTTCGCCGAGTTCCTGACGTTTCTGCGCACCGACCCGCGCTTCTACGTCGACACTCCCGAGGAGCTCTTGAAGGAGGCCGCCTGGATTTCGAAACGGATGGACGGCAAGCTCCCGTCTCTCTTCAAGACCCTGCCGCGCCTGTCCTACACGGTCGAGCCGGTTCCCGATTATCTGGCGCCCAAGTACACCGCCGGCCGCTACGTCGGCCCGCCACTCGGCAGCCCCGATCCGGGACGCTACTGGGTCAACACCTACAACTTGCCGGCGCGGCCGCTGTACAACCTCGAAGCGCTGTCGCTTCATGAGGGCGTTCCCGGACACCACTTCCAGATCTCGCTCAATCGAGAGCTGGAAGGGCTGCCGAACTTCCGGCGGTTCTCGTACATCTCGGCCTTCGGTGAGGGCTGGGGGCTCTACTCGGAATGGCTGGGTCTCGAAGCGGGCTTCTACACCGATCCCTATTCGAACTTCGGACGGTTGACCTACGAGATGTGGCGCGCCTGCCGCCTGGTGGTCGACACCGGCGTCCATGCCATGGGCTGGACGCGCGACCAGATGATGGAGTTTCTGGGCTCGAACACGGCGCTGCCGCTGCATGAGATCCAAACCGAGACCGACCGCTACATCTCCTGGCCCGGCCAGGCGCTCTCCTACAAGCTCGGCGAGCTCAAGATCAAGGAGCTCAGGAAGCGAGCGGAAGCCGAGCTGGGTGAGCGCTTCGACGTCCGCGAGTTCCACGACGCCGTGCTGCTCCAGGGCTCGGTGCCATTGCCGGTGCTCGAAGACAACATCGAGCGCTACATCGAATCGAAGTCGGTGTCGATGGCGCCGCTGGGATAGATCGGGGACACGATTGCTTCGTATCCCCGTCCCGACGGGTTTTCGCAGCCTCCTTCCGATTGCCGTACTGCTTCCCTCTAGCGGTCGATCTCCGGGTGTACAACCTGAGGTCATTCACCTCCGAGTCGACCGTCCCGTTTCGCCTTGTCATTCCGAGTGAAGCGAGGAATCCCTGCTCGCTGGCGAGCCCAGTTCTGTGCGTTTTCGCACCGCCTGAGGGCCGCCGGTGTCCTCGTCCCGCTCGCGCCCTCGAAGACTCCCGGCTGAACGCTCGCTCGGACGAGGCACGCGGTCGGCCCTTCAGGCACAGTGCCGATGGGACCCTTCCCAGACCGAGCCGTCCCCTGAAGGATTCGCCTGCCGATCGCCGCCGACCCGCCGGGTGCCGGTGCCCTTGACAAGGAGCTCTCGGTAGCTATAATTGCATTATGACGCAAACGAACAACTCTCAAACCACCAGCTGCTCGGACATAGAAGGCCTGTTTCCGCCTGGATTCTTCAAGGCCCTGGGCGACCGGAACCGGATCGCTTTGATGGCCCAGCTCGCCACCTGCTGCGACGCCCGGACGGTCTCCGAGCTTTCCGACTGCTGCCCGACCGACCTTTCGGTGGTCTCGCGCCATCTGGCGACGCTCCGGGACGCCGGTATCGTCGAGTCCGAAAAGCGCGGCCGAGAGGTCTTCTATCGGCTGCGCTACGACCAGGTGGCGAAGTCGCTGCGGCAAATGGCAGACGCGATCGAAGAATGTTGCGCGGGCGCCGGCGAGTGGCGCAGTGCCGCCGTGGCGTCGGCAGAAGCGGCGATTCCGACTGGAGGAGAACAATGAGCAGAGAAGATCGAGTTCGACGACAGGTTTCCAAGGCATACGCCGAGGCCGTGACCATCGGCGACGGATGCTGTGGTGGCGGAAGCGAACGCGGAGGCGTACTTGAGACAGGAGCCGACAAGACGCCCAAGGGCGTCGCGGCCAAGACCGCGGGCTACACCGAAGAAGAGATCGCCTCGCTTCCCGCCGAAGCCGCGGTCAATTCGTTCGGCTGCGGTAACCCGACTGCCTTTGCCGGCGTCTCGGAGGGTGAGGTCGTCGTCGACCTTGGCTCGGGCGCCGGCATCGACCTTCTGCTCGCCGCCCAGAAGGTCGGATCGAGCGGCAAGGTGATCGGCATCGACATGACCGACGAGATGATCGAGCGAGCCAGGAAGGCGATTCGCTCCGCCGGTGCGGACAACATCGAGGTAAGAAAAGGTTTCATCGAAGAGCTTCCGGTCGATGACAGCTCGGTGGATCTGGTGATCTCGAACTGCGTGATCAACCTATCGCCCGACAAGCCGCGCGTATTCGCCGAGATTTCTCGGGTCCTGCGCCCGGGTGGGCGGATGTCGGTCTCCGACATCGTGGTCGAAGAGCTGCCCTGGTGGCTTCGGCGGATTCCGAGCGTCTACAACTCATGCGTAGGAGGAGCGATCAGTGAGAACCGGTACGTCGCCGGGCTCGAGGCGGCCGGCCTCGATGAGGTCGAAGTCCTCGATCGCCTGGTCTACGAGGCCGACCAGATGACCAATCTGGTGCTGTCCGAGGTTCCGGGCCGGCTCAAGACCTTCGTCAAGCGGTTCGGCCTGACCTGGCTGGTTCGAATCGTCGCCGGAAGACTCGAGGGCAAGATCTGGAGCGCGCGCTTCGCGGCGACGAAGCGCGCGGCGGCGGCTTCGGCGGCGTAGGTCCAGGCTCTTTACGCTGACCCGTGCTTTTGTAGGCCTCCCAGCCCGAGCCGTCCCCTGAAGGACTGGCCTGCCGATCGCCGTCGACGCGCGGTCCATCTCGCCTACGGGTGAGTTAGCGTGAGATACGATCGCGTCTCACCCGATCAATCGAAGGAGAGAATCGATGGCCGAGAAGAAGTCGCAGAACCTTGCCAACCACCGGCGATTCGTGCCGATGTACCACCTCGTCCTGTTCCTGATTGTGGTGGTGAACCTGCTCTGGTCGTGCTGGCATCTCTACAAGCACCCGGGGGTCGCGGCGACGATGAATCTGCTGGTCGCGATCGGCTTGGGGATCCTCTTCCTATACGCCCGCACTTTTCCGCTGGCGGCGCAGGACCGGTTGATCCGGTTGGAGGAACGGCTCCGGCTAGGCGAGATCCTGCCGGACGACCTCAGGGGCCGCATCGGTGACCTCAAGGAAGGCCAGTTGATCGGATTGCGATTCGCTTCGGACGAGGAGGTGCCGGATCTGGTGCGCGAGGTTCTGGGCGGCAAGCTCAAGGGCCGCGAAGACATCAAGAAGGCGATCAAGAACTGGCGGCCCGACTACTTCCGCGTCTGAACGCCGCACAGGTCGGGGTCGACGCGTTCCTGTCGACTGGCTGTCGATCGGTTCTCTGTGGTCGTGCGCACCGATTGTAGACCGCCGGTGCCGTTTTCTCGCTCGGGACCTCGCTTCCTTCGTCCGAGAAGCCCGAGCTGTCCCCTGGAAGATTGGCCTGTCGATCGGCTCCCGAGCGCTGCCAGGATCGTACCTAGT
>JBHHWO010000097.1:0-17299 GCA_046756565.1 Thermoanaerobaculia bacterium | reverse complement strand
GCGTGCAGAAAGGCCCGAGATTTGTGTAGCGAATCACTGGGACAGGACACTAGGTTACCTTGGATGCTAGGCGCGGGGCCCGAGGACGCCGGAGGCGTACATGCGAGTACGTCGAGGACGGCCGAGCGGCCCCGCAACGATGCAGACGAGGTGACCTCGCGTGGTTATCTCCCAAGTCAGGGCGCCGGAGGCGTACTTGACGTACGTCGAGGACGCCCGAGGGTCGCGCAACGCAGCAGATGCTGCAAGATCAGGCGGCTAATCCCAAGTCAAAGCGCCGCCCGTCTGGTATTCCGTGACCCTCGTCTCGAAGAAGTTCTTCTCCTTCGACAGATCGGTCGCCTGCGACATCCAGGGGAAGGGATTCTCTCTGCCGTACCGCTTGACCAGATCGATACGCTCAAGACGCCGGTCGGCGATGTACTCGACGTACTGGCAGAACTTCTCGGGGTTGATGCCCAGAAGGCCCTCGGGGCAGGCGTCGAAGGCGTAGCGCTTCTCGAGCTTCACCGACTCTTCGACCAGGGCAACGATCTCGTCCTTGAAGGAGCCGGTCCAGATCTCGGGATTCTCGGTCTTGATGGTGTTGATGAGATCGCAACCGAAGGCTAGGTGAAGGCTCTCGTCGCGCATGATGTACTCGAACTGCTCGCCGATGCCGATCATCTTGTTCTGGCGCTTCAGGGCCAGCATCATCGCGAACCCGGCGTAAAAGAAGATCCCCTCCATGAGCACGTAGAAACCGACCAGGTCGAGCACGAATCTACGGATGTTGTCGCTGCCCATGGTCGAGAAATTCGGATCGAAGACGCTCTTGGTGAGATCGACCACGAAGGTGTCCTTGTCGTCGATCGACGGAATCGTCTTGTACATGTTGAAGATGTCGTCGGGGTCCAGGCTCAGGCTGTCGCAGCAGTAGATGAAGGTATCGGTGTGGATCGCCTCTTCGTAGGCCTGGCGCAGGAGGTACTGGCGGGATTCCGGATTGGTGATGTGGTTGTAGACGGCCAGCACGATGTTGTTCGCAGTCAGTGACTCGGCGGTCGAAAAGAAGCCCAGATTCCAGAGAATCATGCGCCGTTCGGTTTCCGAAAGGACGTCGCGCGCCTTCCACTGCTCGACGTCCTTTTGCATCGATACCTCTTCGGGCGTCCAGTTGTTGGCGACACCCGATTTGTAGTACTCGCGTGCCCAGTGGTAGGTGATCGGGAGAATCTTGTTGGGATCGGTCTTCGAGCTATTGATGATTCCCATTACTGACAGGCCTCGCACTCGGGATCGTCAATTCTGCACAGCTGGGCGTCTGGATTATCGCTGATCTGGGCACTGGCCTTGACGCCGGCCTCGGCAGCGACCGCGACCGGTTTGTCTATCGCCGCGTACTCTCGTTTCTGGGTGAATCCGTACTTGGAAGCGTCGAGGGTCGATTTCTCGATCTGGCTCGCCGCCAGCGAGCGCAGGTAGTAGGTGGTTTTGAGACCCAGCTTCCACGCGGTGACGTAGATATCGCTCAGGAGCTTGCCCGAGGTGCCCTTGGCGAACACGTTGTGGGACTGGCTCTGGTCGATCCACTTGCCGCGCACCGCGCTCATCTGGAGACACCAGATCGGGTCGATCTCGAACGCCTCCTTGTATTTGGCTTGGATCTCGTCCGGAATCGCGTCGATCAAGGAGACCTGGCCGTCGCAGTACTTGAGCTGATCCAGCATCTCGGCGTCCCACATCCCAAGCTTCTTCAAGTCCTCCACCAGATAGCGATTCACGACCGTGAACTCGCCGCTGATGTTGGCTTTGACGTAGATGTTCTTGTAGATGGGCTCGATGCACGGGAAGCACCCCGAGATATTCGAGATCGTCGCCGTCGGTGCGATCGCCATCGTATTCGAGTTGCGCATTCCATTGGCGCGCACGCTCTCGCGTACCGCCGTCCAGTCGAGCGTCGAGGTCCTCGGCACTTCGATCGGCAGGCCGCGCTCACTCTCGAGCAGATCCAGGGTGTCGAACGGAAAGACACCACGATCCCACTTGGAGCCCCGGTAGGACGGATAGGTGCCGCGCTCTCCCGCGAGCTCCGCGGACGCCAGGATCGCGTTGTACGAGATCATCTCCAGGGCGCGGTCGGCGACCTTGAGCGCCCGGGTGTCCTCGAATGCGATGTTCATCTTGTAGAGGGCGTCCTGAAAGCCCATCAGGCCCAGACCAACCGGGCGGTGCCGCAGGTTGGAGTTGCGCGCTTCCTCGGTCGGGTAGAAGTTGATGTCGATGACGTTGTCGAGCATCCGCATCGCGGTCTTGACGGTCTTGGTCAGGCGCTCTTGATCCAGCTCGCCGTCGGTGACGTGACGCGACAGGTTCACCGAACCGAGGTTGCAGACGGCGGTCTCCTCTGCCGAAGTGTTGAGTGTGATCTCCGTGCACAGGTTCGAGCTGTGGACGACGCCGACGTGATCCTGAGGCGAGCGCACGTTGCAGGCGTCCTTGAAGGTCATCCAGGGATGCCCGGTCTCGAACAACATCGATAGCATCTTCCGCCAGAGGTCGACCGCCGCGACCTTTTTGAACAGCTTGAGCCCGCCGGCCTCAGCCATGGCTTCGTACTCGAGGTAGCGCTCCTCGAACTTACGTCCGTATAGATCGTGGAGATCTGCCACCTCGTCCGGCGAGAACAACGTCCACTCGGCTTCATCGACCACCCGCTTCATGAACAGATCCGGGATCCAGTTCGCCGTGTTCATGTCGTGCGTGCGACGGCGCTCGTCGCCGGTGTTGCGGCGTAGATCGAGAAAGTCTTCGATGTCGTAATGCCAGGTCTCCAGGTACGCGCAGGTGGCACCGCGCCGCTTGCCACTGCGATTGATCGCCATGGTGACGTCGTTGGCGATCTTCAGGAAAGGGACTACGCCCTGGCTTTCGACCTTGGTGCTGTTGATCTGGGCGCCGGTGGCGCGGATGTTCGACCAATCGTTGCCGAGTCCGCCGGACCACTTCGAAAGCTGCGCGTTCTGGCCCAGCGACTTGAAGATGTGGTCCAGATCGTCCTTGATCGTCGTCAAGTAGCAGGAGCTCAGCTGCGGACGCGCCGTGCCGGAGTGAAACAGGGTCGGCGTCGAGGGCACGTAGTAGAGCCCGGACATCAAGTCGTAGAACTCGAGAGCGCGCTCGTTGCGATCCTCCTCCTCGACTGCCAGCCCCATGGAAACGCGCATCCAGAAAGACTGCGGCAGCTCGAGGCAGGCGCCCTCGTGGCGCAGGAAGTAGCGATCGTACAGAGTCTGAACGCCGAGGTATCCGAATCGCTCGTCTCGCTGGGGCTTGAGACTCGCCGCCAGAAGCGACAGGTCGAACTCACCAAGCCGTGGATCCAACAGGTCTCGCTCGAGGCCGAGACTGATGGACTTGAGAAAACTCGCGCGGTACTCGGCGTCGGCCTCGTCATCGGTGTAGGAGCGTCCGACCACCTCCTTGCCGAGCTTCTGAAGCAGAAGGCTGGCGGCGAGAAAGCTGTACGAAGGCTCTCTCTCGATGAATGACGCGGACGCCAGGATCAGTGCCTGGTCGATCTGTGAGGTCGGTATACGGTCGTAGACGTTGTTGATGACTTCACGAACCAGAGCCGCGGTGTCGATGTCGTCGATGCGGTCGCCGGCATTGCGCCGGATTGTCTTTTCGATTCGCTTGACGTTGAAGAGCACTTTCCGGCCATCTCGCTTCTCGACGGTGAGCTTGCCCAGTCGCGCGTCTTCGATGGCTCGCTTTTTCGCCTGGTCACGGACCTTCCTGCGCTGGTCTCTATAGAGGATATAGGCCTTAGCGACCTCGTAGTGTCCGGCGAGGACAAGGTGCTTCTCGACGATGTCCTGGATGTTTTCGACGTTGGGAAAGAAGTCGTTGAACCGGCCTTCGATCTCGTGGACGATGGTTTCGAGAACTGCATCGATCTCGTGCGCCGGCACGTTGGTGCGTCGTGCCTCGACGGCCTTCAAGATTGCTGTTCTGATTCTCTCCTCGTCAAAGTCTGCTATTTCGCCGGTCCGCTTGACTACGCTCATCGCCGCCATTCTCGTCTCCACTGAACCTCGAATCCCTCAATATTCTTGAAGACCGCCCGAGTTCGGACCGGTCTAAGTCACCGCGATTTGGCAACAAAACCCCCGTACCCAACCTCCCGGTCGTGCCCTGTAGCGACTGATCTCGGGGGAACTTCGGGCCTCTTGAAAACCCACTCGCAGCCCCCCCAGTCCTGTCGTGAGGCGCGGGCGAAAGTACAAGATGTAGTCCCCCACTGTCAAGGCGACCACAAGATGATGTGGTTTCTAGGGGCTGTTTCCTGACACGGGTTCGACCGGCGGAAAAAACACCTGTTCTCATGGCTATTTAGCGGAGCCCCTTTGGAGCCCGACAAGCTCCTAATGTCTTACGCCGGCGGCAATTAGGCGGCGGCGTAGCGGGCGGTTTTCGGGGGCCGAACAAGGAGGTGAAAACGCGTCTCGTTTTCAGTCCTCGGTGCGCTCCGGAAACACCTGATAGGCCCGCTCTCGAAGCGAGAGGCGAACCGGACTCCCGACCGGAACCACCATCGAGGACAGCGAGCGCACTTCGACAGTCTCACCACTGGCAAGCTCAACCGTGTCGAGGACGTCATGGCCGAAGAAGCGGCGCGAGATCACGGTGCCCGAAGCACCGACTCCCCTGGACCAGCGCTCGAGCATCAGGTCCTCCGGCCGCAAGAAAACCTGGCCCGGTCCATCCTTTGCCCGGCAGGTGGCTTTCCCCAGACTCGACTCGAAGCGTCCCGAGGAGACGCGGCAAGGAACAAGATGGCCGTTGCCCAGGAATCTCGCGACCTCGGGTGAGGCCGGCCGGTGATAGACCTCCTCGGGCGACCCGACCTGTCGGATCCTGCCGCCCAGCATCAGCGCGACCCGGTCGGCGAAGCTGAGCGCCTCTTCCTGGTCATGGGTCACGAGAATCGCCGTGATGCCCGCGCCCTCCAGAATCGAGCGCATCTCCTGCCGGACGTGCGCTCTGAGCGACGCGTCGAGATTGGCGAACGGCTCATCCAGCAGGATAATCCGGGGCCGGGGCGCCAGAGCGCGCGCAAGCGCGACCCGTTGCTGCTGGCCGCCCGAGAGCTGGTCGGGAAACCGCTCGTCGAGTCGTGCGAGACCGACCTGAAGAAGCACTTCGGAGACCCGCTCGCGCGCTTGTCGGCGTCCGCGCACGCCGTAGTGCACGTTGTCGAAGACGGAGAGATGCGGGAACAGGGCCCCGTCTTGAAACACCATTCCGACGTTGCGCCGCTCGGGCGCGACCCAGGTCTCGGCGTCGCTCACAGTCTCACCCGACAGGTGGATCGCTCCGGAGCACGGCCGCTCGAAGCCCGCGATGGTACGCAGCAGCGTCGTCTTGCCGCAGCCGCTCGGACCCAGAAGTGCCGCGATCTCGCCATTCTCCAGGGTGAAGTCGACGCCGCGCACGGCGTTGACTTCGCCGTAGCCGACCACCAGGTCGTGAATCTCGAGGACCGCCCGCCGATCGTTCATGGTCAGCTCCGCTCCGCCAGAGCCGGGCGGACGATCAGAAGATAGACCGGAAGCACCGAGGCCAGCACCAGGATCACCGAAGGCAGGGCGGCCTGAGAGTAGATGCCCTCGGAGGCTGCGGTCCAGACGCGGGTCGCCAGAGTGTCGAACCCGGTCGGCCGCAGAATCAGGGTGGCCGGAAGCTCCTTCATGGTGGTCAGAAAGACCAGGCCGCCGCCCGCCAGCAGGCCCGGTCGAATCAGCGGCAGGGTCACCGTCCGTAGCGCCTTCCCTGAGCTGGCGCCTAACGAACGGGCGGCTTCCTCGAATCCCGGCGCGAGCGAGCGAAGCGACGCGGCGCTCGCCGAGATCGCCTGCGGCAGGAATCGGACCACGTAGGCGGCCACCAACAGCGTGGCCGACTGATAGAGCGCGGGGGTCAGCCGTGTGGCCAAGAAGACCAGCGAAAGAGCGATCACCAAACCGGGCAGAGCATAGCCGCTGTAGCTCGCGCGCATCGTCCAGTCGGCGAGCTTTCCGCCACCGCGCACCGCCCAGATCGACACCGGCAGCGATAGCCCGACCGAAACCGCAGCGGCCAGACCCGCGACGCCCAGAGACCGGACCGCCGCATCGACGGCCGCGCCGACCGGATTGCCGACAGCCAACGCACGCGCCGCCCACTGGACCACGACTCCGAGGGGCGTCAACAGGTTGAGGCCGGCCAGCATCACGACCCCGGCGACGGCCGGTGCCCTCCAGCGCCCCAGCGGAATGCGGCGGTGAGGTCGCACCGGGCGGCGGCGCGAGGGCCGCAGTCGGGAAGCAAGCCTTCCTTCGACCGCGATCAACGCCAGCGTCAGCAGAACCAGCACGGCGGCCAGCACCGCCGCCGTGGTCCGGTCGAAGAGCCCCTGATAAGCATTGTAGATCGATAGCGTGAAAGTGTTGTAGCGGACGATCGAAACCGCACCGAAGTCGCTCAACACGTACAACGCAATCAGAAGCGAGCCGGCGTACAGGGCCGGTCTGAGCTGCGGCAGAACCGCTGTGAAGAAAACCGTCCAGCGACCGCGGCCCAGACTCGCTGCCGCTTCTTCGGCCGCCGGATCCGCGTCGCGCAGCGCGGCGACCGCCAGTAGATAGACGTACGGATAGATGAACAGAGACAGCACCAGCCAGGCTCCGGTGTAACCGTAGGCCCACGCGGGCAGCATTTCGACGCCCAGTGGCGCCAATGCCCTTTGAAAGAAGCCCTTCGGACCCCACACCGCGATCCATGCGAAGGCTGCGACATACGACGGGAAGACCAGCGGCAGAGCGGCGGTCACCGCCCACAGCCGGCGCCCGGGAAGATCCGTGCGGGTCACGAGCCAGGCCAGGCCGATGGCTACCGGCAGGGCCAGACCCATGACGCCCAACACCAGCAGAATCGAGCGCCAGGCGAGCGCCACGGTCTGCGCTGAAAACACGACTTCGGCGTAACGAGCGAATCCCGCTTCCGTGGCTCGGACGAAGATGTAGACCAGGGGCACATTCGCAAGGAGCGCGGTCACGAGCGCGACCGGTGCGCTTCCGGCGACCCCGGCCGACATGCGGCTCATGACGCGTGCGGGACTCGCCGATCGGATACTCGCGACGCCACACACAGCCGTAGCCAACCGTCTAGCGGATCAGACCACTGCGGTCGATAGCGCCGAGGGTCTCCTCGAGACCCGCCGAGGCCGCGGTGAAATCCACCTCGGTTGAATCGACTTCGGCGAGAGGCGCCAGATCGACCGACGGCAGCACCGTTCCGATCAGAGGATACTCGTAGGTCCGCTCCGAGAAGTAGCTCTGAGAGGCTTCGGAGAGAAGAAAAGCGACCAGCGTGCGTGCTTCCGGGCGGTTCGAGATCACCCCGACGCCCGAGGCGTTGACGAAGCTCGACCCGCGGCCGGTCATGACGTAGTTCTTCGCGGTGACGGACGGATCTTCCTGCTTCGCCCGCCAAAGGTAGTAGTGGTTGACCAGGCCGAAATCGATCTCGCCCGCGATCACGCCTTCGACGATCGCGCTGTTCTTGGGGTAGCGCTGCGGCTCATTGGCCACGATGCTGCCGAGCAGGTCTTCGAGAGCTTCCGCGCCGGCAACCACCCGATAGACAGCCATGTGGGCCTGAAACGACCCATTGGTCGGCGCCACACCGAAACGGCCTCGGTACTCCGGACCGCCCAGGGCCTCCAGGGAGGCCGGCAACTCTGACTCCGAAATCCGGGAGGGCTCGTAGACTACGGTTCGAGCACGGCCGGAGAGCCCGACCCAGTCGTCCCGGGCCGAGCGATAGCGGCGCGGCACCGAGACGAGCAGCTCCTCGTCAAGCGCACGCAGGCGGCCCGCCGCGGAAAGGGCACCGAGAGCAGCGGCGTCCTGCGACAAGAACACATCCGCCGGTGAGTTGTCGCCCTCCTCGAGTAGTGTCGCCGCGAGCTCGGAGGTGCCGCCGTACCGGACCTCGATCTCGACACCGCTCTCCTGCTCGAACTGATCGAGCAACGGCCCGACCAGCGACTCACCGCGTCCTGAATAGACGACCAGCGGCGACGTCCCGGCACCCGACTCCTCCGGCAGGCCGCCGCCACAGCCCGCCAGCGCCAGGACAGCCAGCGGCAGGAGTTTCTTGAAATGGCGACCGGCACTCGGCATACACATGCTCCAAGACGGGAAGGGGTTCAAGCTCCGGGGGCGAAAAACCCCGGGGGCGACCCGGGGTGGTCGAATTCTGGACAAGGTCGGTCCTATTTGTCAACGACGAATGGCGACCACCTAGTCCTCGCCGCCGTCGCGCCTGTCCCCCCGGTGCAGCCAGCCGTGCACCGTATGCCGGAACTGCCGCACGCGCTGCCAGGCATTCGGCCAGCGCCGGAACAGCCGGCGCAGCAGCCGGTAGACGGTCTCGCTCACGATCGAGAGCACGGCGGTGCCGGCTAGGAGGGTCAAGACGCCCTGGATGCCGGGTAGCACCAGCCCGACCGCGCCGACCAGGAGAAGCGCCCAGCCGACCGCGAAGGCGACCACCCGCATCCCAAGCGAGAGCTTGGGGAGCTTTCGAGTCCTGGCGAAGCGGCGTCTCGGTCCGGCCGCAGCCGGGTCTTCCGATCGGGCCTCTCCGCTCGGATGTTCCGCTTCCGGACCGTCTTTGTCAGGGGTCAACGCTCGCCGCGAGGCACGAAGTCGCGCTCGGTGGCTCCGACGTAGATCTGGCGCGGTCGATGAATCCGGGCTTTGGGATCCTCGCGCATCTCCTTCCAGTGCGCGATCCAGCCGGGCAGTCGTCCGAGCGCGAACATCACCGTGAACATGTCGGTGGGAATACCCATCGCCCGGTACAGGAAGCCGCTGTAGAAGTCGACGTTCGGGTAGAGCTTGCGCTCGACGAAGTAGTCGTCCTGAAGCGCGACCTCTTCCAGGGCTCGCGCGATGTCGAGCAGCGAGTCGTCGAGATGGAGCTCCTCGAGAACCCGATTCGCGGCTTCCTTCAAGATCAGCGCGCGCGGGTCGAAGTTCTTGTAGACCCGGTGCCCGAAGCCCATCAGTCTGAAGTCCGACTTCTTGTCTTTCGCCAGACCGACGTACTTCTTGTAGTCGCTGCCGTCGGCCCGGATCATGCGCAGCATCTCCATGACCTTCTGGTTGGCGCCGCCGTGAAGCGGTCCCGACAGGGCGTTGATTCCCGCCGAGATCGAAGCAAACAGATCCGCCTCGCTCGAGCCCACCATTCGCACCGTCGAGGTCGAACAGTTCTGCTCGTGATCCGCGTGCAGGATCAGAAGCAGGCGCAGCGCGTGGTCGAAGACCTCGGGCACCTCGTAGGGCTCGGCGGGGTTCGCGAACATCATGTGCAGGAAGTTCTGCGTGTAGGAAAGATCGTTGCGCGGATAGATGAACGGCTGGCCAATGGATTTCTTGTACGAGAACGCCGCGATGGTCTTGGCCTTCGCCAGCAGCCGGAAGATGTTGAGATCCAGATCCTCCTTCGGGGTCTGGGGGTAGTAGGTCGAGAGCGACGCCACCATCGACGACAGGATCGCCATCGGGTGGGCCGATGGCGAGTACCCTTCGAAGAACTTCTTCATGTCCTCGTGTAGCAGCGTGTGGCGGGTAAGGCTGCTGCTGAAGGAGGTCAGCTCCGCCTCCGACAGGAGCCTGCCGTAGATCAGCAGGTAGCAGACCTCGACAAAAGTCGAGTGCTCGGCGACCTGCTCGATCGGGTAGCCGCGGTAGCGGAGGATTCCCTTCTCACCGTCGATGAACGTGATGGCGCTCTTGCAGGAGCCCGTGTTGCCGTAGCCTTCGTCCAGAGTCACGGCCTTGGATTGCTTGCGCAGCGACCGAACCTCGATGCCCACCTCGCCCTCCGAGCCGACGGTCACCGGCAGTTCATACTCGTTGCCGTCGAGAGTGATCTTCGCGCTGCTCATCCTTCCCACCTACCTTGTCTGACCCGGCCGGAACCGAACCGGCTACCGGGCAAAAATAGTACCGTCCATGCCGGTCCAGCGCAACGAAGCCGTCGGCCGCCGCTAGCAGCCCCCGGTAGAAGTCGAGACGGCCGCGTTGCAAGCGCCATGGGGCAGATGCCGGGCGACGCGACACAGGCGATGGGGAAGCATCGTCGAGGAGCGGCAACGTGGCAGATGGCCCCATGCCGCCGCAACCCGCAGGGCGGCAATCTGGACTTCTACCACGGGCTGCTAGTGTCCTGTCCCAGTGATTCGGTGCATAAGGCTCGAGGTCATGGTGTGCGCTGCCAAGGCGCCCACGACGCAAGCATAGCTGGGCCTATGTTGAGGAGTGGCAACGCCGGCAGCGTGCAGAAAGGCCCGAGATTTGTGTAGCGAATCACTGGGACAGGACACTAGGCCTGCTGGAGGTAGCGAATGGTCTCGGCCAGCCCTTCGGCGAGGGAACGGGACTGCCAATCGAGCAGGCGCCGGGCCTTGCCGTCGTCGAAGTTCCATTGCCTTCGGAGGCTCTCGAGATGGCTGAGGTTGATCGGCGGCACCCGACCGCGCAGGCGGAAGACCGGATTTAGGAGCCGCCCCAGGAACTTCGCCCAGCCTACCGACATCTGCCGGAGGGGGGCGACGCCGGCCATGGCGGCGGCCTGGTCGAAGACCTCGCCGAGGGGTGCGAGGTCGCCGGTCATCATGAAATCCTCGCCGGGCTCCGAGCGCTCGATGACCGCTACCATCCCCTCAACCAAATCCGTCAGGAAGACCCAGCGCGTCATGCGATCGGCGCCGACCACCGCGGGCAGTCGTCGGTTGATGATGGCCCGCAGGACAGTATTCAGGCCGCCTTTTTTCCCCGGCGGTCCGTAGACCAGGCTCGGCCAGATGATGTTGAGCTTGAGGCCGCGCTCGGTCCAGGCGACAAACGCGTCCTCTCCGGCTCGCTTGGTCGCGCTGTAGGAGCTCGGGAACGGCAGCTCGAGGGGCGCGTCCTCGGCGACCGCCGAACCGTCGGCCGGGCTGCCCCCGAACGCCGCGATCGACGACAGAGCCAGCACCCTGCCGACGCCGAGCTTGTAGGCCAGCGATGCGACATTTTCGCTACCGGCGACGTTGGCGCCCTCTATCCTGTTGCTGTCAGCCGAGAAATCGAGCTCGGCCGCCGCGTGGACGACCCAGTCCGACCCCGACATGCCCTCGCGCATCGAATACCGGTCGGTGATGTCGCCGACGAAGAGCTCGGCGCCCATCGACTCGAGCTCCCGGGTGTCGCTGGTCGAGCGCACCAGCGCTCTCACACGATGCCCCTGGTCGATCGTCCGCCGGCAGAACTCCGAGCCGATGTAGCCGGTCCCTCCTGTTACGAACAAACGCATAGAAGTGCTCGGGGAACTTCTACCACGCCTCCGGACCCGAGCCCACCGGCGCCACGACGATCGCCTTCCTAGCGGCCAGCGAGCCTTGTAGGCGCGACCGACCTCCAAGCCGCGCCTGTTGACGGATGTGTTGCTGAACGTGACCGGCTCGGTTCCGCACACGTTCCGGTTCGGGCAGGTGGTCACTTGAAAGTGAAGGTGCGGAAGCCCGCCGGTGTGCCCCGAGCGGCACGGCATACCATTCCGGTACGGACCGCGGAAACTCGGGGTTTCCCGCAGTCGGCTCCCTGGCCTTGCCATGACCACCGATCTCGACTCGACAGGCAGGTTCTCTGATCGTGTTGCCGCCTACGAGAAAGCCCGTCCGAGCTACCCGGACTTACTCTACAGCGAGCTTCTCTCCGCGCTCGACGAGGGCCGGCGCAGCGTCGTCGAGCTCGGCAGCGGCACCGGGATCTTCACCGCCGAGCTGCTACGCCGCGGCTGCCTCGTGTACGCCGTCGAGCCCAACCCCTCGATGCGCGCCGCAGCCGAGGGCAGGCTCTCGAGCCAGCCTCACTACCGCAGCGTTGCCGGAACCGCCGAGAGCACTGGTCTCGGAGCCGACTGTGCCGATCTCGTGGTCTCAGCGCAGGCGTTTCACTGGTTCGATTTCCATCGAGCGCGCATTGAGGTCGAGAGAATCCTCCGGACGGACGGTGTGGTCGCCTGGGTCTGGAACTCCCGCCGCACCGAGGGGTCCCCGTTCGCTGAAGCAGTCGAGCGCTTCCTCGTCCGTTGGGGCACCGACTACATCGCGGTCCGGGAGACCTACCGTGTCCGCGAGCGCCTCGCGCGTTTCTTCCCCGAGGCGAAGCTCCATCGCAGCGCGTTTCCCAATCACCAGATTCTGGACCGAGCCACCTTCCGTGCGCGCATCCTCTCGGCCTCGTACATGCCGTCGCCCGAGGACGAGCGGCACCAGGCCATGCTCGCCGCTCTGGATGCGCTGTTCGAAGAGCACCGGACGGAGGATTGCGTTCGACTGGAGCTCGACGCCGAGCTCTTCTGGACCCACCGGGGCTAGTGTCCTGTCCCAGTGATTCGCTACACAAATCTCGGGCCTTTCTGCACGCTGCCGGCGTTGCCACTCCTCAACATAGGCCCAGCTATGCTTGCGTCGTGGGCGCCTTGGCAGCGCACACCATGACCTCGAGCCTTATGCACCGAACCACTGGGACAGGACACTAGGAGTCCAGAGCGGGCTACCACCAGATAGTGGCCTCCGGGTTCGACCAGTCGCTCTTGCGAAACTGCTCGGGAAGGGTTCGCCGGTGGTACTTGCCGGCCTCAGCGGCCTGCTCGGCGAGACGCGCGAGCTGCTGCCGGATCTCTTGAAGCTCGCTCTCGGAAAGCTCACCCGCGCCGCCCTGTCCGCCTCCCTCGGAAGGATCGTCGCCGGGACCCCGAGGTGCGGCCGGCTGCTCCTCCGGCTCACCTTCACCGCCTTCGGATTCGGGCTCCTCGCCGGGCTCTGGCGAGGCAGGATCTTCCTGGGGTTGCCCGGAGCCGTTCTTGGATTCGCCATCCTCGCCCTCCTCCTCTTCGGCCTCACCGCTTTTGCCCTCGCCGCCCTCAGCTTCTTCTTCACTCGCCTCACCGCCCCCTTCACCGCTTCCTTCCCCGGCCCCTTCTCCGGTAGCTCCGGCCCCGCCACCTTCGGACGGCTGGTCGCTGCTGCCGCCATCTCCCGCCGAGGACTCGGCACTCTGGCTCGAACACTCCTCGGGCGGATTGGCGATCAGGCGATCGATCTCGTCGATCTGATCCGCCAGCGCCGCGCGGTTCGCCCGCGCCCGCGAGGCGATCTCACTGTCTCTCGCGGCGGCGCGCGCCGAGGAAAAGCGGCGAAGCGCCTGTTCCCACAGCTCGCGCGTCCGCTCGAGATCGCAATCGCGCGGGTCCCGCTCGGCCCGGCCCCAGAAGTAGAGCGTCACGCCGTCGTTGAAGTGCGCCTCCGGAAGATCGGGATCGAGGAGCAGCGCCTCCTGAAAGAGATCGTGAGCTTCGGAGTAGTCGCCGGTCAACGCCACCGAGCGCGCCAGGTTGTAGGCCGGAATCTGCGGCTCGACCTCATAGCCGATGCTGCGCTCGTAGTGCGGGCGAGCAGCTCGGTGATTCATGGTCGCGTCACGCCCGATGCCGCGCTCGTTCTCGCGGTGCGCGAGCTCGCGGGGACTCCCGCGCTCGGCCGCGCCAAAGGGAAGCGTACATCCGTCTGCCAGGACGGCCGCCGCTAGAACCAGGCTGGCTACGATCGAGCGCTTCCGCCGGCGCCCGGCCGAGCTCCCAGACACGGGCACCAGCCGTCCGATCTCGAACCTCGGCGCAAGACCCTTCGGTGTCCGGCCGAACCAGAGTGTGTCGAGGATCAGGCCGATCAGAAAGGCGAGCAACCAGACACCGCTTCGGTCCGCCCGTGCGGCCTGGTGCTCGAAGCTCTCGATCTCGGTCCCGGCTCCCAGGATCTCCGCCGCCAGCTGCCGGGGCACGCCGTCCTCAGCGACGAAGAAGCGCCCTCCGGACGCGCGGCTGAAGCTCTTGAGATGCCGATCCACCCGGCTGGTATGGAACTCGACCAGCGTGCGCGGGTTCTCCTTCTTGTCGACGATGTCCTGGAAGTGGAAGATCCTCCGCCCCTGGCCCTCGGTGCTCCCGATCGCCACCGTGTGGACCGGCACGCCCTGCTCTGAGAGCGCGGCCAGCTGAGCGCCGTAGTCCTCCTCTACCGGCTGCTCGCCGTCGGAGAGAAGCACAACCTGCAGGCGATAACCCCGTCGATCGACGAAGTGCGGCACCAGGTCCAGCGCTCGCGAGAAGCTCGAGCCGGTGTTGCGATAGTAGCTGTGGACTTCGAGCGTGGCCAACGCTCTCTCGAGCAAAGCGGTATCGCGAGTCATTGGCAGGTGCACCACGCCGGTGCCGCTGAAGCTGCCCAGGGCGAACCGGAAGCCTTCGAGCTCGCGCATCACCGCGCGGGCCAGATAGCGCGCGTAGTCCATGCGCTTGTACTTCCGGCCCTCGGCGATCACGGTCTCGGCATCCGAGGCCGGTCTCTCGACGTCTTCGGCCCACATGCTGGCCGAGCCGTCCACCAGAAACAGCAACCGGCCGGTCGCCTGCAGCATTTCGGTTTTTCCCCGGTTGAAGGGACCCGCCGCAGAGAGGATGAGGGCCGCACCCATCGCCAGGAGCAGAAACAGGTGAAGCCTCAAGGTCCAGGGCCGGTAGAGCGAAATGCTACTCCGAAACCGAGGAGACACGCGCGCCTCGAGCCACGAGAAAGCGCGGCGCTGAATGCGCGCGAAGAGCCACCAGAGGACGAGACCGGGAGCCGCCAGCCAAAGGAGAAGCGGGCTTTCGAATCCGCTCACCGGAACGGCCTCCTGAGTCGGACGCCGCCGAGCCAGAGATAGGCCAGGAATAGCGGTAGAGAGGAGAGTGCCAGGTACCGGGTGTAGAAGTCCCGGACCTGCACGACCCGTAGCTCGAGCGGCGCGCTCTCCAGGCGCGAGAGCTCGCCGAAGATGTCTTCGAGCGCGCCGACGTCGGTCGCACGGTAGTAGAGCCCGTCGGTGACCTCGGCGATCTCGCGAAGCTGGGTGTCATCCAGATAGGCGAGATAGGGCTCGTCACCGCCCAGCCGCTGACCGTCCACGAACACCTCGATCGGTTCCTCGCCGCCGACACCGATGGCATAGAACCGAGCGCCCAGGTGGCGCAGGAACCGAGCGCCGAGCTCGGGCTCGCTGCCCATGTTGCTTTCGCCGTCGGTGATCAGGATCACCGCCTGGTCGCGACCCTCGACCTTGTTGCCTTCGAGATGCTGGCCAGCCACCAAGAGCGCATCCCCGATCGCCGTGCCCCCGGAGAGCGCCTGATCGAGCGTGTCCACCGTGACACCGCCCAGAAGCCCGAGCAGCACCGGGTGATCGGTGGTCAGGGGTGTCTGAACATAGGCGTCGCGCGCGAAGATGATGAGGCCTACCCGGTGACTGCCGCTGCGAGCAATGAAGTCCCGCGCAATAGTGCGCAGCGCATCCAGCCGGTTGGGAGGAAAGTCCTCGGCCAGCATGCTCAGGGACACGTCGAGCACCAGGACGACGTCGATTCCCTCGTTCTCGATCAACTCGAGATCGGTGGTCCGGTGAGGCCCGGCCAGCCCGACGATCACGACCGCGATCAGGGTTAGCTCGACTGGCAGCTGCGCGAGCGACAGCAGCCGGTCGACCAGATGGCCGGCTCCCCGCGGCCGCCGGTACTGGAGCGGCGCGAATGGGACGCGCTCACCACGGCGCTGCCAGCTGCGGAGCATGGCGTAACCGAAGAGCGAGGTCAGAGCCCACAGCACCATCGGGTGCGCGAATGCCCACGACTCGCTCATCGGACCTCCGGATTCGCCGCGCCGGGGGCCGCGGTGGCGTGCTGGGCCACGTCGATCGCTAGGTCGCATGCCCCCTCGAAGTCACTCTTGGTGGGCTCACGGCGAAAGAACTGCAGCTCGGCCAAAAGGCCGAACAGTCGAGAGATCGCGGTGTCGCCGATACGAGCCCGGATCTCGCCGACGGTCAGCTTCGGGAACGGGTGGCGCCGTACCGAGCTCCGGGTTCCGCTCTCCTGGCCGAAGTGCCGGCGAAGCGCCGCCGCGAGCTCGTGGCATCCGCGCCGGTAGTCGCCATGGTAGCGCCGCCGGATCTCACCGATCAGCCCGACGATCCCGGATGCGGGAATCCGTGGTGGTGGTAGCCGCGGCACCGCCGCGCGGGCAGCGGACAATCGAGCGAGAAACCAGCGTGCCAGACGGTACAGAAGCCAGGCCACGAGCGCCGCCACCACCAGCTTCCACGTCGGAAACGGCTCGTCGATGTGAAGTGGCTCTGCCAGGCCGTGGGGAAGTCCGATCACCTCGTCGCCCGCCGTCGCTTGGAGTGCAGAAAGGCCCCGAGGCTCTCGGGCACCGGAACCGCGGTCGAGAACGACGCGGCCTCGATCCGGAAGCGTGCCGCCTCGGTTCGCAGGAACTGCTCGGTTTCGGCCAGGCTGCCGGTTTCGCCGGGCGAGATCCAGACCGGCTTGCCAGCGGCCGCCGAGGGCCCGGTACCCGCCTCCGGAGAAACAGCCCGAAAGCGGACCGCTCTCGCGACCTCGAACTCGACGGGATCGTAGACGTGCATGAGCGAGACGTCGTGGCGTGCGCGCACGAACTTGAGGTCCTCGGGCAGATCATGGTCGATGAAATCCGAGATCAGAAACACCACGAACCGTCGCCCCGGCTGGTGCTCGATCGCCTCGATCGCGGCACGCGGGTCCGACTGTGCGACCTCTCGTTTCCAACCTCCAACGTTGTCCAGCAGCGAGCGCAGCACCCGGAAGAGCTGCTTGCGCCCCCCCGAAGGCCGGCTCTCGTCGATCACCCGATCGGCGAACAAGACGTGGCCCAGCCGATCGCCGCTTTCGACTGCCGAGACCGCCAGCGTCGCGGCAAGCTCGACTCCGAGCTCCAGCTTGGTCTTGTCCTGAAAGCCCGTGTGCATGGACGGGCTCGTGTCCAGGGCGACGATGACGTCGCGCTGCCGCTCCTCGAGATGGACCTTGACGTACGGCTCGCCCAGCCGCGCGGTGATGTTCCAGTCGATGCGGCGCGCCGGCTCGCCGGGAACGTACTTGCGGGTCTCGTGGAAGAGCAGGCCCTGGCCGGGAATCGAGGTGACATAGTCGCCGGCCAGGAACCCGGCGGCGTTGCGGCGCGCGACCAGCTCGAGCAGCCGAATGTTGGCGACGAGCTCGGAGACACCGGGATCGGGACTCGCGAGACTCACGGCCTCAGCTCACGGCACGTCGATGACCGATAGGATCTCGTCGATCATCT
>JBHHWO010000096.1:0-17506 GCA_046756565.1 Thermoanaerobaculia bacterium | reverse complement strand
GAGAGGAAAGCTGGTGACGATGGTCCTGCCCGAAAGCCCGGCCGAGACGGCCGGCGTCTGACCGCTGCTCTCGACCAGCTCGGTTACGCTGTCTGGTCTGCGGCCCATGCGGCGTACGAAGCGGTCGTACTGTGGCCGGTCGGAGGGCATCACCGACTCGCCGTATCTGCGCCCGCTCGCGGTACTCGTCGACGGGCGCTCTGGCAGCGGCGGTGACGTCTTCCCGGCCACGATCCAGTCGCTGGGTCGCGGCCTCATCATAGGCACACCGACCGCCGGCAAAACCCTGAGCGGTGACGACGCGAAACTTCCCGGAGGCTACGTGCTGTTCTTTCCGCACGCCGAGATCGTTCGCATCGACGGCAAGCGCATGGAGGCCAATCCGCTCCAGCCGGACGTGCTCCTGTCCGCCGAACAGACGGTGAACGACGACTACCTCGGGCAGCTCCTTCGCAAGACGTTCGAGCGCAGTCCCTGATCAGCGTCCGCCTCCCCGCTGCCAAGCGTCCCGGAGTGCTACTCTTGGTCGGAGAAGGACTCATGGACACGGGCGAAGCGTTCACTCCTGAGACCTATAGCTTCGACGGCTATCTCGCCGCACTCGGTAGCGACTGGTACGAAGAGGACGCCCTTCTCCAGCGCTGGCTCGCCCGGTCCGCATTGCCCGACGAAGAGCTCGACCGGGTGCGGGGCCTCGGCCGCGCCGCCGCGACTCGCCATCGCGAGGTCGCCGACTTCGTCGAGCGCTCGGAGAATCTCCCCTACCTGGCGGCCCACGACCCCTACAACCAACGCCGCAGCGAGGTCGTCATTCCGGCCGAGACCCGCGAGATCCTGGCGGAGATTCACGGCTCCGGGATCTGGAGAGAGGCCACGGACGAGCGAGTCCGCTACGCGCTCGTCTATCTCCTCAACCAGAACTCGGAGTTCGGGGTCGCGTGTAGCACGGCCTGCACGGACGGACTCGCTCGCATCCTGCGCCGGCTGGGTGACGATCCTCGAAGCCGCGCAGTGGTCGAGCGGCTCGAGAGCGCGACGCCTAGCGATTGGATTCACGGCGCCCAATTCGTAACCGAGATCCAAGGCGGAAGCGACGCCGCCACCAACACCCTTCGGGCGGTTTCCGCGGGCGATGGTCTCTACGCCCTCTACGGTCCCAAGTGGTTCTGTTCGAACCCGACCGCCGACTTCTGGCTGGTAACCGGCCGCCTCGAGGGTTCCGAGCCCGGACATCGAGGCGTGAGCTTGTTCTGCGTTCCACGACAGCACGAAGGCTCGACCAACGCCTACGCTCTCCGGCGCCTCAAAGACAAGCTGGGCACTCGTGCCCTGCCCACCGCCGAGATCGACTTCGAAGGCGCTCTCGGCTGGCCCGTCGGCCCGCTCGACCAGGGCCTCAAGAACATGATCGCGATCGTCCTGGCGACCAGCCGGGTGCACTGCACGGTCGCCGCAGCCGCCGCGGTACGCCGAGCGTCGCGAGAAGCGCACGCCTACGCCGGCTTCCGCACGGCCTTCGGCAAGCGTCTCGAGGAGCACCCGCTGATCGCCGCCTCGCTACGGAGGATCGCCAAGGCCGCGGACAGATTCGAGGCCGGAGCTTTTTCCACCGTCGATACCTGGGTGGCGTCGATGGAACCGAGCGCTAGCGCGGTCTTCCAGAGCTGGGCGCGCGTTTTGGTCAGCCTTGCCAAGGCCGTCGGCACGCGCTCTTCGAACGGCTACATCTACGAGGCGATGATGGTCCTCGGCGGCAACGGTATCGAGGAACGCTTCTGCGCTCTGCCGAGGCTTTGGCGCGACGCGGCGATCCTCGAATCCTGGGAAGGACCCTACACGCTGCTTCTCATGCAGGCTCTCCAGGACATGGTGCGATTCGACGTCGTCGGCCGCGAGCGCGAGTTTCTCGCTCGAGGTCTCGGCGAGCGGGCCGCCGGGCATGCCGGAGAGCTCGCCGAGGTCCTTGCGACGCCAACAGCTGAAGCGATGATCCTGCGCTGGGCCGACCTTGCTCCCCGGATCTACCGGAGCTTCGAGGAAAAGGCTCTCGCCGAGCTGCAGGCTAGCTGATCAGAGCCTCGCCCGCGGCCCGCCGGTCACCATCGCTTCGGCCTTGGCCATAAGGGCGCGAGCCCCGTCGAGACCCACGGCGTAGCCCACGATCGTCCCGGTCTCGTCGATCAGCGCCGTGCTCGGAATCGAGCGCACCTCGTAGGCCTTGTAGTTGGCTCCGTCGGAGGTGATCGCCGCCGGGTACTCGAAGCCGCGTTTCTCGAGAAAGCTCTCGGCGCCCGCGCGATTCTCGCGTCGCCCTTCCTCGGTGTCCGGATCGTCGTACTGGGTCAGGGCGAGGACCATGAGCCCATTGGAGCGGTGCTGCTCATACAGTTCCTGAAGCTCGGCCATCTCGGCCCAGCATGGCGAGCACCAGGTGGCCCAGAAGGTCACGATGGTGGCTGCGCTCGAAAACGAGGCCGCGTCTTCGAGAGCTTCGGGCCGAGTTCGCAGCGCATCCAGCGAAACCAGGCGCGGGGCCGGCTGTCCGCCCACGAACGCCCAGACTTCCTGCTGTGTTTCCCTCAGGTACTTGTCGATCTCGTGCATCTGGTAGAACCACCCACCGACCGCAGCCGCGACACCCGCGAGCATGAGAGCCGCGCGCGGCGCGCGCGGCCCGGCATCGCGCCATAGCGAAACCGCTCCGAGCACGAAGCAGACACCGCCGAAAACCAGCGGAAAGCCGATCATCGAGTTGAACCTGCCCAGCGCGGCCAGAGCACCCACCGTCGCACAGGCGACGAAAAGCAGACCGGAGAAGATGAGGCCCCAGCGCTCTTTCATATCGGGTCCCTCCGAGTATTTCTACGTCCGGAGCCCCTCCGTGGTTCGACGCGGACCCCACTTCACAGATACGGCTCGATCGCCCCCGCGAAAAACTCGAAGTCCCAGGGGCCCGTGAAGAAGTCTCGGACCACGCCCGAGCGGTCGATGAGAAACGTGACCGGCCGCTCGGAGCCCATGTTCACCCAGGGAAAGTCCTCGAGATAGCCGCTCCGCATCGCGAAGCCGGACTCCTCCTGGTACGCGACCAGCGCTTCGCGAGGCTCGTCCGAGATCGTCAAAACAACCAGGTCGTCAGCCAGCTCCCGCTGCAGGCGATCGAGCTCGGGCATCTCCTTTCGGCAGGGAGCACACCAAGTGGCCCAGAAGTTCAGGAGCACGACTTTTCCGCGGAGCGAATCGAGCTCCTCCGGCTCACCGGTAGCAACCAGCCGGTAGCCCAGGGCCGGAGCGGTCTCGCCCTTGATCGCGTCGAGGCGTTCGAGGATCGCGACCGCCTTCGGCTTGATCACCGTAATTCGGGCGCACACCGCGGCACCAAGGAGGATCACCGGCACCAGCAGCAGACATCCCAGCCACGCGAGGATTCCCTTGGGGAGAAAGAACCGATTCCCGCGCACGATCCGGTAGATCAGATAGAGACCCAGAACCACGACACCGCCCGAGATCCACTGGCCCCAGGCGACGATGAACTGGATGTGATTGCCGATGAAATCACTCATGCGGACGGAAGCCGTGCTTGGATGCCAGACACTACGGCCGCCTTCCCCGCCGAGTTTCGCGGCCCGGTCAGAAATTCCAGGCGAGTCGAACCGTAAACACGTCGTCGCGCTCGACGGCCGCGAGATCACCGGTCGGATCGACGTTGGTAAAGAACCGACCTTCGATCTCGGCCGTCACTCGAGTTGCGACTCTTCGCTCCGCCTCGACAAAGACGGCCGTGGATCGATCGTCGTGATCGACCAGCGCGCCGACGAGAATGGAAGTGTCCTGGATATCGTTGAGCGCGAGCCGAGCGCCCAGGAAGATATCTCGGTCGTAGATCGTCGGCGCCAACAACGTGGAGGTCGGATTCACGCGGGGTGTGCCCGCGGCGCCCGAAACGGGATCTCTATCGTCCCAGTGCAGCTCGCCGATGAGTCCCAGGTCCGCAGCGCCGACCAGCTGGTAGAGGGTGTACTCGCCTCCAGCGACCGCTGCGCCGAACGAACCGCCCTGACCCCGACGCGCAAGACCTTCGAGCTTGTAGAGCCAAGCGTTTCGCGTGTACTGAATATCGATGCCGACCTGTTCGACCTGTTCGTACAGCGGGACAAGGGCGTCGTTGCCCCCGGGCTCGACAATGAACCGCGGCTCGCGAGCGGTGCCGTGGAAGACGTGCGCGCCGACGTCCCAGTCGCCGATCGCGTTCGACCATCGCACCGCCCAGTCCACATGCTCCTCCTCGGCGCCCGACTCGTAGACCGCGCGGCCGTCGTCGGCCACGAACGGCGCACGCAGCCTGCCATCGACACCGGCAAAGGTCCGCTCGCGAAAGCCCAACAGTGAGTAGAGCTCCAGACGTCCCCATCCCCTCGTGACGCCGACTCGAAGCATCGGCTGGCCGAGCTTGTCTTCTTCGTCGATATCCTCGACCGCGTCGGTCTGGTTGATGACGTCCACGAGATGGCGCGATTCGGCCACTCCCCAGAACACCCGCGCCGCGCCGGCCAACAAGTCCCATCCGTCGCCCGAATACCTGTAGAACCCCTCACGCAAGTCGAAATGAGAACGCTCCTCGTCCTCGCCGTCCCAGCGAGCGAACGGTGCGACCTTCAACTGGTGGCGCCGATCCTCGCTGCGCCAGAGCCACTCCGGCGCCAGAACCAGCGAACCCTGCTGCCCGTCCAGTTGGCCGGGATGCGCCGCCGTGTCCAGAAACCACCGGATGTCGCTCGACGCCGATCCCGAAAGGCTCCAGGCCTGGGCCTCGGCGGGAGAGGCGGCGAACGCTGCGACGGCCATAACTAAAAGGGCCGTAAATAGCGCGCCTCGGACTCGATCGCTGTCGTGATTGATCTTCCGTGTCATTGCTTCTTTCCTCTCAGGTGACCCCCGCGGCCATCACCGCAGCCGCTCGAGAACGCCCTTGGTGAAATCGTCTTCGGTAGCGCTATCGCTGAAGTCGAACTCCCCATAGTGAAAATCGGTGCTCTTGCCGGTCTGGTGGTTGACCATCGACATCTTCTGCGACCGCCACCAGGCCTCGTCGTAGAGGCGGTAGTCGGTCAACTCGAGGGTCTTCAGCAGCTCGCCTTTTCGGTCGTAGAACTCGACCTTGCGAATCTGGAAGACGTCCTGATCCACCCAGGACACCTGCTTGGTGTATCCGGAGTGCTCGTAGCGTGGGTATCGCTCGACGACGTCGCACGTCAGGCCGCCGCACGGCTCCTCGCCGACGTAGCTGTAGTCGAACTTCTCGAGCTCGAGTGCGGTGAAGTCTTCAAACGCGAATTCGCTGCCCACGAATGGACCCGACTTGTTCACCGACGAGATTCGCTTCACCCGCTTGAGGGCGGGCAGATACAGCCACTGGTCGTCGGGATCCAGGATCTTGGCATGCGACAAGAGCCCGGTACCGTCGATGTCCGCCGGCGAGCTGAAGACGATCAGGCTCTTGTCGCCGACACTCTCATCGGGCACTTCGAGGGTTCGGATCGAAAGCCCACGCCGAGCCTCCTTGCCTGCCTTGTTGCGCAGCACCATCTCGACGTCGACCACGCTGTGGCCGAAACCGCGGTCGCTGCGATCCGCTCGAGCGGCGACCTCGAAGCCTTTGGCCTCGAGGGAATTCGCTCCGGCGGGCCCGGCCACGACCAGAGCTGCGGCTGCGGCCAGCACGACTCCGGCGACCACCAGCCAGACCAGCCACGAGGACGTGCTCCGCGCGGGCGCCACTTGCTGCAATCTGCGATATCCAGACATGAAAACCTCCTTTGTTTGTCCAACGCGGCTGCCGCGGCCCCACAGGAGCAGCGACGGCAACAACAGAAAATCGGTTACCAGCGCGATCACGATGGCGATCGCGGTCAGAAGTCCCAGTTCGAAATTGATGCGGAACGTGGACATCGCCAACACCAGGAAGCCGGCGGTCAGGATCACCGAGGTGGTCACGATCGCGACACCTACGGTTTTGAAGGCGTAACGCACGGCTCCGGCCGCATCCAGCCCCTGCTCGCGTCTGGCGCGCAGGTACTTGGCCAGGAAGTGCACCGTGTCATCGACGATGATGCCCAGCGATGACGCCGATACCGTGGCCGCCGCCATCCCGACCTTGCCGACCAGCAGCGCCCAGATTCCGAACGTCATGAGAATCGGCACCGCATTCGGAATCAGGGACAGGGCTCCCAGCTTCCAGCTGCGCAATGCGAACACCATCACGCCTGCGATCAGGAGCACCGCCAGGACATTGCCCTTCAGCATGCTCTTGATGTTGCGGTCCGAGATGTGCGAGAACATGACACTCGCTCCCGTTGGGGTTTCATGCATGTACTCGGGCGTGTTGCCGGCCAGCCAGCCTTCGGCCCGTTCGAGAAAATCGCGCGTTTCTCTGGTCGACAGATCGCCGATCGTCGCGGTTACGCGCGTCGCGGACTTGTCGACGTTGATTCGGTTGTTGAGGTCGAGTCCGAACGGCAGCGACAGCTCGTAGAGGAGCAAGTACTGGGCAGCCAGCTGACGGTTGTCGGGAATCCGGTAGAACGCCTCGTCATCCGAGTGCAAGTTTTTGTTGAGGCGTTTGATGATGTCGGCATAGCTGTAAACATGCGTCACCTCCGGCTGGTCGCGAAGCCAGCCGGTGAAGCTTTCGAGTCGGCTCAGATACTCCGGCTCGCTCACGCCCTCGGGTTCGAGCGCCGGCACCGAAAACTCGACCAGGTAGAGCCCTCCAAGATGATCGATCGCGAACTCGGCATCGGTCCGGAACTCGACTCGATGATCGAAGTACTTCACCCATTCGTCATTGAGGTCGACCATCGGGACCAGGGCGATCAAACCGATGACGATGGCGGCCATCGTCGGTAGGACGACGCGATGGCGCCTGGTCACCCAATCGCCCAGCGACTCGAGCCGCAGCTGCAGCCAGCCGCTCTGCCCCATCGCCATCGCGGAGACCTTGAACGGCATCACCGTAATGAGAGCGGGCAGCACAATCACCGAGTACACGAAAGCCATGGCGATACCGATGGCGGTGATGTTGCCGAGGTCGTGAAACGGCGGTGAATCCGAGAAGTTGAGCGCCAGAAAGCCGACGATGGTGGTCACCGTCGTGATGGCGACCGCGAGGAAGTTGATTCTCAGGCTCTCGCGCAGCGCCTCTCGCTTGGCCATGCCCTCACGCATGAAGGTCAGCATCGAGACCAGGATGTGGATCGAATCGGCGATCGCCAGGGTCATGATGATCACCGGAGCGGTGACCGAGATCGGCGTGAGCTGGATGCCGAGATAGCCGGCCAGGCCGAGGGCGGTGGCGGCGGAAAAGCCCACCACAATGAGGGTTGCCGCGGTGCCAGCCGCGCTGCGCAACGAGATGACCATGAACGCGACCAGAATCAGAAACATGAGCGGCATGAGGGTGCCGGCGTCTTGCTGGCCCGACTCGGCGAAGGCGTTGTTGAGCATCGACAAGCCGGAGAGCGCGACCTCGACGCCTTCGTAGTCGGCCTCGATGCGCGAAGCCAACTCGCGCGCTACGGCCACGGCCTCGGGCACCTCGGTCAGGCTCTCCTCCGGATACTGGAGCGTGACCGCGACGCCGGTCGTGCTCGCGTCCAGCGAGATCAGGTTGCCGCGCAGGAGTGGCTCGGCGAGCGCGATGCGCTCCTTTTCGGTGAGCTCCGAAGCGGTCAGGTTCCGACCGTCCCGGACGAGGTCCTCGACGATCAGATCGTCCTCCCGCGACCAGGTGTGCTGGAAGTTGGTGATCGAATCGACCCGGATGGCGTACGGAATCTGCCAGGCCTCGGTGGTCAGCGTTTCCACTGCCTCGGTGATCTCGCCGTTGAACACCTCGCCGTCCTCGGGATGAACGACGAAGACGATGTTGTCGTTCTTGGTATAGGTGGCCTGAAACACTTCGAAGGCCACCAGATCCGGGTTCTTCTCACTGAAGAAAACCCGGTAGTTGTTCGAAAACTCGAGCAGCCGGGCGCCGCTTGCCGCAGCCAGAACCATCACCAGGGTGAGCGCGATCGCCAGCCAAGGCCGGCGCATCACCCGATCGGCAAGCCCGAGCGCAAAGGCGTCGAAACGTCTGTGTTGGGTCTCTTTTGTCACTGCTTCCTCCTTGTCGGTGTGTCCGAGAAACCTGGACTGATCGGTCTTGATTGATTTATACGTGGACTGAATGGTCCAAGTTTCAACAAAATTTTTTCAGGTCGCTCCGGAGAGATCCTCGCCGGCGAGATCCGCGTAGGAGCCGGTCATCATCGCCACCGAGGTGTCCATGAGCCGGGCGGCAGTTTCCGCATCGGGCCGCATCTTGCTCAGGAGAGCCAGCCCTTGACTGGTGACTAACAGCAGCCGGGCAACGTCCTCGACGGGTGCGTTCGCCGGGATCTCGCCGGCTGCCTGCGCCCTTGCCAGGGTCTCGGCGAAGAGCTGCTCGACGGTGCCGAAGAACCGGCCCAACGCGACCTGCATCTCCGGGTCCTTGCGCCCGAACTCCGCCAGGCTGTTGCCCATGAAACAGCCGCAAAAACCGGTTCGTTCCGACATCTCGATCATCGTGTCGAAAAACCGGCGAACATTGCCCATCGGCGATCCGTCGGCCTCGAGGACCTCACGCGCGACCTTAATGCGCTGCTCGAAGTAACGGCCCAGAGCCTCCAGGAACAGGACCTTCTTGCCGCCGAACGTGTCGTAGAAGCTCTGGCGCCCGATGCCCATGTGCTCGAGTAGTTGCGACATGCCGGTGGCCTCGTACCCCTGAGCCCAGAAGAGCTCCATGGCACGCCCAAGAACCTCGTCGCGGTCGAACTGTTTTGCCGGGCCTCGCGTCATTTCGCCGGCACTGTACACAATCTGGACTGATTAGTCAAGAATAAATTGGAACACGCTTCGGCCCACGCTTTCGAGCCTCTCTCCCCCATCCGGCAGCTCTTCGTGGCTACCGATCACGAGGCAACCTCCTCGCCGTAGGACGGACCGAATCCGCACTAGCACCTCGAGCTGAGTGGCTTCGTCGAAGTAGGTCCAGGCGAGATTCCGGCACAGGACGAGATCGAACGGCCCTTCGGGAGACTCCTCACGGATGTCCGCTCCGTCAAACTCGACCCCTTTACGAAAGGTCGAACGTAGCTCGAGCTCGCCATCAGCAGCCGGCCGAAAGGCCTCGGACCGCCACTCTGGCGGTACCTCGCGCAAGCTGTCGTGAGGATAGACCGCCCGGACGGCCCGTTCGAGCAATCGTCCGTCCGTGTCGGTGGCCACGATCTCGAGCTCCGTTCCGCTCCGCTCACCACCGCCGAGCCGCCAAACGAGACCCAGGCTGTACGGTTCCTCTCCCGAGGCGCAACCGGCGCTCCACGCTCTGAGAACGGTTCGCCTCGCGCTCGCGGCCTCCCCCGCCAGCAACGGCAGCACCTCTCGATCCAGCAGGTCCCAGATGGCGCGATCGCGGAGAAACCGCGAGATCGTGACGCGGCAGAGTGAGTCGAGAACCAGCCACTCGCCATCGCCTCGGGGCTCCTCCGCAAGGGCCCGACGGTATTCGCTGAAGCCCTCTAGCCCAAGCGCCTCGATCCGGCGCCTGATCCGCCGGCAGACCTGGCGGCGCGGCTTGCGGAACCCCGCCCAGCGCATCCCCAGCTTCGGCAGCGCCCACTGCAGGAAGGCGACGCACTCGGCTTCGCGCATTCGACAACCATATCCGGCCTCACGAGCTGCGGACCGAGGCTGCCTACACGCAGTTGTCATCCTGAGCGAAGCAGCCTGCCCTCGAGCGAAGCGAAGGGAAGGATGCGAACGGATCCATCGACGAGTGACCGAACCCACTACAATGACGCCGGCCCGACTCCATGCCGCTCAGAGAGATTCAGCTCGGTGACCTCCGCGACGCCTTCGTCGCCGCCGTCGTGCTCGGCGCCTTCTCCGCCGTGGCGGACTGGGTCTGGGCTCGGTACATCCCGAACGGCGCAGTGGTTCCGGGGGTAGTCCACGGGGTCGTGGTGTTCGTTCTTCTGGCCATCGTCGTAGGGCGGGCCGCGCGCGCGCCAGGTGCCGCGAAGCGCTTGCTTCTCACCCTCCCGATCGCGGGCCTCCTCATCGCGGCCGGCTTCTACCCGCTGGCCTACGGGATCGGCTATCTCGGCGCCCTGCTCGTGGCCTGGATCGCGATGTGGCTCGCGCTCGCCCTTCTCCGACGTAGGGCTCGCGGCGGCAACGAGAATGTCGCTCGCTCGCTTCTCCGCGGCGTCCTCGCCGCCCTCGCCTCCGGACTTGCCTTTTGGGCGGTCTCCGGCATGTGGACCGATCCCGCGGCCCACACCAGCTACTTGCTGCGCTTCGCGTACTGGACCTTCGCGTTTCTGCCCGGGTTCCTGGCGCTCTTTTGGGGACAGCGGCGGGCGTAGGACATCTCCGAAGACGCCAGAGCGTGTAGCCGCCGAGGCTCTGTCTCGGCCGTTGGATGATCCACGTGACGAGGACGACCGACATCGGGCTCCGCACGGTCTTGCGCCAGAGTCCCGGCAAGGAGTGAAACCACCGCCCACCTGCCTGCGTCCTACTCAGCATGATCCGAGACGCTCTCCGTCTGTACGCGGCTTTTCTCGTCTTCGCCTTCTCCCCCACCCAGGCCCCCGCTGGCGCCGAGTTACCGGAACCCTTCACCGAACGCCTCGAGGACCTGCGCTCGGCGTTGATCGAGATCCGGCGGGATCTGCACCGCCACCCGGAGGTGTCGGGCCAGGAGGAGCGCACCGCGGCCATCGTCGCCGACCGACTTCGAGATCTGGGGTTTGCGGTCCGGACCGGAATCGGTGGGCACGGCGTCGTCGGGATCCTCGCCGGGGCGCAACCCGGGCCGGTCGTCGCCTTCCGCGCCGACATGGACGCTGTGGCATCGAGCGCGCCCGACCCGGTCGAATTCCGCTCACTCACTCCCGGCGTTCGGCACATCTGCGGACACGACCTTCACACCACGATCGGCCTGGCGCTCGCCGAGGGTTTTTCGTCCACCCGCGAAGACCTCGCGGGCACGGTCATGCTCGTCTTCCAACCCTCGGAAGAGAACGCCCGCGGTGCACGCGCGATGCTCGCCGACGACGTGTTTGGCGATCCCAAGCCTGATGCGATCTACGCCGTCCACACCGCACCCATGCCCGTCGGCGCCGTCGCGACCGCGATGGAGACCCTGCTGGCCTGGCGCGACAGTGTGACCGTTCGCGTGACCGGCACCGGCGATCTCGAGGCCGCGGCCCAGGAAGTGCACGGCCGAATTGAAGCGCTCGCGACAGTGACGCAGGAGCAGGCGGTGCAGCCCGCGCCACCGGACGCGATTTCCGTTCAATCCGGTGCACCGCGGACGACCGACGAGGGCGACTATGCCGTCACGGCCACTATCTCGACCGCGAACCGTGAGGCCCAGGAGCTCCTGGAAGTCGAGCTCGCGGAGCTAGCGTTCGAAGGCGTGTCGATCCACCTCGACTATCAGCACAAATGGGTCGCCGGCGCGACCAACAGCCGGCCCCATGCCGAGCGCGCCGTGGCCGTCGCGCGCTCGACGCTCGGCGAGGAAGCCGTGCTCGTCCTGGACAACGTCATTCCCGCCTTCAGCGAGGACTTCGGCACTTTCCAGCAGCATGTGCCGGGCGTCATGTTCTTCCTCGGCGTCTCGAACCCCGAAAAAGGCTGGGTGGGCATGCCCCACAGCCCCGGCTATGTCGCCGACGAGGAGGCCATCTTCGTCGGCGCCCGCCTGATGGGTGCGGTGATGCTCGATTTCCTCACTAGCCCGTAGTGCCAGGCATGCCTGCCCGGCGTTGTCTCTCTGGCAGGCTCGAAGCGCGCTCGAGGAGCCTGACTCCGGCTACGGAATCGGCGCGAAATCTTCCACGATGTGCTGCCAAAGCGATCCCGACGTCAGGAAATCGGCCGTCCACGCGAACAGTGGCACTCCGTTGGCCGTACCCAGAAAGAACGTCGTGCGCTGAAGCGCGGTGTGCTCGTCGTCGCCGCTCCGGATGAAGGCTTTGTAGCGCGTCTGGAAGCGATCGTGCAGCGCTCCATGCTCGGTCACGATCAGCTCCCGGTACGCCTCCTGGGTCGGGATGTTCAAGAAGAAGCGGTCGGTAGAGTCGCCGTCGGTACTGTAGAACGACTCCCGGACGGTCGAGTCGTTCTCGAGCCGCCAGTGGATGATCTCGGTCAGCTGGCCCAGATCGCTGCAATCGGTGCAGCTCGCCGGGTAAAACTCTCCGAACTGCCAGTCGTCGGCCCGTGCCCGAATGGCGGCCACCTCATCGAGGTTGATAGCCACGGGTCCGGCGTCGTTGAACACGGAGAGCTCGGTGTCGTTGCCGTAGAGAAACCGGGCCAGGAACGGCGCGAAGCCCGCAGCTCCGACGCCGCCCGCACTCGATCCCGCTACCAAGACCCGGTCCGGATGGCTGAACATGTCTTGTGCCAAATCCATCCCGGCCGAGAGGTTTCGCAGTCCACGGTGAAAGCGCACCGGTCCGAACGGAAAGCTCGCGTCGACGACGTCGTTGTCGCCGGTGAAGACCGAGCCGTCGCAGTACGGTAGGTAGACGATCGAGAAATCGCTAACCGGGTTCGCGAGCATCTCGCTTCCGGTGTCGAACGACTCTAGCCAGATCCCCGAACCCAGCACACCGCCCGGCGGCGGCGGCGCACCGCATCGCGGACCCACCACCCGAATGGCTGCTTCGCTTGCCGTCCGCTGCCGCTGTCTTCACGATGGGTCTCGTCGTCCTGCACCTGGTCGCCGGCCGTGTCGGCCATCGCATCGCTGCCTGGTGCGCGATTGCCGCGGTCTCGGGTGGGGTGGTGGTGGAAAAGCTCCGCCTGGCCGAGTTTGATGGCCTCCTCACCGCGGGAGTCGGCGTCGCCATTGCGGCAGCTTGCTCGAACCTCGCTGCGAAGCGGCCGAAGCTCGGTCTCTGGATCCTCGCCTACTTCGCTCTCACCGCCGCTTTCCTGGCCAAGGGAGCACCGGCCCTCATGCACTTCGGCCCGGGGCTCCTCGCCGCGGGCTGGGCTACCCGTCGGTTCCGGCGGCTCCTTGACTGGCGACACATCCTCGCTGCAGCGGTGTTTCTGGCTCTTTCCGGAGGCTATCTCGCCGCCGTCTACCGTACCGCTGGCCCGGTCGCGTTCGTGCAGCCCATCGAAGAGTCGTGGATTCGCGGCTTCGCATGGTCGCGACCCGCTAAGGACGCCTCCGCACGCGCCATCGAGCTTCGCATGTCGCCCGATGAAGAGGCGATTTCGCGCCGGCCCGGAGCTGTTGTCGCGCGCACAGCCGCCAAACCGCTCCTGATTCTCGCCGCCCTCCTGCCATGGAGCCTGCTCGCGCCGTTCGCTCTCTCGATACGGGGCCACCGGACGGGAAGTGAAGCCAGAGAACTCCTCATGCTCGCGGCCGGCGCCTTTGCCGTCCTCGCGGTTCTCGTTTTCATGGCCGTGCCGACGCACTCGACTCGGTACTACATGCCGATGTGCGTCTCGTTTGGAATCCTGGCCGGCATCGTGGCAACCCACTCGCCGGAAAGCGGCCCGAAAGCCCGGATCGCGCCTTGGATCACGAGCCTCGGGATCACGCTCCTCGCCGGAGGCGTGTCTATGGCCGGAGCGATCCTGCTCGAGGATCCCGTCGTTTCCATCGGCAGCCGGATCGGTTTCTTCGCCCTCGGGGCCTTGACCATCGGCTTGGCCGTCCACTCGATTCGCTCACGTGGCCGCGAAACGACGGCGATCCTTCTTCTCTTGGCGGCCACATGTGTATTCGCAGTCGAGCGACTGGGGCGCCAGAAGGTCAAGGAGGCGAAGCGGACGCTGCGGCCCCAGGCGGAGGCGCTCGCCCGGCATCTGCCGGCGAACGAGCCCGTCTGGATCCTCGGGCCTTCCGACATCGCCGGCAAGAACTCATCACTCTTCTTCTATCTCGAGCGGCCGGTGGTGGCTTTCCGACCCGGCGACGGCTCTCTCCCCCCCGGGGCCTACTGCCTTCTGACCTCCGATCGCATGGACGAGCTCGATGACCCGCCGGGTTTCGAGTTTCGGGAGATCACCCGGGCCGAGCACGTTTGGCGCGACTATCTCCTCGGCCGCTGCTCCTGGCCAGGCTGACAGGCTCCAGCCGGCCCGCACGCATATTCTGGCAGCAGTCGATCTGACCCGTCTCCACTCGATCTCATTCTGGGACGCGCTCATCGTCCAGGCGGCGAAAGCCGCTGACTGCTCCGTTCTGTTCACCGAGGACCTCCACCACGGAGCGACTTTCGAGGGCCTCGAAATCGTGAATCCGTTCGCGGACCTTTGACACCTCGCCGCTCATGCAACGCCTCCGATCTGTCCATCGTGTCATCCGAGCAAAGCGAAGGCTCGGCTCGTCGGAATGGCTCGCGTGGGCTCTGATTGACGGGCGGAGAGACCTCGTATGATCGGAGCATGCGAACCCTCCTCGCCAAGGCGCTCGCCTATATCGCCAAGCCCCTCCTCGCCCTGGCTCTCCTCGCCTTGCCCTCGGCCGCAATCGAGGATCAGGCCCAAACGCCAGCTCCGGCTCAGGCCCAAACTCCAGAAGAACCCGCCGCCCGGTTCGGCGAGAAGGTGCGAGTCATGGAAGTCCTGGTCGATGTTCTCGCCACCACGCGCCGCGGCCGGCTCGTGACCGGCCTGACAGCCGATGACTTCCTCGTCGAGGAAGACGGCGAGCCCCGCGAGGTGACGAGCGCCACCTTCTACGCCACCCGCTACGAAGACCTGCCACCGGACGCCGTGCCTCCCGGCGACGACGCGCCGCCCCTCCCCGAAGGCTTCCCACCTCCCCATCTGCCGGCCAGCCGCTACTTCATCTTCTTCTTCCATGACCAGTCGCTCGAGATCCCGGCCACCAACCAGGGCGCGTTCACCGCCGCCCGCCTGCGAGCAGCGCGCGATGCCCGTGCCTGGCTCGAGACCGAGATGGGCCCCTCCGACTGGGTCGCGGTGCTGCGCTACGACCACAGGCTCATGGTGCAGAGCGACTTCACCCAGGACCGCCAGCAGATTCTCGATGCGGTCGACAGCGCGACCATGAACCAGCGCACGCGCACGATGCGGCCCTCGGTGAGAGACCGGCGCGAGGCGTTGAGAGCCGGCCCCTCGCTCACCGCCGGTCTGCCCAACTCTTTTTCGATCGACCAGAAGACCAAGCGCGTCGAGCACGCCATCCGCCTCGTCGCCGAGGCCTCCCGCACGATCATAGGACGCAAGAACCTCGTGTTGTTCACCGTCGGCTTCGCCCACGTCGACTCGCTCCTGGGCTCTCCGGACGAGCGCTATTACCCGGCCATGGAAGCGGCGCTCAACAACTCGAACGTCGCCGTCTATCCGATCGACCTCGCGGGCTCGGGCAACCAGTCGGCTCAGAGCAATTTCCTGAGCCAGCTGGCAGACGAGACCGGCGGCATCTACTTCTCGACCTTCCACCGCTTCCTCGACCCGCTGCGCGACATCGGCCGCTACAACACCGGCTACTATCTGGTGAGCTTCCGCACCGAAGTGCCTACCGACGAAACCGGCTACCGCAACTTCACCATCCGCGCCCAAGACAAGAAGGTTAGAGTCAGAGCACGGCGCGGCTACCGCTACGCGCCTGCCGAAGAGTAGCGTCGGGGTTCCGTCTCCTCCCGCTTGCTCATGTGCGAGGAGAGATTGCCCCCTGTGAGTCCCCTGAGCGCCCCGTCCCTCCGAAGGTTCTTCACGCCTCCAACAGGTGAACGCTGCTGTGTTCGGAGACCGCCCGCCCCACATGCGATTCACATGCGCAATCAGTCCCTCGACTCCTCGCGACCCGAGTCGGGTCCGCACAGGGGAGCACCGTCGGATTCGAACCAGAGCGACATCGCCAGCTCGAGTCGCGCATGAGCCTGTTCCGGCGTCTTTCCGAGGCCCGTGCAGAAGCTCAGATCCGGAGCAACTGCGACGTACATGCTCACCGACGAGGGGGACATCGCGGGCTTCTCGAGCAAATTCGCCGAGGGGCTGGATAGCCAGGTTCGCTACCGCCGGCTTCCCGTCCTGAACCTCCGGGGCCGCGGCTGGATCGACCTTTCCAAGACGGACGATCGGCTCTGGCAGCTGACCTCGGTCGAGCTCGAGGTCCTGCGGCTCAACCGGTTCGGGGACTTCGTGATGCCAAGGCCAAGGTCATCCACTTCCTGATAGACCCGAAGGCGGGGCTGGTCGACATCCAGGAGGTCCTGGACAGCGCGAGGCTCGACGTGGAGGTCTTCTGGCTCGTTGACCTCAACGACCAGGGGCAGGTTCTGGTCGAGGTCCGGCGCCGAAGCGACCGATTGCGCATGGGGATCGTGCTGACGCCCAGGTAGGGATCTTCCGACTCACCCCAGAGCAGCGATCAGTTCTCGCGCCGAAGCCACCACTCCTGCAGGCGCACGCTCGAGCAGCATGCGGTCGCCGGTCACAACCCAGGCTCCGCGCTCCGAGGCGCCAGGCCGACCAGCCGTCAACGTCGCCGGACCGACATCCAAAGAAGCGACGGAGATCGCGACGACCTACCCGGAGGCAGCACCCCGGCCGCCCGGCACAACGCTTCGCCAACTCCTGGGCAGGAATCGCGGGACCTTGCGGCAGTAGCTCTCGTAGTCGGCGCCGAAGCGGTCCCGAAGCTCCCGTTCCTCGAGCAGGACGACGAGATAGAGCGCCGGCAGCGAGAGCAGCAAGAGCACGTAGAGTCCGAGATAGTTACTGAACAGAGCGTACGTCGCCACGCCCAGAAGAGCCTCGATGTAGCGGGGATGCCGGATGACACCGTAGATCCCGTCGCGCAAGAGAACGCCGCGGTCGTCTCCGCGCGCGAGCTCGGGCACTCCCGCCAGAATGCGAAACGTCAGGTACTTACGGCGCTTGACCGCGAGGATCCCAGCTCCCACGGCCGTCACCACGGCAAGCCCTATCAGCGGGTAGCTGGTCCCGAGGTCGACCGACAGCAACCGGTGGCGAAAGCGCCACACGACCGTGGCCAGCAGCAGCGATGGCGCCGCCAGAATGCCATAGGTCCAGCCCGGTCCGACTTTTCGCCAGAACCGAGCGAAGGGATGGATAGCGAACCACAGCAACAGCCCCGGTGGCCAGGAGAGCAACAGAATCACGGCGAGAATGTAGCGGGCGCGGTCCACGTTCGGTGAGCAGGATAGCTGATGGCCCGCCTCGAGGTTCGATACGACCTGTCGCGATGGAAGTCTGAGCCGCTCGCGCAATCACGTACAGTAGGATGATCTTGCCATGATCCTCTTTCGAGCCTGAGACGGTGAGGCTCTGTCACCGCCGACGCTCGCCGCCTCCGGGCGGATTCCAAGGCGAACGGACTGGACTACCCGCCTCTAGCAGCCCGTGGCAGAAGTCCAGATGGTCGCGCGACAAGGTCTTACGGTAC
>JBHHWO010000095.1:0-17549 GCA_046756565.1 Thermoanaerobaculia bacterium | reverse complement strand
AAGCGAAGGGTGTCTCCCGTCGCGAGCGAGCCACACGTGCCGCCTGTCATCCTGAGCAAAGCGAAGGATCCCTACGAGCGGTTACCTTGCCGAAAGCGAAACCGCTTCGAGGGATTCCTCGCTACGCTCGGAATCACAAGGCGTGTAGGTCGCGGTAGAGACAGGGAAACCCAATACGTCCCCTGTCATCCTGAGCGAAGCAGCCTGCCCTCGAGCGAAGCGAAGGGAAGGATCCCAGCTCGCGTTCGGCCGCTACCCACCCTCGTTCCTACCTCTTCGACCCGATGCTAGAGTCTCCCGTCAGAAGGAGGTACTCGTGTCACCGAGTCGTGCTCTCGTCGCTTGTTTTCTGCTCTTGCTCTTCTCCGCCGCCGGCGCGCGTGCCGGGAAGCTGCCCGACTGCCTGGCCCGCCCCGGAACGGAGGACCTCCTGGGCTTCACTCACCAGTTCCAGGTCAAGCTCGGAAGGCAGTTCTGGTACCTCCTTGGCCCCGAGCTTCAGCTTCCCAACACACCCGAGCAGGCCGGCCAGCCTCAAGATCTTCCGGGACACTGCTGGAAACTCGGCCTTCCAGTGGGCGACAGGATCCGGCTGATCGGCAAGCACTTCAACACGGGCCCGCTGGGCGCCGGAGCGCCGGGCCGCTTCTGGTCTTCGACCGCAGCGTCGCACCAGCAGCTCTACTGGGTCGACGTCATCATCGCCCGGTGGACCTCACGGCGAGCGCTCGAGATGGCCAGAAACGGATACGTCCACTACCACGAGCTGATCAAAGCGGGCGAAGGCTGTCTGCATCCCAAGCTGGTGGCCTGGTTCAGGCACAGCGCGATCGAGAAGTTCTCCTTCGACGGTGGCCCGCCTCCGGTGCTTCCCGACGGAAAGTTCTTCCGGCCCCGCAACGTGCCCCACGACGTGCTGCCGGGGATCGACTACAACTTCCCCCCCAACTACGACATTCCGTACAAACCCCTGAGCCAGCGTGCGGGCGACCCGTTTCTTCTGCCTGTCTGCGGCGCCGACAACCAAAGCCGCAAGGGATCCAAGGAGTAGCTGCGCACGGTTCGGGCCGATTCAGGGCTCGCATCGCGTGATGACCCGTTTCGCATGATGGCGCATATTCACGGACAGGGAAGCGACCCGGGCTCTTCGGCGCTGTTTCAGCATCGCGGCCGCCTGGCTTGGGCCCTGGCGCTGACCACCCTCTACATGGTGGCCGAGGCGCTCGGGGGTCTTTGGACGGGCTCGCTGGCTCTGCTGGCGGACGCGGCGCACATGCTTTCGGACGCAGCGGCGCTGGGCCTGAGCCTCTTCGCGGTCTGGATGGCCCGCAAGCCGCCGACCGCCAACCACAGTTTCGGTTTCTACCGCACCGAGATCCTCGCCGCGGCGGCAAACGCCGCCGCGCTCATCGCGATCTCTTTCTTCATTTTCCTCGAAGCCTGGCAGCGGTGGCAGGAGCCCCGTGAGGTGCGCGGCCTGGAAATGATGGCGATCGCCGCCGGGGGCCTGGTGATCAACCTGGTAGTGCTCAAGATCCTGTCTCGCGGCCGCAGCGAGAGCCTCAATCTCAGGGGCGCGTGGCTTCACGTGCTCACCGACACCTTGGGAAGCCTCCAAGCCCTGATCGCGGGCTTCTTGATCTGGCAGCTGGGCTGGACGCTGGCGGACCCGATCGCGTCGGTACTGATCGGCGCCTTGGTCATCTTCTCGGCGTGGTCCCTTCTGAAGGATGCCGTCGGCGTTCTCATGGAAGGAACGCCCGCCCACATCGATCTGGACGTGGTCCGAAGAGCCATCCGCGAGCTTCCGGGCGTGCATTCGGTGCACGATCTCCATGTGTGGACGATCACCAGCGGCATGGACACGCTCTCGGCGCACGTGGTCTGCGAACAGACCATGGCCCCCGAGCTTCTGGCTCGCATTCGCGAGACTCTGTGCCAGCGTTTCGCGATCGAGCATCAGACGATCCAGCTGGAGCCGCGGGATTTCGAGGAGCACCAGTCGCCCGGGTGTCCGTAGGGCGCGTAGCGGCCGCGGCGGGGGATTCCTCGCTGCGCTCGGAATGACAGGGTCGAGGGATTCCTCGCCACGCTCGGAATGACAGAGCATGGTTGGCGAGGGATTCCTCGCTACGCTCGGAATGACAACGTGGGATTGTCCGCGACCGGGTGGTCTGTAGGCGAGGATCTTCGCCCCCTCCCCGTCATCCTGAGCAAAGCGAAGGATCTCGGCGGACACGTTGGCGGGGGATTCCTCGCTACGCTCGGAATGACAGCACTGGGTCGCCTACGCGAGGTCGCTCTCGGCGAACTTCGCGATCACCGTGTACTCCCGCATGGCGGCTTCGCCGGTGAGGTACCGGGTCCCGCAGCGAAGCCAGGCATGCGCCCTGAACTCGCCGCGCTCGTCCTTGGCCATTCCCAGGTAGAGCGTCGTGCGAACTCCGCGCATCCGCAACATCGCCTTCGCGGCCATGGCCTCGGCCAGGCATCTCGTGGCCCAGGGAGTAACATGGCTGGCGGTGCCGATTGCCCAGGCGACCCGGCTGCCCAGTTCGTTCTCCGGTCCATCTCGCTCGACCGACTCGGCCATGGTCTCGCCCAGCCTGGGCGCAAGCCATCGAAACGGCAGCCACAACGCGACCCGAGCCACTGCCAGCCAAACGACTGCTTCGGCGAGCAGAAACCGATCTCGCCATGACATGGCGCCCAGCTTGGCAAGGCGGCGCCTGACGCGGTCAGTCATGATCTCGAATCCACCGACGCCGTGCGCCGACCGGATATCTCGATTCTAACGGGGGATCCCTCGCTTCGCTCGGGATGACTCGGCGGGCGTATGTTGGGGGCGTCGCGTCGAAGCCCACGTGCGGCAAACATACGGCCCCGGGGAAGCGTGCGGCCCCGGGGATTGGTAGACTCGCATCGTGACGGCAATCAAGGTCAAGGGCGCTGCGATCCTCGCGCGACAGACTTTCGTGAGAGACGAATACGGCGAGGGCGCCTGGACCAAGATCCTCCAGAACATGTCCGCAGAGGACCGCGCGGAGCTCGAGGGCACGATCCTCGCTTCCACCTGGCATCCGTTCGAGTTCAATGACCGCCTCGACAGCGCGATCGTGGAGGTCCTGGGCGAAGGCAGCAAGGAGATCTTCGAGAGTATTGGCCGGGCATCGGCGCGCCAGAACCTCGAAGGGCCGCATCGGGCGTTCGCCGCGCGCCGAGATCCGGCCTGGTTCCTTTCGGCAACCGATCGTATCTACGGCTTCTACTACGACAAGGGGTACCGGACCTACGAGGAGACCGGACCCAATTCGGGAGTGATCACCACCTTCGATGCCGAGACCTTCTCCCAGACGGATTGCTTGACCGTCATCGGTTGGTACAAGGAAGCGCTCTTGATGTGCGGGGCAAGCGACGTCGAGATGGTGGAAGAAGCGTGCCGCGCAAACGGCGATCCCGTCTGCCGCTACCGGATCAGCTGGAAGGATTAGGAGCCGAGCTCCGGTCCGGGGCTTCGGTGGTCGACCGACCGCGGCCGTAGCCGGTCGCGATCGCGAACAGGACCACCGCGAGCAAAGCCCAGGAGTGGAAGTTCCACATCCCGGCCTCGAGCGGTGAGACCCGAGGCATCCCGACGGCTTCGCCGGCGGCCGATGTGCTCGCCGCGAGAATCGTCGGAATGCAATAGGGCAGGAGAAACGGCCAGGTGCACACCGTCGCGTCGAGGATGTTGGCGCGCCGGCAGGCGTCGAGCCCGAACCGGCCGCCAACCCGCCGGGTGAAGGGCCCGACGGCCAGAAGCGCGACCACGGAATGAGTGGTCAGGAGGGCCGCCGCGGAAACGGTCGCAAAAGACCACGCCTCCGCGCCGCTCGCGCCGCGGGTGTTGCGCTCGGCGAGCGCAACCAGACGCTCCATGACCCCGGCGGCCTCCAGCCCCGCCACCATACCCATCAGAAAAATGGTGAAAATCGAAACACCCACGGCCCTCTCGATGCCGTCGATCAGGAGACCTCTCGCAGTGAACCGCTCGGCATCGACGAAGAAGAGGCTCGCGGGCTCGACGAGCCCCAATGCCAGCGCCATGAGACTCGCCAGGACCGCCCCCACGAAAAGGCCCTCGAGCAGATGTCGCTTCGCGAGGAGCAGCCCGATCACGATCGCGGGAACCGCCAGCATCGGAAGTGCCACCGGTCCTCGGTCCGCGGCGACGGCGGCCGCGGCCGGCACATCTACCGCTTCGCCCAGTGCCGGCACCTCGCCGCCGGAGCCCGACACGCCGTACAGGACCATGGCCAAGGCCGCCGCCGGCAGTGCGTAGCGCATGCGCGAGCGCACGACCGCTCCAATCTCGGCTCCCTGCGTGCTGGCCGAGGCGATCGTGGTGTCGGAGACCGGCGAGATGTTGTCGCCGAAGGTGGCCCCACCGATGATCGCGCCCATGAGAACGCCCGGGCTGGTCCCCAGCGCGCCTCCCGCGGGATAGAGCAACGGCGCACAGAGGAGAATCGTACCGAGGCTGGTGCCGGTCGAGGTCGATACCAGACAGCAGATCAGGAAGGCGCCAATCGCATACCCGGCACCCGAAACCCCGGCGGCTTCCGAGAGCCAGACCAGGGAATCCACGAACCCGGTGGCGTTCATCACCGTGCCCAGGATGCCGGCCAGGACCCAGGCCATGATCATCAGCGCCACCAGCGGCTGGCTCATGCCGGCGACGATGACCTCGGAATAGCGGTACCGATCGCGAGCCAGCCCCATACCCAGAACCAGGCCGAGCAGTAGCAACGGCCAGAAGCCGCGCTCGTCCGGGGCGCCCGCCAGACCGAGCCAGATGATCCCGACGAAGAGCACGACGAACGGCAGTAGAGCCCCGATCAGGCCTCCGTGGAAACCGAGTGGCTCGCGAGCCCTGTCGTCGTGGGTCGGCAAAATAGCCCGCCGAGGCTAGCAGACCAAGAAGCTCCGGTTGCGAGCAACGACTATCATGGGCTGCCGGAACGAAAATCCGAGGAGAACCGAGCATGAGTGAGGTCCCGCCTGCCGAGCGACGCGAGCACGACGACGAGTTTCGTCTCTATGATCTGCGCGTCGAGGTCATCGCGACCGATCGACCGATGGTCTGCAATCACCAACCGGGCGACTACTTCGAGCTCTCGGGCGAGAACCTGTCGTTGCCCCCGGGCCAGACCTTCCCGATCTACCCTCTCGCCAGCTTGCTGACCTTCCTGCCCGCGAAACAGCGGATGACCGATGCCAACGACTGGATGACGACCGATACCGACATCGCATGCCCGGATCCCCACTGCGGCGGGAGGTTCCGGATCACACGAACCGGTGTGCGCACATTCCGCCATGGCGAGGTCACGCTGGTGCCCCTCGACGGCGGTGAGGGTTCCGATTGAGCGGCGACACCGAAGTGCCCGTGGCTCGGGTCGACCTGGCGCCGGGCTACTCGATCGCCCGGGTGATCAACGGCGGTTGGCAACTGACGCCCGATCACGGCGACGGCACGGTCGAGCCGGGAGCCGTCATCGACGGCTTCATCCGGCTGGCCGAGGCGGGCTTCACCACCTTCGACTGTGCCGACATCTACACCGGCGTCGAGGAGCTCCTGGGCGGTTTTCTTGCCGCCTGGCGCGCCGGCGGCCGGGACCCGGATCGAATCCAGATCCACACCAAGTACGTTCCCGACATGGATGCCCTCGCTAGCCTACGAAGCGAGGACGTCGACCGGGCCATCGATCGATCACTCTCGCGCCTCGGCGTAGAGCGGCTGGATCTGGTCCAGTTCCACTGGTGGGATTACTCGGTTCCCGGCTTCGTGGACACGGCTTCGCGGCTGGCCGAGCTGCAGTCCGCGGGCAAGATCCGTTGCCTGGGCCTCACCAACGTCGCCGCCTCGGAGCTGGAAGAGCTCGAGCGCGCCGGCATCTGGATCGAGGCCAATCAGGTCCAGTACTCGACCATGGACCGCCGGCCGGAGCGCGGACTGACCCGGCTCTGTTCTCGAACCGGCACCCAGCTTCTCTGCTACGGCGCGCTTGCCGGCGGCTTTCTCTCGGACCGTTACCTCGGCGAGCTTCCACCCCCCGAGCCCCAGGTCAATCGGTCGTTGACCAAGTACCGGCTGATCGTCGACGAGTTCGGCGGCTGGCCGGCTCTCCAGGGACTCCTTGTCGTACTTGACCGGGTCGCCCGCAAGCACGGGGTGAGTGTGGCCAACGTTGCCGCCCGATGGGTCCTCGAGCGAACTCGGGTGGCCGCCGTCATCCTGGGGGCGAGCCGGGTCGACCGCATCGAGGAGAACAAGCGGCTCTTCGACTTCGCGCTCGAAGGCGACGACCTTGTCGAGATCGACCGCTTCTGCTCCCTTCACACCGGACCTCGCGGTTCGATCTACGAGCTCGAGCGCGATCGCTCGGGGCCGCACTGGGCGATCCTCCGCACCGGACTTCACGCCGACTGAGAGATGGGGAGGTACCGCCCCATGCTCAAAGTGCTCCGATTGCTCCCCATGCTCCACCTACTCCGATCGCCCCGAACCACCCGCCTCGTCCTGGCCATCGCTCTTCCGGCAGTGCTCTGGGGATGCGCCGAGCCCGGTTCCGGCCCGCCGGGAAAGAGAGCTTCGACCTCCACGGACAAGCTCGTCGCCGGCTATCTCGAGCGCTACTTCGAGACCTTCCCCACCCGTGCCACCGCCGCCGGTCGGCACGAATGGGACGACAAGCTGGAGGACCTCGGCGAAGCCTCCCGGGACGCCTGGGTCGACTACAACCGCCGGGTCGCCGTCGAAGCGCAGCTACTGCTCGAGGACCGCGCCACGTCTTTCGACGAACGCCTGGATCTCGAGCTCCTCAACCGGCAGAACCAGCGGGTGCTGCTCGACTATGAAAGCCAGGATCTGCCGGGGACGAGCCCCCTCTTCTGGAGCGGCAAGCTCAGCAACGCCACGGTTCTCCTGCTGGTCCGAGACGACGTTCCGTTGGAGCGCCGGCTCGAAAGCGCCGCCGAGCGGGCTCGTCTCCTTCCCGGGCTCGCCGCCCAGGCGCGCGAAGCGCTCGAGTCCGGCGAGGCGAGCCGAATCGCGCCCGAGCACGCCTCGATGGCGGCCCGCCAGCTGGGGGCCTCCGCGATCTTCTACCGCAAGGGCTTCGCCAAGGCCGCCGGCGACGACGACCTGTTGGCGGAAAGACTCGAAACCGCGGGCCGATCGGCCGCCGAGGCTCTCGAGGAGCTCGCGGAGTTTCTGAGCGAGCTGGCCGAGAACGCCACCGGCACTCCGCGGCTCGGCTCGATGTATGCCAGGCGGTTTCAGGTCGTCACCGGCGTCCGCGAGCCGGTCGAGAGCGTCCTCGAACAAGCGACGCGCGACCTCGAGGCCAAGCGGGCCGAGACCGCCGCCTACGGCCGGTCCGTCTGGCCCGAGCTTCTGGCCGATGAGCCCATGCCGGAGAGCGACATCGAGGTCGTCAGACGATTGTTCGAACGGGTTTCGGCCGACCGGGCCGAAGACATCGAGACTTTCATCGAGCACTACCGGACGCTGATCGCGGACTCGACCGAGTTCGTTCGCAGCCGGGAGATCGTGACTCTCCCGGAACCGCTCACGGTGGTCACAGATCGGTCGCCGTCTTTTTTCATCGGCCAGAGTGTGGGTGGCGTGTACCCCGCCGGCCCCTACGCCTCCGCCGAGGCTGCGACTTTGTTGTTCCTGCCGACGCCGTCGGATGAGGCCACGCCGGAGCAGAAGGACGCCTTCTTTCGTGATTTCAACGAGCACTTCAACACCATGATCACGCCCCACGAGATCATCCCGGGCCACTACCTTCAGCTCAAGTACGCGGCTCGCCACCCTCACAAGATCCGGGCACTCTTCGGTGACGGTGTCTTCATCGAAGGGTGGGGCACATTCGCCGAGCGGCTGATGCTGGATCAGGGCTGGGGCGGCCCGCTCGACCGGCTGGCGCATCTCAAGAAGCAGCTCGAGAACATCGCGAGAACGATCGTCGACATCCGCGTCCACACCCAGGAGATGAGCCGCGACGAGGTCCTGCGCTTCGTCCGGGACGAGGCCCTCCAGGACGCCCAGTTCGCGGGCAACATGTGGCGCCGGGCGATCACCAGCTCTCCGCAGTTGACCTCCTACTACCTGGGATACAGGCAGGTTCACGGCCTCTACGAAGAAACTCGGGCTCTGCGCGGATCCGACTTCGTCTTGCGGGAATTCATGGACGGCATGATGGAGCTGGGGCCGGTGCCGATCCGCCACTACCGGGCGATGATGCTCGACTGAGCGGTTACGAGTCCCCGCCCGCCCGCGCGGTGTGGGAAGATAATCGGGATGTGGTCTGAAGGCCCGACGACAGAGCCGCTCGATCTCGAGCCGTTCGTGGTGGTCCAGCTCGAGACCGGCTGGCGATACGAGCCCGACTCGGGCACCTTTCGCCTGGAGCCCGACGATGAATCGCAAGGCACGGAAGCCGAGTTCGATCCGACCTCCGATCTGCCCGCCGAGGGCCGGATCGAGCCGATGATCCCGGACCTGGCGGGCTCCTCGGCCGAGTCGCTGTCCGAGCCCGAACAGGCGCTCGCGCGATACTTCCACGTCTTTCCGGGAAAAGAGGTCGACCTCGAGGAGCTGGTGAAGACTCTCGAGGCATGGCCCTGCGTCGAGGGAGCGCACCTTCCTCCCCGGATCGCCCTGCCGTGATCCGGCCGCGGGCGGCCGCCGCGCTCGCCGTCGTGGGTCTCGGTACCCTGCTCCTGAACGGGCTCCTGGCCGGCTGCACGACCACCCATGTGAGAACGCCGCCCGACGGGGGCCCGCCACCCGCGCACCCTCACCTGGTTCTCCTGCTCGAGGAGCCGTGCCGGCTCGATGCCGCGGATCAGACACTCGAGCTTCCGGACGGCAGCCGGTTCGCACCATCCTTGGATTTCGAGTTCGAGCTCCGAGCCATGGTCCCCGAGCTCGCCGCCCGCGAGCGCGCTCGCCTATCGGAAGACGAGGCTCGCCTGGCGAGCTACGTCCTGCTCGTGACCGGATCGGCCGCCGACACGGCTGCCGCGCTGGCGATCGCGCCCGGCTGGCCCTGCGTCGAGGACGCCCGCGAAGCACCGCTGGTGGCGCCGGCCGCGGTTCCCGGTTCGTCTGGGCAGTCGTCTGACCGCTAGGCTCGACCGGCTTTCTGCGCGAGCGTGAGAATCACGAACTCCGCGGGCTCGAGCGGGCCGCAGGTATCCTTGGCGCTTCGATGAGCACCTGGATCGAAACGGCCAGCGACTGGCTCTGGGGACCACCCATGCTGGCGTTGGTTCTGGGGACCGGCCTCTACCTGGTCGCCCGGCTTCGCGCCGTCCAGATTCGCGAGCTGCCCGCAGCCATTCGCGCTCTTCTTCGACGGCCGGAGGCCAGAGACCAGGGCGACATCAGCCCGTGGGCGGCTCTCATGACCGCGGTCGGAGGAATCGTCGGCAACGGCAATATCGCCGGGGTCGCGACCGCGATCACCGCCGGCGGGCCCGGTGCGCTCTTCTGGATGTGGGTCTCCGGCATCGTCGGCATGGGCACCATGTTCGCCGAGTCGGTACTCGGCGTTCGCTACCGAAGCAAGTCGGCCGACGGGCTCTGGGTCGGCGGTCCGATGTACTACCTGCGCGACCGGCTGGGCTGGCCGCGAGTCGCCGCCTTCTTCGCGATCGGAATGGCTCTCAAGACCTTGCTCGCCACCACCACGGTGCAGAGCAACTCGATCGCCTCGGTGGTCGGAGCGGAGCTCGGCTGGAGCCCGTTGGCGGCGTGCGCCGCGATCGCGGCCCTGACGGCATTCGGGGTCCTGGGCGGTGTCCGGACCGTGGCGGTGGCCTCGGAGCTTCTGGCCCCGGTGATGGGGGTTCTCTACCTAGCTGGCGCCGGCGCAGCGCTGTTCGTCTTTCGCGAGCAGCTCGTGCCGGCTCTCGGTCTGGTCTTCGAGCACGCCTTCAGTCCGATCGCTGCGACCGGCGGCTTTCTGGGCGCCGGCGTCCGGGAGGCGTTCCGGTTCGGCGTCGCACGCGGCGTCTACTCGAACGAGGCCGGCACCGGCTCAGTTCCCATCGCCCACGCCTCGGCCCGCACGCGCGATCCGATCCGGCAGGGCAAGGTGGCGATGCTGGGCGTCCTGCTCGACACCCTGATCGTCTCGAGCGCCACGGGACTCGTGCTCCTCGCCAGCGGGGTCTGGAGCTCCGGCCTCGACTCGACCGCCCTGACCGCCTCGGCCTTCTCGGCCGGCCTGGGCCAGACCGGCGGCTGGATCGTGCTCACAGCATCGATCCTCTTCGGGCTGTCGACCTTGATCTCGTGGGCCTTCTATGGCGAGCAGTGTGCTGCGTATCTGTTCGGCCCGAGAGCCAGGCGGCCCTATCGAGCGCTCTACTGCCTGGCCATTCTCGGCGGAGCCGCGGCCGGCGCCCGCGCGATCTGGGCTTGGGCGGACCTCTTGAACGGGATCATGGCAATTCCGAACCTGATCGCGCTCGTGGTTCTGGGCGGCGAGGTCGGCCGGATGCTCTTGTCGAAAGCTCGGCGGGCGGAGCCGACTGCCGTCAGCGATCCAGCTTGAACGCTATACTTTCCCGGCCTCGGGCAGGGCCGTTAGCTCAGTTGGTAGAGCTGCAGACTTTTAATCTGATGGTCGGGGGTTCGATTCCCTCACGGCCCACCAAGTCAAACTACCTGCTTACAGTCTCTTAGGGACTTTCTGTATTGCTCTGGCGCAGCCCTTCCGGGGCCGCCCCGAGCGCAGAAGGGCTGATGAGAGCGCTCCCCTGGAAAGACGTTTCTGCTTAGCCACGATGGGTTTGCATGGCCGCCGCGATGCGGCCCCATCCTGTGTTTGGCAGCGCTGAGTTCATTCTACAGGCTCAGATGTGTAGAGGATTAGGGTGGTTTCCGTTCACTCTGGACCGGTGTTCACTATGGGTGAACATTATGGCATAATGAACACCGAGGTGCCATCATGCGGGCGACTGAGGAACTCATTCTGCAGCGGGCCGAAGACGCCATCGAGCGTCTGGGACTACGCTGGGAGCTTGTAGGCAAGGAGCCTCTGGTAGGACAGAAGCGCGCGGACGCCATCCTGCGGCTTCAGCATCCGACGGGGGAGATCGAGTTTGTAGTCGAGATCAAGGCTCGACCGAATCAGCATGTCGCCGAAGCCTTACCCCGCACAGGTCTCCACGATACGCCTCTCCTTCTCATAGCGGACTACATCAATCCGAAGTTGGCGGAACGATTGCGCCAGCGTGAGGTGAACTTCGTCGATGCGGCTGGCAATGCTTTTCTTCGTCAGGAAGGGCTCTACGTGTTCGTGAAGGGAGAGAGAGACAACCTGCGTCTCGAAGCTGAACGCGAGCGGCGCCGGGCATTTCGGCCGAGCGGTCTAAAGCTGCTCTTTGCGCTGCTGTGTCGGCCAGAGCTGGCGGAGGCCGACTACCGGACCCTTGCCGAGACTGTCGGTATCGCTCTCGGTACGGTGCAGTGGGTGATGCGAGATCTCATCAGAGACGGGTACGTGCTGAAACTCGGGAGATTCGAGCGGCGCCTTGTGGAGCCGAAGGAGCTCCTCGAGGCATGGGTGCCGGCCTACGCTCGTGACCTTCGCCCGCGACTTCTGCTCGGACGGTTCGAAGCCGAGGACATTCGGTGGTGGCAAGGAACCGACCTTCAGCCTCACGACGCCTGGTGGGGAGGCGAGCCCGCTGCTGCGGTGCTCACCAAGTACCTCAAGCCGGGGACTCTTACCGTCTACGCCGAGACGGTTCCCGCTCGCTTGATCGCCGAGCAGCGGCTGAAGAAGGACGAGGCCGGTCGCATCGAGTTCCGGAAGAGGTTCTGGCACTTCGAGATGGACGAGAGAGGGCAGACCGTGCCCCCGATCCTGGTGTATGCAGACCTGCTCGCGCTCGGCGATCCGCGCGCTCGCGAGACCGCCGAGCGACTCTACGAGGAGATGATCGATGGACCTTTCCGAGCACACCTCGCTCGCTGGGATCGCTGAGGCGATTGCGGTAGTCCAGGCGGCGGCTTTGGAGGTCGGTGCGGACATCTTCGTCACGGGTGCCTTCGCGCGGGACCTCTGGCTGACGTTCGGCCACGACATTGACGTCGAGCGGGAGACTAGAGACCTCGACTTCGGGGTCGAGTGCGCCGATTGGGAGACCTTCGAGAAGATCGCTCGACTGTTGGAGTCACGGGGATTGGATAGAGATGAGCGCAAGCAGGAGCGGCTTAGGCATCCGAACGGGACCGAGATCGATCTGATCCCGTTCGGAGGTGTCGAGCGGCCGGATCGGACGATCGCCTGGCCTCCGGGCGACAACCCGGTGATGAATCTCGTGGGCTTCGCCGAGGTGGTACGTGCTGCCGTCCCCGTGACGCTTCCCGGTGTTGTCACCGTACAGGTCATTCCCCTTCCAGCACTGGCGCTGCTGAAGCTGCTCGCCTGGGAAGACCGTCGTCTCACTGAGGCCCGTGACAAAGACGCTCAGGATCTGGTCCTGATCGCGAAGCACTATCTCGACGTGCGAGAACCGGCGATCTCGATCGAGGAGCGAGCCGAGCTTGTCGAGCGATACCAGTTCAAAGACGAGTTTGCAGGCGCCGAGCTCCTAGGCTCCGATATGGCGGCGTTCGGGTCGGAGGCGGTTCGGATAGCTGTTGAGCGAATCCTGGAGAGGGAAGGTGGCGAGGCAGGGTCGCTCGAGCTGGCCCGAGTGGTCAGTCGGTACGACCCGGTTGCGGCGCTGGGATTCGTTGCGGCGCTGCTGAGGGGCTTTGCAGAGAAGCGAGGTGCGTGAAGAGCTTGTGTATTTCGACCATCTGCTTCGTTCGAAGCGTTCAATCAATCATCTTTTTGGGCTGGGCCGCTGGCGATGCCGGTTTGCTCAAGAGCGTTAGCCTCCTGAAACACGATGACCGTGGCGTCGTCATTGCGAACAGGCGTTGAAGGAATCCTATGGCAAAGAGAAAGACGGCGAAGAAGAACAGCAAGAGCTTCGAGGAGACCCTCTGGGATTCGGCGAACAAGCTGCGCGGCTCCGTGGAGCCCGCAGAGTACAAGCATGTAGTGCTGAGCCTGATTTTTCTGAAGTTCGCTTCCGATAAGTTCGAGGAGCGGCGGCAGGAGATCATCGACGAGGGCCAGGAGAAGTTCGCGGACATGGTGGAGTTCTACACCATGAAGAAACGTCTTCTATCTGGCCGAGGACTCGCGCTGGTCGTGTATCCAGGCGAACGCAAAACAGGACGATCTGGCGCTCAAGATCGACACGGCTCTGCACACGATCGAGAAGAACAACAAGTCGCTGGCCGGGGCGCTGCCGGACAACTACTTCTCACGGCCAGACCTTGAACCGGAGCAAGCTGGCGGCGCTGAGCCGTCAATTTGACAGCTTCTGCCCGTGGCATTACTGTCTGCATTAAGCTGCGAACGGGCACACCTCTTCCCCACCGTGAAGCGGCCGTAGGGTGAAGGATGGGTGCCATTGCTCATAGGAGACGAGAGATCATGAGGAAGGAGAATGGCCACTCAAACCGGGGGATCGTGGTCCTTGCGATCGGAACACTCGCGCTCACGGCGGCGAGCCCGGCCCTCAGCGTAACCTTCTCCCAGCTTACATCGACCGTAGGCTGCTCGGGGAGCCAATTTCCGTCCCTGAACGCTAGCGCCGATCAAGTCGCCTTCGAGTCGGGCTGTGACCTGGTCCCAGGGCAGAACCCCACGCTGAACAACGAGATTTTTCTGATGAGTATCGATGGCAGCGAGCTACAGCAGTTGACGAGCTCTCCGCCACCGGGCCTTTCGGCCAACGCCGGAGTGAATGCCAGTGCAAGAAAGATCACCTTTCTCTCATTCTCGGACCTGATCCCAGGTCAGAACGGCGATTTCAACTCGGAGATCTTCCTCATCAGCTCGGACGGGACGGGTCTGATTCAGTTGACGAATTCGACTGGCGGGGTAGATGTTGGGGGAATAGATCTGGCAAACCACACGCCGGCCATGGACTATTCCGGCAGGCAGGTGATCTTCACTTCGATTCTCGACCTTGTGCCCGGTCAGAACTCAGACGGCAGCACCGAAGTATTCCTGATCAACGCTGACGGGACGGGCCTTGTACAGCTCACCGCGACACCCCTTGGTGCCAACAGCGGCTGTGGGCGGCTGGCCGCGAGTGGCAAGAAGTTCGTTTTTCGATCGGATGGTGACTGGCTGGGTCAGAACCCCGACTTCAACGGAGAACTCTTTCTGAGGAGGACGAACGGCAGCAACCTCGTACAATTGACCAATATCACTGGCGGAAGCGGAGTCAACGAAACGGCCGTCGATGCCGCCGGTCGCGTAGCAGCGTTCTCATCAGATAGCGATGTGGTCGCTGGTGGGAATCTTGATGGGAACCAAGAGATCTTCTTGATAGACATCCGAACGGGGCAGGTTACACAGCTCACTTTCACCACAGGTGGGAGATGCTTCGCCCCATCGCTGGCTGCCAATGGCCGATCGGTTGTCTTCAGTTGCGATCGCGACCTGGTGCCGGGTTCCAATGCAGACGGTAATCTAGAAATCTTCATGGCGGAGTGGTGATAGCGAGCCGTAGACAGGCCGCCGTCAACAGTCGGCGGCGCCCGTACGGGAACCCCTGCGATTAGGAAAGCCGCCGCCTGGTGGGGCGGCGGTTGGAGCAAAGAACGCTAGGCGAGGAGGTGCTCAAGCTCCTCGTATGTGCTCCCGCGCGTAGGGGTTGACGACGGGCAGAGGTTGTTCTTCATAGCGTCTTCCTCTTTCGGATTGGCGCGAAAGGCCGTTGGTTTCGAGGTGAGGTTAACAATTGATTGCCGCCTTGCGTCCGAGAAAGTTAATGAATCAAAGGCTTCTGCGAAGAGGGTGGAACCTTTTCTGGGGGGCACCTATTCCTCTGGGGCTACCTCCTCCAGTTCAATCGCCAGGCCAGGCCTCACAAGTTCGTCGATCTGACGCTTGTACCACTTGGCGAGCCGTCGGCCACACCATGGGCAGTAACGCAATCCTGTTTGAGAAACTAGAGACAGCTTTACGTCGGTCGAGAGCTGTCGCTCCTCTCCCATTTCAACGGCACGATGCTGGATTAAGAAGCGAGGAGCGCCGGCTACGCCTCGCTCCACGAGCACAGTGAATCCCCTTTCACCCGCCGCCTCGTAGTTCGCCTTGAATCCCGTGCAACACCACTTCATAGCTTCCCTCATTCGACAGCCCGGAAGAACTTCTCGATGAATTCGGTCGCTTCCGGAAGGAAGCGAATCTCTTTTCCGACAACACCGTTTAGCTCTGTCAGTCTCTCCACCACGAGGCCGGCTTCCTCGAGCTGGTTGAGCAGCGCCTTCGGTATGTTTGCCTCAAACAGCGTCCCGCCCCCGCGAGCGGCATTGGCAAGCGCCTCAGCGCCCTGCCCCGTCGCCGTCGATAGAGCCCGACCCGCCGCCGGAGCGCTGTCTAGCCGCGTCACGACTCGAACGGCTGCGCCCCCAGATTGCGCGGCAGACTCAAGAGCAGCCCGTGAGACGGTTCCAGCGGGTCCTCGGATAATCCTTCCAGCACGGATGGCTCTCGCAAGTTGAGCAGCCCGAACGGCCTGAAAGCCTTTCCTTCCGACTTGAATCAGTCCGGCACCCGTCGCACCGAGCCCTGCTCCGATTCCGGCCTCGCGAAGTACGCCTTGGCCTAGCGGCTCACCGCTTATGGCATTGATCGCAACTTGGAAGGCCGCGCCTTCGAGAGCGCCTGCGCCAGCAGCAACGGCGACCACGGTGAAGGTGATCGGTTCCCGTCCGTCTCGGTCGACGAATCGAAGTGGGTTGTTTCGCGCATACGCGTACTTGTTCCAGCTCTGAGGCACACCCACCTTCCCTGACTCGATGGGATCTGGACTGATGAATCTCCCCATCACGGGTGAGTAGTACCTGGCATGCATGTAATCCAGATCCCCGAAGTTCCCCATCCCCGCCACATCCCGCTCATGCCCCGTGAAGCGGGTCTCTTCGTTGCCGGAGGAGATCTCCTCTCCGAACGGTCCCAGCCGGAAGGCGGTCACTCCCGTCGCGCCGCTGCCGGTCACGAGCCTCAAGCTCCCGAGGTGGTCGGTGTGGTAGTGGCGATCAAAGCCCTCCGAGGCCTTGCGGGCGGCCAGAAGGGTGCCGTCGCGCCAGACCGTGTCTTTCGACCACTGCCACTCGTCGACGACGCCATCGGGGGGCACGTCGGTGTCAACCTCCTTGAATTCCCGCACCACCGCGCCGCCCAGGTCGCGCAGCCGCCAAGTCACCTCGACGTCGTCCGCCCCGCCCGCGACCGGCACCCGGCGCTCGTGCCGGATTCGGTCGTCCGAGGCATCGTAGGCGAAGGTCTCCGCCAGATCGAGCGGGGTTAGCGACGGCGGGTCGTGGCGGTTTTCGATGTGGCCCGAGTGCGCCTCGTGTCGCGTGACCATCCCGAGTGGATCGTAGTCGTAGACCTCGCGATAGTCGTAGTCATGATATGAGGTGGCCTTCTCCCATCCCGTGAGCCGCCCCCAGGGGTCGTAGTAGATCTCATCATCCCAGCCACCGTTCATCGTGTAGCGATTCGTGCCCTGGTCGATCTCGAGCGGCCCGCTCTCGGTGTCCAGGCGATTGCCGAAGGTGTCGTAGCTGTACACAAAAGGCTTCCCGCCGACGGTCGCCGAGACCAGCCGATTGACCTCATCGTAGGCGAAGCTGTCCTGACCCATGGCCTTGATGTTGCCGGCGCTGTCGTAGGCGTAGGCGCCCGTATCGAAGGTGTAAATCGAGGTGGGAGAGGTCGTGATCCGGGCCGGCCGGCGCATGCCGTAGGGGTCCGCCGTCCAGAGGTCGGTGACCCCGTTGGCGTGGTTGATGCCGGACACCATGCCGTTGGGATGATACGTGATCGACGAGGCGTAGCCCGCAACGGCGGTCAAGAAGTCGTTGTCGTAGCTGTAGGCGACCGTGCGGGACGGCTCGCCGGCGCTCACACAGCCACCGCTCACACAGGTCGGGTAGCCGAGACTCGCAAGCCGGCCGGTCTCGTGCCAGGTCGCCGTCTGGCGCAATCGGGTGTTGCCATCGACGAAGGTGTCGCGCTGCGAGACCCGGCCGCCGACGCCCAGGTATTCGTCGTTGGTCTCGATCGTCGTCGTTGCGCTCGAGCCGTAGGTATTTCGCACAGCCGACACCAGCTTTCCCTTGCGCTTGTCGGCGCCGGCATTCGAATCGGCATACGTGAACGACTTGAGCACCCGCTCGAGGCCGGACTGCTCTTTAACTTCGGTCACCCGCTCGGCCCGATCGCGCGTCAACCGCCGACCTTCGATGTGCTGCTCGGAAACGGACCGGGCGTGGGTGTAGCCGGGATTTCCCCGGGCGTCGTAGTCCCCGGAGTAGAGCTTGTCCGCTTCACGGTGATCCGCCCAGCGCCCTTCGGGATCCGGGTCAGCAGGTTGGTCATGAAGTGGGTCCGGCAGCGCTGCCA
>JBHHWO010000094.1:0-17583 GCA_046756565.1 Thermoanaerobaculia bacterium | reverse complement strand
GCCCAAGAAACCGGTGGACATGGCCCGCATGGCAGCCTGGAATCTGCTGGGCTGAAGGTCGTGAGGCGCGCAGCCGCCTTGCCGATCCCGGTTTCATGAGGGCTTTCCTGACCGGCGCCTCCGGGTTCGTCGGCGGACATCTCCTGCGCGCGCTCGAAGAGCGGGGACGCGATGTCGTGTGCCTGGTTCGACGGGGCAGCGATCGGCGGAATCTGGTCGGGACAAGAGCCGCGGTGGTCGAGGGCGACCTGACGCAGCCCGACTCCTTTCAGCCCGAGCTCAGGACCTGCACCGAGGTCTATCATTGCGCGGCCGACTACCGGCTGTTTGTACGACGGCCCGACGCGATGTACGCCGCCAACGTCGGAGGGACTCGAGCGGTGATGGAAGCGGCCGCGGACGCAGCCGTGGAAAGGATTGTGTACACGAGCTCGGTCGGCGCACTCGGATTGCGGGCCGACGGTGGTCCTGGCGACGAAGAGACTCCGGTCGCGCTCTCGGACATGGTGGGCCACTACAAGAAGTCGAAGTACCTGGCCGAGCGGGCCGCTGAAGAATGGGTCGAGCGCGGCCTGCCGGTCGTGATCGTGAATCCGTCGACTCCGGTCGGGGAAGCCGATCTCAAGCCCACGCCGACCGGGCGGATGATTGTCGATTTCCTGCGCCGGAAGACACCCGCCTACGTCGATACGGGCCTCAATCTGGTCGACGTGCGGGACGTAGCCGTCGGGCACGTTCTGGCTGCCGAGCGAGGGCGAATCGGGCAGAAGTACATCCTCGGCCACGAGAACCTGAGCTTGGCGAATATCTTCGAGCTGCTGTCGGGTCTCACCGGACTCCGAGCGCCGGGCCTGCGGCTGCCGCACGCGGTTCCGATAGCTTTCGCTCGGCTCGACACAGCCAGAGCGCGTCTCTTCGGCGGCGAGCCACGCGTGGCACTCGAGGCCGCCCTTCTGGCACGGTACAAGATGTACTTCAGCGCCGGGAAAGCCGTGCGAGAACTGGGACTTCCTCAGACTCCGGTTCGGCAAGCGCTGGCCCGAGCTGTAGGCTGGTTTCACGACAATGGCTACGCCGAGCGGTAGATTCCGAACGTGCCCAAACGGATGATCTCCATCGTGGCGGCCCTGCCGGAGGAAGTGCGGTACTTCTGCCGCTGCCATGACCTCGAGCGGCATGCCGGGGATACGCCGGGCTGGATGGGCTCGGTAGCTGGGCGCAAGCTGGAAGTTCGCTGCACCGGGGTCGGAGCTCGGAAGGCTCGTGCGAGTCTCGACCAGATCGTCGACAGCCGAGCATCCGAGGTCTTGATCTTCGTGGGCTCCGCCGGAGCGCTCACCGGATCCTTGAAGGTGGGAGATCTCCTGGTGGCGGACCGGTTCGTCTCCTCCGTCGATCCCACCGACGTCAAATGGGCGTCCGAGTCCCGCTGGTTCGCCAGGGCCGCCGCCCTCGCAAAGGCTCGTGTCGGGCCGATCCTGACGACGCCGGAAGTCGTAAGCAGCGCCGAAGCGAAGCGCGAGCTGGCGCTGCGGCACGCTCTCGAACGGGAGAACGCGGCCGTCGACATGGAATCCCACGCCTGGGCGACGTTGGCCATCGAGGCGAAGATCCCGTTCGTCGTGTTGCGCGCGATCAGCGACACCGTCGACGAGGACCTACCGCTCGATTTCAACGACGCGCTGCGCTCCGACGGGACGATTTCGCGCGCTCGGGTCGTCGCGGCTGCGTTGCGCCATCCCACCGCGGTGCCGGGGCTTCTCGGCCTGCGCGATAGAGTGAATCTATGCTCGAGGGTGCTGGAACAGGCCCTGGTGTCCCTGCTCGGCTGACGCGCGCGGCGCTGGTCGCGCTGATCGGCTTCGGGCTAGTCACGCCGAGCCTGTGCGCCCAACCGCCCAGGACCTTCTTTCTGGTTCTCGACGCGATTCCGTACAGCGCGGTGGCGGCTCTCCAGTCCGCGGGCAAGGCGCCCGAGCTATTCGACGAACTGGGCTCGCCGGTTCCGCTGATCTCGAGCTTTCCATCGACCACGACCGTGGCACTGGCTGACGCCCTGGGACCGCTGGGCCTGGACCTTTCGCCCGGCTACGAGGCACGCTTCTTCGATTGGCAAGAGGAGAAAGTGCGCGGAGGGGGCGCGATCAGTTACTTTCGCATCGAGTTCCCGTGGCGCAGCTTCTTCCAATGGAGCAAGAAGAGCGTCGCCCGAAGTGCCTTCGCGAGCCTGCGGCCCGTGGGGGCCAGCGAAGGCCGCGTGATTGCCGCACTCAAGGCCTTTCTGAGCTCGGATCTGCGTGACTTCTTCGCCTACATCGAGACCACGGACACCGCCGCGCACCTCAAGGGCCCGTCATCACTCGATGCGATGTTCACCGATCTGGGACGCGCGATCCGGGAGGCTCGCGCGGCCGGAGAGGACTTCCGGGTGGTGGTGTTTTCGGACCATGGGATCGATGGGGGCGAACCGCTCAACAACGTCCTGCCCGGGATCCGAGGGGCCCTGCGATCGGCGGGACTCCGGCGGGTCAAGCGTCTCGTAGCGGCCGACGACGTGGTACTCACGCCGTACGGCCTGGTCTCGAGCTTCGAGGCCTATGCGCGGGGCGAACAGGCGCCGCGTCTGGCCAGGCTTTTGGCCTCGGTCGAGGGTGTCGAGATCTGCACCTACCGGTTCGAGGAGGACGTCTGGGTGGCTTCGGCCGGGGGGCTGGCGCGGATCGCTCGTCGAGGCGAAGGCGCGACGGAGCGCTGGGCCTACCTGCCGGTCGAGGGGGATCCGCTTCGGTACGAGGAAGTCGTCGCCCGGCTGCAAGCGCGTGCGGGCCCGGGTTCGGCCGGCGATTGGCATCCGGACGAGGGCTGGTTTCGCGAGACCCGGGGCGAGTTCTTTCCGGACGCCCTGCGCCGGATCGCCAGGGGCTTTGAGCTGGTTCGGAATCCGGCGACCACAATCTGCTCAGTCACTGAAGGCTACATGTATGGTGCCCGCAAGACCGAACGAGCGGCGAGGATCACGGGTGGCAGGCTCCGGTGGACCCATGGAGCGCTGTTCTGGAATGCTTCTGCGGGCTTTCTCCTGACCGACGTGCCTGGGGGGATCGAGAGTGGTCCGATCCGGCTTTCGGGGGCACTTCGGCCCTTGTTGTCAGGCGATGGCCAATCGGTCGCCCGCGCCCGCACCGTCACTGCCGGTGCGGTGACCGTTCTGGGCTCTCGCGAATGACCGCGGCCGCACGCGGGCGGCCCGTCTCGATAAGATGAACGGCTCCCGGAGATAGCCGGGTGAGTAGACCATGACGACCGTCCTCGATCCGCCGCAAGGAGCTGGGTCCAGCGCCGTGACCGATACCGGACCCCTGAAGAGCTTCCAAGAGCTGTTCGAGCCGGAGCTGCTGGCCTGGCTCGACCACAAGAAGGCGTGCACTCTGGCCGAGGCGGCGGATCTCGGCGAGCTGACCGGTAGCCTCCGCGAGTTCATCGAACGGGGCGGAAAACGGCTGCGGCCGGCGTTGGTCTATTTCGCCTATCGAGCCTGTGGCGGTGAGGAGCAGAAGGCAGTGTTGCCGCTGGCGATGTCGACCGAGCTTCTGCACACCTATCTTCTGATCCACGACGACATTATGGACAGCGCGGCGCTGCGACGCGGCCGACCCACGGCGCATCTCCTTTTCGAAACCGATCATCGACGCCGGCGATGGCGCGGCAGCTCGGAGCGCCACGGCGAATCGGTGGCGATTCTACTCGGCGATCTGGCGCACTCATACGCAGTCGAGCTGTTGTTCGAGGCGGAATCGCGGCTTGGGCAGGCGCGGCTGGCGCCGTGCTTTGTCGCCATGTGCCAGGAGGTCGTTCTGGGGCAGTACCTCGAAATGACCGCGCCGTTTCGAGACGGCTGGCGCAAGGACGACCTGCTCAAGGTCCTGCGGCTCAAGTCGGGACGCTACAGTGTCGAGCGGCCGATCGAGTTGGGCGCCCTGGCGGCCCGAGCGCCCGACGCCACCTTTCAGGGACTCAAGACATACGGACGGGCTCTTGGCGAAGCGTTTCAGCTCAAGGACGACCTGCTTGGAGTCTTCGGAGCCAGCGACACCGTGGGCAAGTCGGTCGACTCCGACATCGCCGAGGGCAAATTCACGGTTCTCGTACAGCAGGCGCTGGAAAAGTCCGATGAATCCGGCCGAGCGCTCCTCGGCAGCGCGCTCGGGAATCGCGCCGTGACCGACGCCGAGCTCGATGAAGTCCGACGGATCGTCGAAGGCTCGGGAGCCAAGGCCGAAGTGGAACAGATGATCGCGCGTAGGCTCGAGCGAGCGGCGAATTCTATCGCCGGTCTCGAGCTCAGCGTCGAGGCTGAGACTTTCTTTCGGGGACTGATCGACTTCCTTCGGGATCGAGAGCATTGAGCCTGCCATCGACCGCCGACCACGAGAAGCGCGACCGTAAGGCCGAGCACATCGACCTCGCGCTGGAGGAGCGGATGCAGCTTTCGGCCCACTTCTTCGATCGCTACTACTTCGACCACCAGGCGCTGCCTGAGATCGACATGGCCGACGTCGATACTACCGCCCGGTTCCTCGGTTACCGCCTGCGGTCTCCACTTCTGATCTCCTGCATGACGGGGGGAACCGGAGCGGCGACCCGAATCAACCGCAATCTGGCGATCGCCGCGCAGACCGCAGGCATTGCGATCGGGGTCGGATCCCAGCGCAAGGCTATCGAGGACCCGAGCCAGGTTGAAAGCTTTCGAATTCGGTCCCTGGCGCCCGACGTTCCGATTCTCGCCAACCTGGGCGCGGTCCAGCTCAACTACGGATTCGGTCTGGCCGAGTGCCGCCAGGCGGTCGAGATGATCGAAGCCGACGCGCTGGTCTTGCACCTCAACCCGCTCCAGGAGGCGATTCAACCGGAAGGTCAATGCAACTTCGCGGGGCTGGTGGAGAAGATGGCACGCGTCGCCGCCGATCTGGAGGTTCCGGTGTTGGCCAAGGAGATCGGTTGTGGGCTGTCGTTCGAAGCCGGCCGCCGGTTGAAAGATGCCGGCATCACGATTCTCGACACCGCCGGGCTGGGCGGCACCAGCTGGGCCCGCATCGAGGCCAGCCGGGCCGACGACGTCGGGCTGGGCGAGCTGTTTTCGACCTGGGGCGTTGCGACTCCTCGGTCGATCCGAGAGCTGCGCGCGCTGGGTGGAATCACGATCATCGCGAGCGGAGGCCTGCGCAGCGGGCTGGACGTGGCCAAGGCAATTGCGATGGGTGCCGATCTCGCGGGCATGGCGCAGCGGTTTCTGGAAGCGGCCCACGAATCTCCCGAAGCCGCGGTCGAGCGAGCGGCCACGGTGAGGCGCGAGCTCCGGATCGCCATGTTCTGTGCAGGCGCGGGCTCGGTCACCGAGCTCCAGTCGGTCGAGCTTCGCCGGATCGAACAGCTGGCGGCGAGCGGCGCGGGAGAGTCGGTGTGAGCGAGCCGGGACGCGTCGGGCCCGACAGCGGCGATTTCGACCAGCTGATCGGGGAGCTCGCCGAGGGAAAGCGGCGCTTTCACGAGCTGCCGTCGGATCTGAGCGCCGAGGACGCAGCGCGGCTTCGGAGGGCTGCGCTCGAGCGCATGCGAGGGGTTTCCCTCGAGCGAATCGGTGAGTTCTCTCTCGATGCGGCGCGAGCCGCGAGCCGGCACTGTGAGAACTTCATCGGAGCCGCCCAGGTACCGGTTGGCATTACCGGACCGCTGTCGGTCCGCGGCCGGCACGTGTCGCCGGACGAGGACCTCTATATTCCGCTCGCCACCACAGAGGGTGCACTGATCGCCAGTACGAACAGGGGGTGTCGCGCGATTCGTGAGTCCGGCGGAGCGGTGGTTCGAGTCGAAGACGTCGGCATGACGCGGGCCCCGGTCTTCCGGTCGAGCGGGATCGACGAGACCCGGGAGTTTCTGAGCTGGGTCGAGACCAACGAGGATCGGATCCGCGAGATTGCGGAAGCGACCAGTAGTCATCTTGAGCTGCGTGACATCCGGCCTCAGGTGTTCGGTAGCTCGATCTATCTTCGATTCCGTTTCAACACCGGCGACGCGATGGGAATGAACATGGCGACCGTGGCCTGTGACCGCGTGACTCGGGACCTGATCGAGCCGGAAACCGGTCTGCCCTGCCTCGCACTGTCCGGCAATTTCTGTGTCGACAAGAAGCCGTCAGCCGTCAACTTCCTCGAAGGCCGGGGTAAGAGGGTATGGGCAGAGGTGGCTCTCGGCAAAGAGGTTCTCGAACAAAGTCTCAAGACCACCGCCGGGGATCTCGTCGAAGTGCAGTACCGCAAGAACCTGCTCGGATCCATCGCCGCGGGCTCGATGGGCTATAACGCCCACTTCGCCAACATCCTGGCGGCGTTCTTCATCGCGACCGGCCAGGACGTGGCGCAGGTCGTCGAAGGCTCGATGGGCGTGACGATGGTCGAGGCTCGCGGAGACGACGGGGTCGTGGCCTCCATCTATCTTCCTGATCTTCCACTCGGGGCGGTAGGCGGCGGGACCGCGCTCGACACGCAGAAAGAGGCTCTGGCACTGTTGGGAATCGAGGTGTCTCCGAGCCACCCGGGCGCGGCGGTCATGCGATTGGCCGAGATCCTGGGAGCGACGGTCCTGGCCGGTGAGCTCTCTCTCTTGGCCGCCTTCACGTCGAGCGATCTCGCTCGGGCTCATGAACAACTCGGCCGAGGGCCGGTGGCGAGCGAGTAGCCGCCGGTTCTATGCCTGCGCTCGCGACCGAGGCCAGCGCTCCCGGGAAGCTGATCTTGATGGGTGAGCACGCGGCGGTATACGGCGTGCCCGCGGTAACTGCCTCGGTGGGTCTGCGCACCGCGGCTCGTGTGGCGCCGCGACCCATCGGCAGCTCGGTGGCGCTCGAGCTCACCGATCTCGGACTTCGGGAGGAGCTCTCCTGGGACGGCGTCCTGGAGTACGGCGAACGCCGCCGAGCTCTCTGGACGGAGTATCAGGCCGCCCCGTCTCCCGAGCGTTTCTCCGCGCTTCGGGCGGGCGAGGAGGCCGGGGTCGTCAAGATCGCGATGGCCGAGACGCTCCGGTTCCTGGAGCGGGAGCCGGCCGAGGCCCACCGGGAGCCGCTTCGCCTCTCGGTACGCTCGGAGTTGCCCATGGGTTCGGGCTTCGGGAGCTCCGCCTCGGTGGCGGTCGCGGTCGTCGCCGCCCTGGTGGCTTCTCTGACCAGCGAGTCGGCTCCCGATCCGAGCACTGTCGCCGAGGTCGTGCTCGAGGCAGAGAAGCGGCAGCACGGGCAACCCTCGGGCGTCGATCACACCACCGTCCTTCGCGGTGGCTTTCTGTTTCTGACCCGAGAGGATGAGGGATTGAAGATCGAGCGGCTGTCGAGACCGAGTTGGTTTCTTCCAGGGGTTCGGGTGTTCGACAGCGGGCCACCGGACCAGGCCACCGGCGAAGTTGTGGCAGCGGTTCGGGAGCTTGAGAGCCGTGACTCGGAAGCGTTTGCGACGCTCTTGAGCCGCATGGAGGGAGCGGTTCGAGAGTTCGCCGCGGCGCTGGCCTGTTCCGAGCCGGCGTGGCCGGCGGTTCTCGGAAGCGTCAAAGCCTTCGAGCGATCGCTGGAGGCTCTCGGCGTGGTCCCGGAGCCGGCTCGAGATGCGATCGTTCGGATCGAGGCGGCCGGCGGGGCCGCCAAGATCTCGGGCGCCGGAGCTTTGTCGGGCCGCGGAGCGGGTAGCCTGATCGTCTTCTGGCCACCGGGTGCCGACGGTGATCCCAGGAGGATTCTGGCCGACTACCGGCCCCTCGACGCGGATCTAGGCTCTCCCGGCCTGGAGGTGCGACGACACAAGGAGTCAGAGAGTGCCGGAGCCTGAGTCGATCCGACGTGCGACCTTCGTCGCGCCCTCCAACATCGCCTTCATCAAGTACTGGGGGATCCGCGACGAGAGCCTGGTCTTGCCTTGCAACCCGTCGATCTCGATGACGCTCACCCGATGCACTTCCAAGTGCACCGCCGAGTTCGATCCGTCGAGCGCGGAGGACGAAGTGTGGTTCCGGGCCGAGGGCGAGAGCTTTGCGCCGGCCGCGGAGAGCTTCGCGGCGCCGGTGCGCTCGCATCTGGACACCCTGCGCCAGCGGGCCAAGCGACCGGGGCGTTTAAGGGTCTGGACCGAGAACACCTTTCCGACGGGAGCGGGTATCGCCTCTTCGGCTTCGGGCTTCGCCGCGCTGACGCTGGCGGCCAGCCATGCCATCGGATCGCCACCCGCTGATCTCGATGAAGCCTCGATGCTGGCTCGGCTGAGCGGGTCGGGCTCGGCGGCGCGGTCGGTGCTCGGTGGTTACGTGCAGTGGCCTGGAGATCCGCCGGCCGAAGAGAAGGGAAACTGCACCGAACAACCAGCGGTCCAGATCGCGCCGGCCGGGCACTGGGACCTGTGCGACGTTGTCGCCGTGGTCGACTCCGAGCCCAAAGGCGTCTCCTCGAGGGACGGCCACCGCCGAGCTCCAACCAGTTCCCGGTTTGCACCACGCCTCGAGGAGGTGCCGCAACGTCTCGAAATCGTGCGCCGGGCGATCGCTCATCGCGACATCGAGGGTCTGGGCGAGATACTCGAGGCCGAGGCCGTCGACCTGCATCACGTGGCCATGTCATCGAAGCCTCCGATCTACTATTGGCGAGCAGGGACTTTCGCTGTCTTGTGGGCGCTTCGCGATCTGCGCCGGCAGGGCATCCCCGCGTACGCCACCATAGACGCCGGGCCGAACGTGCATGCGATCTGCCCTTCGGACTTCGAAGAGCGGGTCGCCGAGGCTCTCGAGGCGATTCCAGAAGTCGAGCTGGTGCTGCAAGATCGGGTCGGCGATGGGCCGCGAGAGGTCACTCGCCATTTGGACGGCAACCGATGAGAAGCGAGCCAGCAGTTCTCCTGGTCAAGTGGGGGGGAAGCCTGATCACCGACAAGACCGCGACCGAGGCCGTCCAGGACGATGTTCTGCGGCGGCTCGCGGCCGAGTTGGGCTCGGTGATCGAAAGCTCCGGTGGCCGAGTCATTCTCGGACACGGCAGCGGGTCGTTCGGACACGCGGCGGCCGCCGACGGCGGCTGGCCGGCCGGCGGCGAGGCGCCGTCGCTCGAGACCCTGTCGAAGACCCAGGACGCGGCGGCTCGGCTACACCGGGTCGTGATCGCGGCGCTTCTCGAGGCGGGTATGGCACCGTTCTCGGTCGCGCCGGGAAGCTTCGCGACCGCGCACGGCGACGGCCTCGCCTGGTTCTATTCGGAGCCGATCGAGCGGGCTTTGAGCGCGGGGCTCCTGCCGGTCACCTTCGGCGACGTCATTCTGGACGCGGTCGGCGGTGCGCGGGTGCTGTCGACCGAACGGGCGTTTCTGTCGATCGCCCCGTCGCTCATGGCCCGGGGTTACCGGTTGGCGGGTGCCTACTGGCTCGGAGCGACCGACGGCATCCTGGATTCCCGGGGCCGGACGATCCCCGAGATCGCGCTCGACGGCTCCCAGTCGGTCGCGGCCGGTCTTCTCGAGACCGGTGCCGGCGCCGGCGTGCGCGACGTGACCGGGGGAATGAAGCATCGCCTAGATTCGGCGCTCGAGCTGGCCCGGATCGGGGTGCCGTCGTGGATTCTCGACGGCCGCTCGGAGGGAGCGCTCGAGCGCGCTCTCGACCGACAGCCGGGAGGCACGAGGATCTTCCCGGGCAGATCTCGGCGGAAGCACGGTTCGTAATTCCAGCAAGGCTGGGATCGTCGGCTAGGATCGACTGAGATGGAGTCAGAAACGACTACAGGGCACGCCTCGCCCGATGCGAGGGACGATCGGTTACAGGATCTTCTGGCGAAAACCAGTCGTACCTTTGCGCTAGCCATTCCCCAGTTGCCGCAGCCGACTCTCCGCGAGGTCACGATCGCATATCTTCTTTTCCGGATCGCGGATACCTTCGAAGACGCGAGTGTCCTCTGGAAGCGGCCGCGGCGCCTGGGCGCCCTGGAGGCGTTCGACCAGCTGCTGGCCACTCCTTCGGTCGAGCGCGCATCCGGCTGCGCCGAGGACTGGCTACGCGAGCCTCCGAGCGATCACGAGGGCTATCTCGAGCTGCTCTCCGAGGCGCAGCTGGTGCTCGCGGCGCTGCTCGACCTGAGCCCTCCGGCCCGGGCGGCGATCGTCGAGCACACCCGACGAACCGCGCAGCTGATGGCCGAGTTCGTGGCCCACGCGGACGGTGGCGGTGTCTTGCGCCTGCGAGATCTCGACGATCTCAGGGCCTACTGCTACGCGGTGGCGGGAATCGTCGGTGAGATGCTGACCGAGTTGTTCCTGCTCGGCGGAGAGGACCTGGCCGGTTCGGCCGACTACCTGCGCGAGCGCGCGTCCGCGTTCGGCGAGGGGTTGCAGCTGGTCAACATACTCAAGGACAGTGCTTCCGACGAGATCGAAGGCCGGAGCTTCCTGCCGTCGACCGTGGATCGCGGAGAGATCTTCGCGCTCGCGCGGACGGATCTTCAAGCGGCTACGGAATACTCGCGCGAGCTTCAACGAGCGGGAGCCAAAGCCGGTGTCGTGGCGTTTACCGCCCTGCCGGTGGAGCTGGCGTGGGCGACCCTGGATCGCGTCGAAGAGCAAGGTCCCGGCTCGAAGATCACGCGCGAGGAGGTGTTCGCGCTCTACGCCGAGGTTCACGGAGCGATCGGTGAAGGGCGACCGGTGCTCGAAGCCCGGAAACGGCGGCGGGGAACCTGAAGTGCTCGAGAGTCTCGGCAGTTTTCTCGACCTGTTGCGTCGGGAAGGCGAGCTGGTGGATGTCGAAGCCGAGGTCGATCCGCGGCTCGAGATCGCCGAGATTCACCGCCGGGTGATTGCCGCGAACGGACCGGCCATGCTCTTTCATCGGCCGCTGGGGTCGCGATTCCCGTGCGTCACCAATCTCTATGGCACCGCTCGCCGCGCTGAGCTGGCGTTCGGCCGTCGTGCGTTTCAACTGATCGAAGACGCGGTGCGATTGGCCGAGACCGCCCTGCCGCCCACAGCGAGCGTCCTTTGGCGAAATCGAGCGGTTCTGGGCGGCCTGCTCAAAGTAGGGCTCAGGCGCCGGCGGCGCGCGCCGATTCTCGATCGCGTGTCTACAAAGGTGGACCTCGGTGAGCTACCGATTCTAACCACCTGGCCCGAGGACGGGGGGCCCTTTGTCACCCTGCCGCTGGTCTACACCGAGCACCCGGACGGCAAGGGTCACAACCTCGGGATATACCGGCTGCACGCGTATGATCGCCAGACCACCGGAATGCACTGGCAGATCGGCAAGGGCGGCGGATATCACTACGCGGTGGCAGAGGCGAGCGACGAGGCGCTCCCGGTCAACGTGTTCCTGGGGGGGCCGCCGGCGGTGATGCTGGCCGCGATCGCTCCGCTTCCGGAGAATGTGCCCGAGCTCATGCTGGCGTCACTCATCCAGGGAGGCAAGCTCAAGCTGTGCGATGGACCGGGGCCGCTTCCGCTCCTGGCCGAAGCCGAGTTCGCGCTCGTGGGCCGAGTGCCTCCGAAGACACGCCGTCCCGAAGGTCCGTTCGGTGACCACTACGGCTACTACTCTCTCGAGCACGACTACCCCGTGTTCGAGATCTCGCACATGGCGCACAGGAAAGGCGCCGTCTATCCGGCCACCGTCGTCGGCAAGCCGCGTCAGGAGGACTTCTATATCGGCGATCTGCTCCAGGAGCTGTTGTCACCGCTGTTCCCGTTGGTCATGCCGGGGGTAGTGGATCTGTGGTCGTACGGAGAGACCGGCTACCACTCGCTTGCCGGTGCTGTGGTCAGGGAGCGCTACGCGCGCGAGGCGATGGCCAGCGCCTTCCGGATACTGGGCGAGGGACAGCTGTCCTTGACGAAGTTCCTGCTGGTCACCGATGAAGCGGTCGACCTTCGAGATTTCAAAGCGACGCTCGAGCACATCCTCGCGAGAACCCGGGTCGAGACCGATCTGTTCGTGTTTGCCAATCTCTCGATGGACACGCTCGATTACACGGGACCCGCGGTCAACAGGGGATCGAAGGGCGTTTGGCTGGGGCTCGGGGATCCGGTGCGTGAACTGCCCGCCCGCTTCGAGTCTCCGGAGCCACCAGCGGGCGTGACCTTCATCCAGCCGTTCTGCCAGGGCTGTCTGGTGGTTGGCGGACCTCCGAAATCGGTCGAGCCGGATCTGCCGCAGCGCCTCGTCGGGCATCCGGCGTTTTCCGGCTGGCCGCTCATCGTTCTGACCGAGGAGCCCGAGCGCGCCGTCGCAAGCTCGATCAACTTCCTATGGACCACCTTCACGCGGTTCGAGCCGGCCGCCGACGTCCACGCGGCCGGAGCCGAGGTGGTGCGCAACCACCTGTCCTACCGAATGCCGATTCTCATCGATGCTCGGGCCAAGCCCGGGTTCCCGAGCGAGCTGTTCTGCTCCGACGACGTCTCCCGGCGTGTCACCGAGCGCTGGAAGGAGTACTTCCCCGCAGGCGTCGAGATGGGCGACTCGGGCCTTGCCCAGCTCACGCCGGTTTGAGCTCGGCTGGACGGGGACCAGCTCGAAGCCGGTGCGAAAGACGGGCTGGAAGTCTCCGTCCGCCAACGCGTGGGTTCTCCCCAGCCGGCACCAGCGCGCGATGGCCGAAAACGGCCGCGGCGTTCCCGCCGTCCACCAGCGCAACCGATACAGCGTGCCGACGCGGACGCCGTGGCTCGACTCGACTGCCAGACCGCCTACACTGGCGTTGACCAGGACACCCTCGTTACCGGGGCAGATGAGGATTGAGCCCTCGATGGGTTCTCGATCGTCCCGGCGGCGCTCGGTTCGCTCGACGTCGCGATGGGCTCGTTTTCTTCCAGGACCGGGCTGTGAGAGTCGGCGCATGGCGGTATAGACGCGATCAGCGCCGCCCTTCTGGCGCTGGCGGCGGGCTGCTAAGCTGCGCAGCCGCGACCAATGGAGCGGACGCTCGGGGAGACGGATCGCCGAAGCGATGCATGGAGGACTTCGACCTTGCCAATTGACTCTGAGGACTTTCGCGACGCGCTTCGTCACTTCCCTTCCGGCGTCACCATCGTCACCGTTCGGTCCGGCGAGACGCGCCACGGCCTGACCGTGTCTGCATTCGCGTCGGTTTCACCGGACCCACCGCTGCTTCTGGTCATAATCGACAACCGCCATCGGGCCTATGGGTTGCTCGAAGAGGAGGGGGCGTCGTTTGCCGTCAATGTGCTGGGCCAGGACCAGGCGGAGATCTCGAACCGCTTTGCCTGGGTCAAGGACGAAGACCGGTTCGCCGTCGGCGACTGGACCACGGCCAAGACCGGAGCTCCGGTCTTGAGGTCGGCGCTGGCCTGGCTGGATTGTTCGATTCACTCCCGCGCCAAGGCCGGCAGCCACACGGTCTACGTCGGGGAGGTGCAGGCGTCGAGAGTCGAGCGCCCCGAGGAGATGCCTCTGGTCTATTGGAATCGCGGCTACCGAAAGCTTCACGAAGCCGCCGACACCGAGTAGCCGGCGCCCAAGAAGCAGGCCTCGGCAGGCCCTTCCGAGCTCTTGAGACGGCTGCCCGGAGCCGAAATGGGGCGCCGGCCCTGTGCTATAGTTTTTTGGTCAAAGCTCACCTCGCGGCCGTTTTTTCGGCGACGAGGCGAGGTCTTTCTCGGAGATGTTGATGGCCACGAAGACGACGACCACGACCGACGTGGAGATCTTCGGAACCGTCTACCATGTTCGGGGCGAGGATAACCCGGAGCATCTCCAGGAGGTGGCGAGTTTGGTGGACCAGCGGATGCGAGAAGTCGCTCAGCAGGTCACTACCGTAGACACGGCCAAAATCGCGATTCTGGCGGCGCTCAATATCGCCGATGAGATGTATCGGCGAGGGAAGCAGCAGGAAGGGGAACGGGTAGATATCCAGGAGAGAGTGGCGAATCTGACGGAGAAATTGGAAAAAGCTCTCGAGAGCTGACTTGCGTGAAATTAGGCCGGTTCGCTACGTGATGAATTCAGAGACTGAGCTTGGCATCCCCTGTGGGGTTCGTGATGGGTAAGGCAGTTGTAGAACCAACTCCTATATTTCGGGAGTCTTTCATTCTCGTGGCCTGTGCCAGCCCCGCTTGGACGGGGACGCTGATGGCTCGAGAAGCGGACACCCACCTGGTCAAGATCAGGTTCTAAATATCCGCCCACACGGCTTCGCGGGGGGTGTTCGTATTCTCCCGTCCGAGCGACGTTTCTCTCCATCCACCCGGCCCCTCTTTGGAAATAGGGGGTCGAAATGCTCAACGAGATTGGAGTCGCAATTGCTGCGGCCTTCCTGGTCATACTGGTCGCTTGGTGGTTCTTCGTGCGTCGCGCGGCGGACCGGGTCACATCGCAGGCGCAAAAGGAGGCCGATCGGACCCTGGCAGCTGCGAGTCGGGACGCCGACGCCAAGCTCAAGGAAGCGGAGCTGGCGGCCCGCGAGAAGCTTCTGCAGGCTAGGGGCGAGTTCGAGAAGGCCTCGCGGCGGCAGCGCAAGGAGCTGGAGCAGCTGGAAAAGCGCTTGCTCCAGAAGGAGGACAGCCTCCAGCGCACCGGTGACGAGGTGCGCAGCGCCGAGAAGTCGCTAGCTAAACGGGAGCGCCGGCTCACCGGACGCGAAACCGCGCTCGAGGAGAAGAACAATGAGCTCGCGGAGCTGATCTCGATCCAGCGCGGCAAGCTCGAGCAGATCGCGGGCCTGACCGCGCAGCAGGCGAAAGAAGAGCTGATGGACACCATGTTCAATGAAGCTCGCATGGAGGCCGCCCACTCGGTCAAACGGATCGAGGACGAGGCCCATGAGAATGCCTCCCGGGAGGCCCAGCGAATCGTCGGGATGGCCGTGCAGAGAGCGGCGTCGGACTACGTCTCGGAAACCACGGTTTCGGTCGTCATGCTTCCCAACGACGAGATGAAGGGTCGGATCATCGGGCGGGAGGGCCGCAACATCCGAGCGATCGAAGCGGCTACCGGCGTCGACCTGATCGTCGACGACACCCCCGAGGCGGTCATCGTGTCGGGCTTCGATCCATTCCGGCGCGAGATCGCGCGCACTGCGCTCGAACGGCTCGTGGCCGACGGCCGGATCCATCCCGCTCGAATCGAGGAGATGGTAGAGAAGGTCAAAGCGGAATTCGACCAGAAGATCCGTCAGGAGGGTGAAGCCGCTCTCCTGGAGTTGAACCTGCCCAACGTCCATGTCGAGCTGGTCAAGCTCCTGGGCCGCCTGCGGTATCGCACGTCCTACGGCCAGAACGTCCTTCAGCACAGCAAGGAGGTCTCCTTCCTCGCCGGCACCATGGCGGCCGAGCTCAAGGCCAACGTTCAGGTTGCCAAGCGAGCCGGCCTCCTGCATGACATCGGCAAGGCCGTGGATCGTGAGATGGACGGCACCCACCTGGAGATCGGGATCGATCTCTTGCGCAAGTACGGCGAGCGCGAGAACGTCGTCCATGCCATGGCCTGCCACCACGGAGACTACGATCCGGAAACCGTCGAGGCGGTTCTCGTGACCGCCGCGGACGCTCTCTCCGCCGCCCGCCCCGGCGCCCGCAGAGAGATCCTCGAGACCTACGTCAAACGGCTGGAAGCTCTCGAAGAGCTGGCCTCCAGTTTCAAGGGCGTTCAAAAGAGCTACGCCATCCAGGCAGGCCGCGAGGTTCGGGTCATCGTCGACAGCAAGAAGCTCGGCGACGACGAGGCGATCTGGTTGTCGCGGGATATTGCCAATAAGGTCGAATCCGAGCTCACATATCCCGGCCAGATCAAGGTCACGGTGATTCGCGAGACGCGGTCGATCGAGTACGCGAAATGAAGCTCTTCTTCGTGGGCGACGTCGTCGGCAAGCCCGGCCGGCGAGCTTTGAGCCGTCGGTTGCTCGGACTGATCGACGAGCATCGGGCCGATTATGTAGTCGTCAACATCGAAAACGCGGCCGGCGGTTTCGGGGTGACCACGGCGGTCTTTGCCGAGATCTCCGATCTTCCGGTCCAGTGTTTCACCACCGGTAACCACGTGTGGGACAAACGGGAGGTTGTCGAGCTCTTCGAGGTCGAGGATAGACTGGTGCGACCGGCGAACTATCCGGAAGGCGCGGCTGGATCCGGCGTCCACGTGGGTGAAACGCCGGCGGGTGTCAAGGTCGCGACCATCAATCTGGAGGGCCGGGTCTTCATGAAGTCACTCGACTGTCCCTTTCGCACGGCCGATCGGATCGTCGAGGAACTACCCGAGGACGTGAAGGTCGTCTTCGTCGATTTCCATGCCGAGGCCACCAGCGAGAAGCAGGCCCTGGCCTTTCATCTGGACGGACGGGTCAGCGCGGTGGTCGGGACCCATACCCACGTGCCGACGGCGGACGAACGGGTGCTTCCTCAAGGGACCGCGTTTCAAACCGACACGGGTATGACCGGGCCGTACGAATCGATCATCGGCATGCGGGCCGACAAGGTCGTTCGGCGGTTCCTCAACCAGACGCCGGTGCCGTTCGAAGTCGCAAAGCGGGACGTTCGCCTGGCCGGGTGCGTGATCACCGTCGATGAATCCACCGGGCACGCTTCCGACATCGAGAGGATCATGGTGCGCGATGCCGATGCATAGCGAAGCAGGCGGCCATCCCGAACGGCGACCACTCTCGGTCATCATCACGACCTACAACGAGGAGGTCAACGTCGGGGATTGCATCGAGTCGGCCCTCTGGGCAGATGAGATCCTGGTGGTCGACTCGTATTCGACCGACCAGACGGTCGAGATAGCGAACAAGTATCCAGTGACCGTTCTACAGCGCGAGTATTTCGGCTCGGCGGCGCAGAAGAACTGGTCCCTGGACCGTGTTCAGCACGATTGGGTGCTGATTCTGGATGCAGACGAGCGGATCACCCCCGAGCTGGCGGACGAGCTCCAGGGAATCCTGTCGGTGCCGCCGCGGGCCTACGGCTACTACATCCGGCGCAAGAACGTCGTGCTCGAGAAGGTGATCAAGCACTCCGGGTGGTCGACCGACAAGGTGATTCGTCTATTCGACAAGGCGCGCGGCCGCTATCCGAACCGTCGCGTTCACGCCGACCTCGATATCGAAGGCGATGTACCGACTCTCAAGAGCTCATTGCTCCACTACACCTATCGCACCTTCGATCAGTACTTCCAGAAGCTGATGAACTACGCCGACTGGGGCGCGGCTCAGGGGTTTCGGGAGGGCCGCAAGGCCGGTGTGCTCGAGATCGGCGGCCGGCCGCTGTGGAGATTCTTCCGCACCTACTTCTTGCAGCTCGGGATTCTCGACGGACTTCATGGACTCGCGATCTGTGGGCTTCAAGCCGCCGGCGTTTTCATGAAGTACGCTCGCCTGTGGGAGTACAACGTTCGGTCTCGGCTGGGGCACGAGGTCGAGCTGCCGGCGTTCGACGAGAGCGCCGAGACCTGGGAGCGTCCGTCGGAAGGCTTGCAGTAGGGCGAGCGCGACTCCGAAAAATCGGGAGGGGACACTAGTGGCCTGTAACACCCAAATCGCTACTACCTGGCCGGCCCTCGTCGCCG
>JBHHWO010000093.1:0-17742 GCA_046756565.1 Thermoanaerobaculia bacterium | reverse complement strand
TCGGGCTCACGGCCTACTCTCCAATCCCAGGCACTCCTCCGCTCGTCTCAGAGAAAACGGCGGCGGCTCCAGACCGCTGCCCGCCGGTCTCTTTCTACTCGATGACCACACAGGGATCAGACGGGGGAGACCCGGCGCCGGCAGACTCGGCAGCCGGCGCACCAGCTGAGCGGATCTTGCCGCACCCTGGGCGTCGTGACAGAATCTCCGCGGTTTTCGGCCGCCCCGGGCGATCGACCCCGCAGACAAAACCCAACCGATTCGCGACTCGTTTCGCCACAATTCCTCGGAGGAAAGACCATGGCTGAGCCTTCAGCTGACAACCAGACCACCCTAGTCCAGTACGAGGTCAAGGACGGCGTTGCCTACCTGACCCTGACCGACCCGCCCGCCAACACCTACACCCACGAGATGATGCTCCAACTCGACCAGAGCATCCTCACGGCACGCTTCGACGCGAACGTTCACGTCATCGTCGTGACCGGCCTGGGCGAGAAATTCTTTTGTGCAGGCGCCAACATCAACATGCTCAAGAAGTCCGATCCGTACTTCAAGTACAACTTCTGCCTGCATGCGAACGAGACTCTCAACCGGCTCGAGCAGACACCGAAGCTCGTGATTGCCGCGCTCAACGGCCACACGGTCGGCGGCGGTCTCGAGATCGCTATGGCCGCGGACGTTCGGATCGCCAAGAAGGACGCCGGCAAGATCGGTCTGCCCGAAGTCACCCTGGGAGTTCTGCCCGGCACCGGCGGTACCCAGCGGCTGTCACGGATGGTCGGCAAGTCCCGATCGATCGAGCTGATGGTCGAGGGCGGCCTGCTGTCCTTCGAGCAGGGCATGGAGATGGACGTCATCAACAAGATCTACGAAGGCGACGACTTCATGGACCAGGTTCACGAGTACGCCAAGCAGTTCTGTCCGCCCAACAAGGCCTCCAAGGCCGTCGGGCGCATCAAGCGCTCCGTGCAATCCGGCTGGGAGATTCCGTTCGAGAGCGGCCTGGCGGTCGAGCGCGAGCTCCAGCAGCAGCTCTTCCAGAGCGACGACGCGAAGGAAGGTCTGGCCGCCTACATCGAGAAGCGCAAGCCCGAATTCTCGGGCGGCTAGGAGCGCCAGATGTCCGAGCCGGCCGCGCCCCCTGCGACCCCTTCTCCGAAACTGCCGCCGGCGAAGCTCTTCATCGGCGGCGAGTGGACCTCTCCCGAGGGTGGTGAGACCTTCGCCACCGAGAACCCGGCGACAGAAGAGACCCTGTGCGAGGTCGCATCGGGATCTTCGGCCGACGTCGACAAAGCCGTCGACGCGGCCCGCGCCGCCCTCGATGGCGCGTGGGGCAAGACCTCCGCCCGGGATCGAGGCCGTATCCTCTGGAACGTCGCCGACGCCCTCGAGGCCCGGATCGACGAGTTTGCGCTGGTCGAGACCCTTGACAACGGCAAACCGATCTTCGAGTCCCGCTACGTCGACGTCCCGGCGGCAATCGCAGCACTGCGCTACTACGCCGGTTGGGCCGACAAGATCCACGGCGACAGCTTCCCGGTGGAAGGGCCGTTCGTCTTCGCCTACACCCGGCGCGAGCCCATGGGCGTGGTCGGCGCCATCACGCCGTGGAACTTCCCGATCATCCAGGCGCTCTGGAAGATCGCCGCGGCTCTGGCGTGCGGAAATACGGTGATCCACAAACCGGCGTCCTACACTCCGCTGACGGCGCTCAAGTTCGCAGAGCTCGCGGCCGAGGCGGGGCTTCCCGCCGGCGCCCTCAACGTGCTCTCCGGTGGAGGCTCCGCCGTCGGCGGCTCGATGGTGGACCATCCCGGTATTGCCAAGATCTCGTTTACCGGCTCGACCGAGGTCGGTCAGGGCATCATGAAGCAGGCCGCGGAGACGGTAAAGCGGGTGACGCTCGAGCTGGGCGGCAAGTCACCCAACATCGTGTTTGCCGACGGCAACGTCGACGCCGCGGTCAAGGGCGCTTACAACGGCATCTTCTACGGCAAGGGCGAAGTCTGCGCGGCCGGATCGCGGCTGCTGGTGGAGCGCTCGGTCCACGACCAGTTGCTCGAGAAGCTGGTGGCGCGCACCGAGAAGCTCCAACCCGGCGATCCGCTCCATCCCAAGACCAGGATGGGCGCACTGGTGTCGTCGAGTCAGCGCGACACCGTGATGGGCTACGTCGACATCGGCAAGGGCGAGGGTGCCGAGGTCGCGACCGGCGGCACCGCCGCCGACGTCGACGGCAAGGGCTACTTCATGCACCCGACGATCCTCACCGGCGTCGACAACTCCATGCGGGTCGCGCAGGAGGAGATCTTCGGACCGGTGCTGGTGGTGATCCCCTTCGAAGAGCCCGAGGAAGCGGTGGCCCTGGCCAATGCCTCGATCTACGGCCTGGCGGCCGGAGTCTGGACCCGTGACGTCGGCAGGGCGCACAAGGTGGCGGCCCAGCTCGAAGCCGGCACCGTGTGGATCAACCAGTACAACTGGTACGACTCCGGCGCGCCCTTCGGCGGCTACAAGCAGAGCGGCTACGGTCGTGAGCTGGGTCGAGCGGCGCTTGACTACTACACCGAAACCAAGACCGTCTTCGTCGGAACGTGACCCCCATGCTCCGGACACGCGAGCCCGTCTTTCTGATCGCGCCGGTCCGGACGCCGATCGGCAAGTTCGGGGGCGCGCTCGCGAAGCTCACCGCCGCGGACCTCGGCACCGCCGCCGCCGAGGCCTGCCTCGAGCGCGCGGGAGTATCGGGCGAGGCCGTCGACCAGACGATTTTCGGGCACGCGCGCCAGGCCGGGGGCGGACCCAACACGGCACGGCAAGCCGCCGAGACCCAGAATCGCTGCCAGGCGGCCCGCGAGAGCGGGCGCTTCGATTCCGAGATCGTCCCAATCGAGGTCCCGGGGCGTAGAGAAACAATCACCGTCGACAAGGACGAGCATCCTCGCGACGGAGTGGTCGCCGAGAAGCTCGCCAAGCTGAAGCCGGTGTTTCGGGACGGCGGCACAGTGACTGCAGGCAACGCCTCCGGGATTACGGATGGCGCGTCGGCGGTGCTGGTCGCGTCTGCGGACGCGGTCAAAAAGCACGGTCTCGAGCCTGTGGCCCGACTCGTGGACTGGGAAGTCGTTGGCGTCGACCCGCGAATCATGGGAATCGGTCCGGTGCCGGCGGTCAAGGCAATCATGGGGCGCAACGAGCTCGCCTACGGCGAGATCGACCAGATCGAAATCAACGAGGCCTTTGCCAGCCAGGTCCTGGCGTGCCTCGAAGAGCTGCCCTTCGAGCGGGACCGAGTCAATCCGGACGGCGGCGCGATCGCGCTCGGCCACCCGATCGGCTGCACCGGCACCCGTATCCTGGTCACGTTGCTTCACGGCCTTGCGCACCGCGGCGGCACGCGAGGGATCGCGACCCACTGCGTCTCCGGCGGCATGGGCCTGGCGGCGCTGGTCGAGACCACCAGCGAGGCCCCGTGAAGCGCGTCGTCGTCTGCATCCGCAGCCGGCGCAAGGCCGAGAACTACCTGCACGCACTCCAGGCCGCGGGCGTCCACAACGAGCACCTCTTCGTGGTCAGTCCGGAAGACGACCAGACCGACGACGACACCCTCGAGCAACTCGCCACCGAGGCCGGCGGGCTGGTGCTTGCCGGTGGGCCGGACCTCGATCCGCGGCGCTACGGCGAGGCACCGCACGAAGATGCCAACCTGGCAGTGGTCCCGGAGCTGGATCGCATGGAATGGTCTCTCCTGAAGGGCGCCAGCGAGTCCAAGACTCCGATCTGGGCGATCTGCCGGGGACTCCAGGTCGTCAACGTTTTCCTCGGCGGCAGCCTATGGCAGGACCTGCCCAGCCAGCTTCCCCACACCGGCGAGCACGACGTCGACGTGCCGAAGGACCATCTCGCCCATCCGGTCGAGGTGACCGACGCGTCGACGCCGTTGGGCGAGGTCCTCGCCCGCGACCGAGCCGAGGTCAACTCCAGGCATCACCAGGCGGTCAAGGATCTGGCTCCGGATCTGCGGCCGGTCGCGTATGCGCCGGACGGCGTGCTCGAGGTCGCCGAGTATCGGTCGAGGAGCTGGTGGCTGCGGGCGGTCCAGTGGCATCCGGAGAACCTCCTGGCACATTCGGTTCAACGCAAGCTCTGGCGGGACTTCGCCGAAGCCGTCGGAGGCGACGGAGACCTGGAGTGAAGCGATCCGCCGGCGCCGTGGCGTTGAGCGCGACGCAGGGCCTGTCGGTTCAGGGCTGCGCGAGCCCGGCGCCCGATCTTCCCCGCCCGGACTTCCTGGTGATCGTGATCGACTGCTTGCGCTCCGACCACGTCACCGCCAACGGCTACGAAAGACCCACGACTCCGAGTCTCGATCGGATCGCTGCCGAGGGGATCTCCTTCACTCGCGCATTCTCCCAGTCCAACTGGACGCGCCCTGCCATGCCGTCGATTCTGACCGGCCTCTACCCGTCCGAGCACGGGCTGCTGGCTTTTCAGGAGGACGAAGAGGGCAATGTCTTGAGCGCCGTGGTCGATGAGTCGGTCGAGACCCTCGCGGGGAGGCTCAAGGCCGCCGGCTACGCCACGGCGATGATCGGTCAGCAAGACCAGCTTTCGCCCCACTTCGGGCTCGACCAGGGCTTCGACGAGTACCGGTTCAGGGCAGGCTGGGCGAAGGTGTTGAACCGCAAGTTTCTGAGATGGCTGAATGGCGAGCGCTCTGAGCGCTTTTTGGCTCTGCTTCACTACTTCGATCTACACTGGCCCTACTGTCCGCCCAAGGGCGTGCGCGGGCGCTACAACAAATCTCTTTCGGAGTTCGATCCGTGTAATGACCCGCGCGGGCTGCTGAGAGCGATTCGGCATGAAGGCCGACCGGTCACCGAGACCGAGCTGGACGCGTTGATCGGCGCCTACGACGAAGAGCTTTGGGCCCTGGACCGGCGAATCGGATTCCTGGTCGACGAGCTCGTCGAGCGGGGCGTCTGGGACGACACTTTCGTGATCGTCACATCGGATCACGGCGAGGCGTTTCTCGAGCACGGCAGGATCGGACACCAGGACCAGGCCTGGAACGAGCTTCTGCACGTGCCGCTGATCGCCAAGGCCCCCAAGGGCTGGCCCGGTCCCCGAGGCGTGCTCGACGACTCGATCATCGAGACGCGGAGCATTGCCGCGACTTTTCTAGAAGCAGCCAGGCTCGAATCGCTGGGCCGATCGGACAGCTTCCTGGGCGCGCTCACCGGAGCGGGATACGAGCCGCCGGATTATGTGGTTTCCGAGACCAACTTCTCGCTGGCTCTTCAGACCCGCGCGCTCAAACTGATCACCGATCGCAACCGCGACTCACCACAGCTGTTCGATCTGGTCGCCGATCCGCAAGAGACCGTCAACGTCGCCGCCGGCCGGCGGCGCGAGCTGGCCGAGCTTCGGAGCCACCTCGCCGCCTGGCGCGAGAGCCTGATGCCGGCGACCGCCGGCAGGAGCGTCGTCGACGAGCGCACCGTCGACGAGCTCAGAGCGATCGGCTACCTCGACTGAAGGCGCCCGCAAGAAGCGCCGCATTGGAACACCGTTAGCCCGAAGATTCGAATAGATACGAACGAGAAACAGACGCTGGCCTACAGCGAGGAGGAGACCATGGGAGACGCAGTACTTAGAGAAGACGTCGGACGCACCGCCGTTCTGACCATCAACCGGCCGGACAAGCTCAACGCCCTCAATGAACAGGTGCGCGTCGACATGATGGGCCACCTCGAGGCGATCGAGCAAGACGACGGCATCGGCGTGGTGGTCATCACCGGAGCCGGGGAGAAGTCCTTCATCGCCGGCGCCGATATCGGCGAGTTCGAGGGCCGCTCGCCTTTCGATCAGCGCGACGCCATGGCCAGCCCGCGGGTCTTCGACGTCATGTCGAACTTCCCAAAGCCGGTGATAGCGATGATTAACGGCTTCTGTCTGGGTGGCGGCTGCGAGCTGGCTTCTTCGTGCGACATCCGGATCGCGTCGGACAAGGCCCGCTTCGGCCAGCCCGAGATCAATCTGGGACTCATACCCGGCGGCGGCGGCACCCAGCGCCTGCCGCGCCTGATCGGCCTGGGCCACACGATGCGCCTGGTGCTCTCTGGAGACATGATCGGAGCGAACGAAGCCGCGCGGATCGGCCTGGTCGAGATGACCTTCCCGCCCGAGGAGCTTCGCGAAAAGACCCTCGAGTTCGCCGAGCGCGTCGCCTCGAAGAGCCCGTTGACGCTCAAGGTCGCCAAGCAGGCGGTGCGTGCCGCCTGGTCGACCTCGGTCGACGACGGAGTCAACTACGAGCGCGACCTCTTCTGCCTCTGCTTCTCCTCCGAAGACAAGGAAGAAGGCGTGGCGGCGTTCCTGGGCAAGCGCCAGGCCGAGTGGAAGGGGAGGTAGGGCGCCCACTTCGGCGCCCAGATATACCTACTGCGTGGTCATGACGAACGGCGCGTGGCGAGATGAGGCGCTGAAGTCCCCGTAGATCCGCTGACCCTCGGCGCGGCTCTCGAAGACGAACCGCCGGCTCCGTGCGCGAACTCACTGGAGTCTCCACAGCTGGGGCCTACCAATATGAGGTCGTCGCTTCTATTCGAACGTGGAGTCCGGGGCGGTCTCCGGTCCGGTGTCTCAGAGTCCCGGGATCCCGACCTGCCCGTCGAAACACTCCAGCCAGGCGAATCGGCCGAGAAGCGAAATGAGATTCAGACGAGTCATGGCAGATCGTAGCGCTTGCGCTTTTCCCAGAGCGCCTTGCGGCTGATCCCGAGGATCTCGGCGGCGCGTCCCTGGTGGCCTCGGGTGTAGGCCAGGGCCCTCTGGATCTGCTCGCGCTCCATCTCCGCGAGACTGCGCGGCAGCTGTGCCGCTTCCGCTGGCGGCTCGGGACTCAGGGCGCCCGTGTCCGTCCCGGTCGCGCCGGCGAGCACCACCGCCCGTTCCAGAACGTTCCGCAGCTCGCGGAGGTTCCCGGGCCAGGAGTAGCTCGACATCCACTCCCGAGACTCGTCCGTGAGCGAGAAGCCTTCTCCGCCGAATCGCTCCGAAAGATCCTCAAGGAAGAACTCGATAGTGGGCTCGAGATCTCGCTTGCGGCTCCGCAGCGGTGGCGCGATCAGCGTCACGACCTCGAGCCGGTAGAAGAGGTCCTCGCGAAAGCTCCCGGTCTTTACGCGCTCAGGAAGCTCATCGGAGCCGATCGCGAAGAAGCGCACGTCGGCCTCCTTCTCGCCCCCTCCGAGCGGAACGAAACGGCCCTCGCTCAAGAGCCGCAGTAGCTTGGCCTGAACAGACAGCGGGATCTCCTCGACATGGTCGAGCAACAGCGAGCCGCCGTCCGCCCGGCCCACCCGGCCCTCCGCGGAAGTGTCCGCCCCGGTGAAGGCGCCCGCCCGATGACCGAAGAACTCGCTCTCGAAGAGGCTCGCGGGGATGGCTGCCGCGTCGACTTCGACCAGATTCTCGGCCGCGCGGCCGCTTGCGGCATGAATCTGCCGGATCAGCGTCGACCGACCCGTTCCGGGCTCACCCAGTACCAGCACAGGCGCGCTGCTGACGGCCGCTCGCGCCGCCTGGCCGTAGAGTTCTCGCAGGGACGGCGCGGATCGGGCGAGTACCGCCAGCCCAAGCGGAAGCTCAGTCACCGGCGAGGAACGCGTCGGTGATGTCCGTGGCATCGCTCCACAGACGCTCGAGTCCGTAGACGGCCCGATTCTCGGCGTCGAAAATGTGGATCACCATGTCGCCGTAGTCCACCAGCACCCAGTTGCCGTGGTTGTATCCCTCGACGCCCAGAGGGCGAATTCCTCCGTCGCGGGCTCCCGAGACTACGGCGTCGGCGATCGCCTGGACCTGGCGCTGGTTGGTGCCACTGCAGATCAGAAAGAACTCGGTGAAATCACTGATGTCACCGATGTGGAGTACGCGCATATCGACAGCTTTGCGATCCACGACCGCTCGAACGACGCCGCGGAGCTTTTCCGGGATCTCGAAACGGACAGCGACGTCTTGACTCATCTATACAGGGAATACTTCCGGATGTACTTTATCACTCGCTCCGGCATCGCCCCAGGCGGTATCTCTCCGCCGGTCCGAAACAGGTGGCGCAACTCGGTCGACGAAATCTCGACCGGGTCGTTCTTGACGAAGGTGACCCGACCGTCGCGCACCAGGTCTCTCATCTCGTCGGGGACACTGCGCTCGACCGTCCGGTAATCCCACTCCGGCCGGGTCAAAACGGCGAGCGAAGCTAGCCGGGTGATGTCCTGCCATCGCCGCCAGGTCGGGAGCTGCTTGAAGGAATCGGCGCCGATGATCAGATGAAGATCCACGCCCGGATCGCGCTTCTGCAGCCGTTCGATGGTATCGACGGTGAACGCCGGCCGGCCAGGCGTCAGCTCCCAGGCGGAGACCTCGAGATCCGGCTCGTCGAGAAGCGCCATCTCGACCATTGCGAAGCGGCGCTGGGATCGCGCGAACTGCCGTCCCGGCTTGTGGGGAGGCCGGGCGGTCGGCAGGTAGATGACCCGATCCAGACCGACGACCTCCTTGGCCCGCCGAACAGGCAGAACGTGCCCGGAGTGAATCGGATCGAACGAGCCGCCGAAGATACCGAGTTTCATCGCTGCGATTCAGACACCCAAGCTGGCGAGCAAGGTCTCGAGCTCGCCGATCAGCTCGCCCGTGCCCTCGCGGGCGACCGAGCTGATCTCATAGTACGGCAATCCTCGAAGACTGGCCGCGTGCTCGAGTCTGGCCTTGCGCTCCGCGTCGGCCGCATCGAGCTTGGTACCGACGATCCACCGGGGCCGATCAAGCAGATCCCGCGCATAGGCGGCGAGCTCCTTTTCGAGCACCTCGAGCTCTTCCGCGGCATCGTTCTCGACAGACGAGAGGTCGACGAAGTGGAGCAGAACGCGACAGCGCTCGACGTGACGCAGAAAGCGGTGGCCGAGACCCGCACCCTCCGCGGCACCTTCGATCAACCCGGGCAGATCCGCGATCACGAACGGCTTGCGGTCGTAGCCGCTGTCGACTACGCCAAGATTCGGCACCAGAGTGGTGAACGGATAATCCGCTACCTTCGGCCGGGCCGCCGACACGGTCCGGATGAAGGTCGACTTGCCGGCGTTCGGCAGACCGATCACTCCGACGTCGGCCAGGAGCTTGAGCTCCAGGTGGACGTGGCGTTCTTCGCCCTCGCGTCCCAGCTCCCACCGACGCGGAGCGCGGTTCGTGGACGTGGCGAACCTCGCGTTGCCTCGGCCACCCCTACCGCCGGCGGCGACGCAGAGCGTCTCGCCGTGGCCGAGAATCTCTCCAATCGGCTTTCCGTCCGTCTCGAGCACCTCGGTGCCCAACGGCACGCGGACCTCAAGATCCTCGGCCGACTTGCCGGTCTTGTTCGAGCCCTCCCCAGGCATTCCCTTGTCGGCCGCGTAGAGCTTCTGGTGCCGGAGCGAGTAGAGCGTATTGAGACCGGCGTCTCCGACCAGGACAACCGAGCCGCCGTGCCCCCCGTCGCCCCCGGAGGGACCGCCCTTGGGCACGAACTTCTCCCGCCGGAAGGCCATGCATCCGTTTCCGCCCCGGCCTCCACGTACGTGAAGGTCGGCCTCGTCGATGAAGTTCACGGTGCTCGGTGAGCCGAACCGCGGCCGCGGTCAGGCCTGACTCGGCGGTCTACTCAGAGGGCGTGACGTGGACGATACGGCGGGACTTGCCCTTGCGCTTGAACTCGACGACGCCATCGGTCTTGGCGAAGAGCGTGTCGTCGCTGCCGCGGCCGACGTTGACACCGGGAAAGATCTTCGTGCCCCGCTGACGCACGATGATCGTGCCGCCGGTCACTTTCTGGCCACCGAAGCGCTTGACACCCAGATTCTGCGGATTGGAATCGCGCCCGTTCCGACTGGAGCCCTGTCCCTTTTTGTGCGCCATAAGAAATATCCCGTGAGGTCTAGGCCTTGATCTTGTCGATACGCACTCGCATCAGATCCTGGCGATGTCCGGCCAGTCGGCGATAGCCCTTGCGCCGCTTGAACTTGAACACCATGATCTTCGGTGCCCTCACCTCATCGACGAGGGTCGCCGTTACCGAGGCGCCCTTGACGACCGGCGTTCCCAGCTTTGTGGCCTTCTCGCCGCGCACCATCAGCACCCGGTCGAACTGGAGCTTTTTCGACTTGCCGCCAACCTCGATCCGTTCCACGTCGAGAACATCGCCAGGCGCTACCCGATACTGTTTCCCACCTGTCTCGATCACCGCGTACATGACAAACTTCTCCCAGAGCGCCGTAGCGCAAGGAAGCGAAAACTAGCACAGAGACGGCCCCCGGTCAACGGTTTCGACGGAGCCTCCAGATCGCCTCCCGGCCCTCCCAAAGGCCGTCCGGACCCAGAATAAGCCGGTCGCGTCGATGCTATTCTGGCTCGATGCTACTCAGGCTGTATTTCTTGGTAACCGCCTTCGTTCTCCGAATTCTCGGCGCGCGCCGTGTCCGCTTCAAGGTCGGCGAGACCAGCCTCCTGGCGTACGAGATCGGCCCTTCTGAAGGAGAGCCGTGGGTGCTCCTGCATGGACTCGGGGCGACGGCTCTGTCCTGGAGTTCCGAGATCTTCAAGTTCCGCAAGCAGGTTCGGCTTCTGGTTCCGGAGCTCTCGATTCTCGGCGGCACCCGATCGTCTGGCGATGGCCTGAATGCGGTCGAGGGTGCGAGCGTGGTGACGGCCGCCATCTTGCGCTGGGAGCCCGATCGGCCGGTCACGCTCGCTGGGATCAGCCTCGGAGGATGGATGGCGATTCGAATCGCGCACGACCGGCCCGAGCTGGTGGAGCGACTTCTCCTGATCGACGCCGCCGGTTATCGGGACCAGGACTGGGAGCGGATCCGCGCGCTCACCGATGTCTCACACCTTGAAGACGTCGACCGACTGTACCAGGCTCTCTTCTACAGAACCCCGTTCATGTTCCAGATGTCTCGGCGCGCCTTCTTCCAGGGCTACTCGTCACCGGCGGTCAAGCACGTTCTGGCCACAACCGAGCCCGAGGACGCCTACGGCCCCGAGGAGCTCGAGGAAATCAAGGTGCCGACACTGCTGATCTGGGGCGAGTACGATGGCCTGTTTCATCTCGAAGTCGCTCGTGCGATCGAGCTCCACCTCCCGAACGCGCACCTGGTGGTCTTGCCGCGAGCCGGACATGCTGTGCACTGGGAGTACCCGCGGGCCACGGTCCGTACGGTCGATCTGTTTCGCCGCGAGGGTCTCGCGGGCTTCGACCGATCGGCAAAACGGGCAGCATAGAATAGTCGAGCGATGGCCGAGCCCGACTATCTGATCTGTCTGAACTGCGAATCGCCCTGCTACAACTTCGAATGGGCCGACGGCAAGCTGGCCGAAGTGCTCTGCCTGGCGTGCGGCAACGAAGAACCGGACGAGTTCGCTACCGAAGACGACCTCGAGGTGATCATGTCCGACGGCCAAAACGGCCACTGAGAACGGCGTCGCGGAGTCGCCGCCTCAAGCGCGGGCCGAGCCGGCCGCGGCCCTCGGCAGCTCGCGCGCTGCGGCCTCGGCGGGAAGCTCGGGCAGAGCAACCTGGAATCGGGTGCCGACGTTCGGAGTGCTTTGCACGGACAGCTCGGCTCCGTGGGCGCTCGCGATGCGCTGAACCACTGCCAGCCCGAGTCCGGTTCCCCCGGGCTGGGTCGAGTAGAAGATCTCGAAGATCCGGTTGAGCTCGGCCGCTGGAATGCCGGTTCCATTGTCGAGCACCTCCAGCAGGACCCTGCCGCGCTCGCGGCGGGCGATCAAGCGCACCTCCGGGTCCCGGCCGGAGCCCTGGGTAGCGGCCAGGGAATTGCGCACCAGATTCAGCAGGAGCTGAGACATCTGCTCGGGGTCGGCCGCGACCCGCGCACCGGCCGAGCGGTCCTCGACCACCAGCCCTACGCCCTCGACTTTCGCCTCGCGCTCCAGCAGGTCCCGACAGTCCTGGAGTAGCTCGCTGGCGGGCAGCTCCTCCAACTCCAGAGCCCTCGGCTTCGCGTACTGCAAGAAATCGGTCACCAGACGCTCGAGCCGGCCGATCTCATTGCGGGTGATCGACAACAACTTTCTAGTCGATCCTCCGGCGCTCGGATGAGCCTCCTCCTCCTCGAGCATCTGCATGTTGAGATTGAGCGAGTTCAGCGGGTTGCGAATCTCGTGCGCGAGGCCCGAAGCCAGTGTGCCGATGTAGGCCATCCGCTCGGCCTCCTGCGCCTTGGCCTCCAGTCGACGACCCCGGCTCCACAGCCACCAGATGATGAGGTAGGCGAGCGCCATCAGGACCAGGGTCACGGCTCCGATCACGAGCGTCTGCCTGAGCAGATGTTCTCTGAGGATGCCAATACGGTTTTCGAGCTCGATTTCATTGATGCCGATGTGGACGAAGCCGAAGTTCCCGATCGGTACGTCGAGATCGTAGGTCTCTCGCCGGGTCACGGTCTTCTGCTCGACGTTGGGCGGAATCTCCTTGGACTCCAGGCTGAGTGGCCTGCGCTCCTCCACCGGTATCTCGGCGTCGGTCGTACTCCGGAAAACCAGCTTGCCTTCCCGATCGCGGATCTCGACGTTCGCGACGATCTCTCGCTTGTTGAGGACGTCGTCGATGTAGGTCTGAAGCTCTCTTTCGACGGCGACCACCGTATACAGATCCTTGGTGCCTTCTTCTTCCTCGATTCGCTCGCCCAGGCGGTCGGCGAGGCTCCGTGCCTCCGCGCGGGTCTCGAGCAGCACCTGCTCGATCTCCCGCTGAGAGAGTGAGCGAAAACTGAACCAGCCGAGTAGTGCCAGGTCGAGCAGAACGAAGAGACCCAGCAGTACCGAGCCATAGAGGAGCTTGCGCGAGCTGGGTTTTGGCTCCGCAGGCATGGCAGCGGCAGAATAGCACTCCGATTGACCGCCTACGGACCATTCGCTAGCATCGTTTCAAAGCAACCAATCATGCGGCACGCTCAGCTCGGCGGACACGACCTTGCCCGATTGGCGCCGGGCTTTTTTGCCGCGTTCGGGCTCCTGATCGCTTGCCAGAACCGGGACGCAGCACCGCCTCCGAGTGCCGCCGAGTCGACGTCGGGTGGCACGATCGTCATCGCGACGGGGGTCGACGTGGGCGGTGTCAACCAGCTCACCGGCGCGGACAGTCGATTCGAACAGGACATCGTCGACCTGCTCTTTCTGAGGCTCTTCGAGGAGCAGCCCGACTATGCCGAGCACCCGCCCACATTCGCGCCCGAGCTGGCCGAGAGCCATGAGTGGTCGGAAGACGGACGGGTGCTGACGGTGCGCTTGCGCCCGGGCCTCGAGTGGAGCGACGGCGCACCAATCACCGCAGAGGACGTGGCCTGGACCTACACCGCGCAAGTCGATCCGGACATCGCCTGGCGGTATGCCCAGAGCAAGGACGCGATCGAAAGGGTAACGGCGGTAGGCGATCGGACTGTCGAGTTCCACTTCGCCGAGATCTACTTCTCGCGCCTCGGCGATCTCAATGAGGGCGTGGTGCTCCCGAAGCACGCGTGGTCCGGCCTACCGTTCAGTGAGTGGCGCGGCAATGAAGACTGGTTCATTGAAAACCTGGTGGTCAGCGGACCGTTCACTGTCGGGCGCATCGTCTCGCAACAGGAGATCGTCCTCGAGCGCAACCCCAGCTACTTCCGTGCGGGCTACCCGCGAGTCGACCGGGTGGTATTCAGGGTGATTCCGAACCGCACCAACCGCATCGAGCATCTCCTCACCGGCGAGGTCGATTTCGTCGAGCATGTCCTTCCCGAGCGCGCCCCGGACGTCGAGGCGTCGGAGCGCGCGAGCCTGACCTCCCTCTGGCATCGCCAGTACACCTACCTGGCGTGGAACGGCTGCCGCGAGCCCTTTGACGACTCGCGAGTGCGGCGGGCCATGACCCTTGCGATCGACCGGGAATCGATCGTCGACGCTCTTTGGGGAGAGCGCGCGCGGCAGGCGGTGTCGCCGATCCTGACCTCGGTGTGGGCCTTCAACGATGACCTGGAGCCCTGGCCGTACGATCCCGCCGAGGCGAGTCGACTGCTTGCCGAAGCCGGCTGGGCCGACCACGACAGGGACGGCTATCTGGATCGGAGCGGTGCGAAGTTCTCCTTCGATCTCTCCACAAACGGCGACAACCGGCTCCGAGCCGACGCGGCGGTGCTGATCCAGGAACAGCTCCGCCAGGTGGGGGTAGACGCCCAGGTCGCGCTGGTGGAGTTCAACCGCCTGAACGACGACAACGCCGCACACGACTTCGACGCCACCATCGGCGCATGGGGCATCGACACCTCACTCGACCTCACCTACGCGTTTCATTCGGATTCGATCGACAACGGCTACAACTACGGCTGCTACTCCAACGCCGAGGTCGACAAAGAAATCGAGGTGGCCCGGCGACAGCGAGAGCCGCTCGAAGCCCAGACCCACCTCGCGCGCGTACAGCAACTGATACACGAGGAGCAGCCCTACACCTTCCTGTGGGAACCGATGCGCCTATACGGTCTGAGTAGCCAACTGCGGGACGCCGAGCCCAACCAACTCAGCGCGTTCTTCAACCTCGAAGAGTGGTGGTTGGCGCCTTCGAGCTGACTCGCCTCCGGCACCCGTGAGCCGCTTCCTGGTCCGTCGAACGGCCACCGCGCTAATCGTCGTCGTGGCGGTGATGACGATCAACTTCTTCGCCCTGCATCTCGCACCGGGTGACCCGACGACCGTGTATCTGGACGCGCGAATGTCGCCGGCTCAGCAGGATCAGCTCAGGCGATCACTCGGGCTCGACCGGCCGCTGTTGGAGCAGTACCTCCGGTGGGTGGGCGCTATCGTCCTGCGCGGTGATCTGGGAGACTCCTTCGGCCACAACCGCCCGGTGGCGTGGGTGCTGGCCGACCACCTCCCGCCGACCTTGCTGCTCTTGACGACTGCGCTTCTGGTCCAGTTCGTCGCCGGTATCGGGCTCGGCGTCCTGGCCGCGCGCCGCGAAGGCTCGTGGGTGGACGCTCTGGTTCGCTGGCTCTCGCTGGCGCTGTACTCGACGCCGCACTTCTGGCTGGCCCTCATGGCGCTTCTGGCTCTGAGCTACAATCTGGGCTGGTTTCCGGCCGGGCACATGATCTCGGTGGACGCCGCCGACTGGTCGCAGCCGCGTCAGTGGCTCGATCGCCTGCACCATCTCGCGTTGCCGGCCCTGGCTCTCGGTCTCGCGCTCGCCGGCGGCGTGGCTCGCTTCGTCCGCAATTCCTTCGTCGAGGTCTATCAAGAGCCATTCATCCGAAGCTCCAGAGCCGCGGGGGTGCCCGAAGGCAGGATCCTCTGGCCGCTCGGACTCAAGAACGCCCTGGTGCCGGTGATTCAACTCGCTGGGCTCTCGCTCCCCTATCTGATGAGCGGCGCTCTGGTCACCGAGGTCATCTTCTCGTGGCCGGGCATGGGCAGACTGACCTTCAACGCCGTTCAGGGGCGCGACTATCCGTTGGTCCTGGGCGCCGCGCTGTTGACGGCTGTCCTGGTAGTCGTGGGCAATCTGCTCGCGGACGTCGGACATGCCGCCGTCGACCCCCGCGTCCGAAGGGCGATCACGAATGCGACGAGTTGATCTGCCGGCGGGGGTGACCCTGCTGCTGGCGCTCGTCGCCGGAGCGCTCCTGGCTCCGTGGCTGAGTCCTGCCGACCCGTCCACACAGTTCGATCCGGTCGCCGGCTCGAACCTCGCACCCGGATCGGAGCGATTCGAGATCGTGACCACCGACGGCCGCCGCCGGCTGGTCCGTAGCGTCACGATCACCGACCGCGGGGTCGCGGTTCCGGGCGGCAGCGGCGTCATCCTGATCCCGGCTCAGTCGATTCGGCCAACCGAAGCCGGCCAGCTCGTTCGCGAGCGGCGGTTCCTGCTCGGCACCGATCGTTTCGGCCGCGACCTACTCACCCGCATGCTCCACGCCAGCCGGGTGTCGCTGCTGGTGGCCTTCCTCGCGGCTGCCCTGGCTAGCGCCCTGGGCGTGGTCGTCGGCAGCGCGGCGGCTATCGGCGGGCCGATCGCGGGCGGCCTTCTCATGCGCGTGACCGACGCCTTCGTCGCGTTTCCGAGTCTGTTCCTGCTTCTGGCGCTGACTTCGATCCTGAACGCGGGACCGGTGACCGTGGTGCTGGTGCTGGGCGCTACCAGCTGGATGACCGTGAGCCGCCTGGTGCGCGCCGAGCTGCTGCGTCTCAAAGCGACAGAAATGGCTCTTGCCGCCACCGCTTCGGGATCGGGCCGGATTCGCAAGCTCTGGAGTCATCTGCTTCCGAACGCGATGGCCCCGGTGCTGGTCGCCACGACTCTGAGAATCGGTGATGTCCTGCTGCTGGAAGCGGCGCTCTCGTTCCTCGGCTTCGGTATCCGTCCGCCGGCGCCCAGCTGGGGCAACATGATCGCCGACGGCGCCCCTGATCTCGCAACCGCGTGGTGGACCTCGACGCTGCCCGGCATAGCGATCGTGGTGACGGTGATCGCCTTCAACATGGTCGGCGATGGACTCCAGGCGCGCTTGCGCGGTCGACGGGCCGCAGGTTGATGCCGGTCTCGGACTACGACTACGACCTGCCGCGAGCCTTAATCGCGCAAGAGCCGATCGCTCGCGGCCACAGCCGGCTGCTGACCCTGCTTCGAGACCAGGCGCCCGCGCACCGGAACATCCGCGATCTGCCCGCGCTTCTCGATCCCGGTGACCTCCTGGTCGTCAACAACACGCGGGTGATCGCGGCGCGGCTCTTCGGCCGACGCCCGGGCGGTGGACGATCCGAGATCCTCCTCGTGGAGCCTCGAAGGCCGCGCCGGGCGGTACAGGAAGCAGTCGACTGGATCTGCCTGGGCCATCCCCGCAAACGGATGCGGCCCGGGACGCGGCTCCGGTTCAGTGGCGGTCTCCTCGGGAAGGTGGTCGACCACCTGGAGCCGGACCGGCTGCGCATTCGTTTTTCGGATCCGCCGGCGCCCCTCCTCGAACACATTGGACATGTCCCGCTGCCTCCCTACATCTCGCGCCCGGACTCGCCCGCGGACCGCGAGCGTTATCAGACCGTATACGCCGAAGTTCCCGGAGCGATCGCCGCACCGACGGCCGGACTCCACTTTGATCGCGAGCTGCTCGACGCCATCGGCGCCCGCGGCGTGGAAATTGCCAAGATCACGCTTCACGTGGGACCCGGCACATTCCGGCCGATCGCTTCCGACGACATCGAAGGTCACCGGATGGAGGCCGAGCGCTACGAGATCGACGGGGAAACGGCAACGGCGCTCGAGCGCGCGTGCAAGCGAGGCGGCCGCGTCATCGCCGTCGGTACCACCGTGGTGCGGGCGCTGGAAGCCGCCGCCCTTGCCGGTGACGGGCGAGTCGAAGCCCGCGGCGATTCGACCGACCTGTTCATCAAACCGGGTTTCGAGTTCCGGGTGGTGGATCGCCTGCTGACCAACTTCCACCTCCCCCGCTCCACTCTGCTGGTGCTTGTCTGCGCTCTCGCGGGCCGCGAGCGCCTAATCGAGTCCTACCGACAGGCAGTCGGGTCCGGGTACCGCTTCTATTCATACGGCGACGCGATGCTGATCGACCGAGCCGCTCCAGGCGAGTGAATCCGAACGGCTAGCAGCCCGTGGCAGAAGTCCAGATGGTCGCGCGACAAGGTCTTACGGTACGC
>JBHHWO010000092.1:0-17820 GCA_046756565.1 Thermoanaerobaculia bacterium | reverse complement strand
ATCATGCCCGGCGTGGTCAGCGTGCCCCACGGCTGGGGTCATGATCGAGACGGCGTTTCTCTCCAGGTGGCCGCCGCGCACGCCGGCGCCAGCGTCAATGACCTCACGGACGATCGTCTGCTCGACGCTCTGACCGGGAACGCAGCGCTCAACGGTGTTCCGGTTCGCGTCGTGCCCGACTCCTGAAGGCTCCGGCAACGGGCGCAAGGCCGCTAGAACGCGATGCTCTGATCGTCGCTCGCTTCGGGCTGGTCCGGGACAATCGCGTTGAAGCTCGTGATCGCGAATTGTGCGTCGGAGACGCTGTAAATGCCGGAAAAGAGCACCTCGAAGTTACTTCGACCATCCGGCCCGAGAGCGCGGACGTCCAGAGTCGCCGGCCCCTCGGCCAGCACCTCGCCGGTGAGATCGAATATCGTGACCTTGACGTTGATGTTGGCCGCGTGAAACGGACTCGGGTTCGTGACTACGCCCTCGATCGTGACTCCCTCGGCCTCTGCCTCGACAACGGCCTCCCAGGAGGCGACCTGAAGCGGATTGTCCGCGGCCTGCGTGAACTCGCTCTCGATTCCTTCCGGCAGGGCCGCGGCGCCGTCAGGCGCGTCTATCACCGGATTCGGCAGCGTCGCCGGATCGACATGCCCGACGTCCTTATCCGTGAGAATGAACGTCGCCCTGGGGCGAGGCTTCGGGTCCGGCCTGCGTCGGCGCGAGGCCGCCGCGGTTCTGGCCGCCTCGGTCCGGCTTTCGCTGGCCTCGAGATCGAGCGAATCGAGCCGCATCGAAGAAAACGTGCCGTCAGCCGTGTGGAAAAGAACCAGACGGCCCTTGACCTCCCAACCACCGCGAGTCTGGATCGCCGAGCCGTCGGTCGTGACTAGCCAATCGCCGAACGCCGGCACGCTCGTAAGCGTGCCGGCCAGGGCGATGGCAAGAGTCAGACCGTGAACGAACCTCGATCGGGCAGGCCGCACTAGAACTCTTTCCAGTTTCTCTGCACCACGCAGACCGGGATCGGAACTACGCACTCGATGCCATTCTGAGATTGCAGCGTCATCACGTTAAGGCTGTATTCGGCGAACCTGCACTCGGCCGGCATCTGGCTCATGAGAGACGTCCTGATCGCCTGGAGCTCAGCGGACGAGCAAGCTGACCCGTCGGCCGGGGGCTGGGAGGGGTCAGCCGGCTTGCCACCGACTGCACCACTCGACTCCACGAACGGCTGCGTAACGAAGTCACCAACCGCACGGAACCTGTCGCCGTTGGTCCGGATACCCGCGCCATTGATCGCAAAGATCGAGTAGAGGCGGCTGAAGCCGGCGCTACCGCAACTCGAGCTGACCGTATCGGGCAGGAAGGTGGAGAAGAAAACAACGCCGGACAGACCGAAGGATTTCGCGATCAGGCGCTCGGTGTTCTCAAGCTTCAGGTGGAAGCCGCTCTGAAAGCCGGAATTCGGGTTCGCCAGTAGGTCGGCACCGGCATTCCCGCTGGTCGAGTCCGTAGCTACGAACCCTTCGAGATCGGATTCGTCCAGCGGAAGTGCCCCGGTGTTGCCCGGATCAGGCGCAAGCCCTGTATCCAGCAGGACATAGAACCGACCGTCCAGCGGGTCAGGGATGTCTCTCGGAAACCACAGATCTTCGCGATCACCGGTGCCGAAAGCGAGGGCAAAGCGCGCCAGCTCCGGAACGAAGACAACCGACGGCGGAAAGTAGATCGGACGGCCGCCGGTATCGAAAATCGGAAAAGGCTCCCAGCGGGGGTCGATGATTCGGTCGACCGTCCGCACAAACGGCGGCGAGCCGGTCGCTGGATCGTCGGTCGACCAGTCATCGACCTTGACACCCGTTTCGAGGACCACGGGCTCGCTGATATCCACCTTGTACAAGAAACCCGCGGTGTTGCCGATGTAGACGGTGTCGAGGTAGCTGTCTTGATCGGTATCGACCGCGGCCGGCTCGCTGGGCGCTGAAGCAGGTGTGGTCACCGCGCTGAAGAAGTTCCGCTTGTCGATGCGTCGTTTGTAGACGGTGTTGCCGGTCTCGACATCGACCATATAGAGATAGTTACCCGAGACCGAATTACCGATCGGATTGCGCTTGAAATCGGCATCCATACCGCCGCCGAGGACCGCCACGTACAAATCCTTGGTCTTGGGATTGCCATCCGCGTCGACTCCGTCGTCGAGCTTGATTCGGCCCGTGTTGACCTTCGACCAGGTGTCACCTAGATCCGGCCTACCATTGTTGTCCTCATCCCAGGTGTCGCCAAATTCCCACATGATCTCCGGGTACGCACGATCGCAGCCGCTACTCGGGAGGGCAAAGGTGCATCCTGGTCCCCTCGAGTCTCGTTTCGGCAGTCCGGTCGATGAATCGATCGCGTCCGGCTGGGTAACATCCAGGGCGTAATACCCTCTGCCACCCTCTCTCAGACCGCCGATGGCGACGGTACGCCATTCCCTGTCGGCTGGATTCGGCGAATCGAACGGGCCGACGAAAGGATCGCGCAAAACGTCGTCTACCGTTACGGGTCCGTCGACGGTAAACTGCTGACCGCCACCTTCCGACATATCGCGTATCGGCTGCATGACCGCGCGCGGGACGTAGGCGAACAACTCCTCGCCGGTGCCCGCGGTGTACTCGAGAAACCCGTCGCTGTTACGGAACGCCGAGCCGGCGTCGAAGGCGTGAAGAGCGCCTTCATTGGAGCCGACCAGCATCACCCGTCGACGGCCGATCTGATCCTTGACAAAACACGGGTAGCGGTCTTTCTCGTCGTTGCTGGGTCCACAGGGCTCGATCTGCCCCTCCAGATCCTTGGCAAAGTAGTCGAACCGCCCCGGCTCGGCCACAACGAACGGATCCGAATGGAAGATGTCGCCCATGACGAAATCAACGTCAATCGGCACTCGAGTAATCGGATCGAGGACCGTCGCCACTTTCTCCTGCAGGAAATACTTGATGACGTTCTCGCCGTTCGCCAGGAACGCGCTTCTGCTCGCCGGAGGCGTAGGTATCGCATAACCGAATCCCTCCGGACCGTAGAGCGCATCCTGCTCGGGCTGCGTCGTCTTGAATTCCAGAAAACTCCGATTCTCCGGCACCTGGGTCAAATTGGTGCGGCCGTGGTAGACGCGGCGCTTGCCGGTCGCGAAGCCGATCTTCAAGTCCGAGTTGACCTCGACAGCGTCGGGCGCCTGGGCCAGGAGCTCTTTCGCCGCGTCCCAAGCCAGGCAGTTCTCGTCGGTGTCGGGATTGGGGCACACCTTGGTCCGGTCCGGCACCTGCTGCCCGGCGACATCGATCAGCGGCACCGGCTTCTTGTAGGCGTCGACGCGGCCCGGCCAGAGTGTGATGCCATCGTCGGTGGGGCTGAAGGAGCTCAGGTAGATGTTCTCCGACGCGGAACCGATGACCGAAGGAACCGCCGCCGTAGCGAAGGTCCGGGATTGGCGTTGCACGTCGCCGATGATCTCGTTGAAAGCGTCGACCAGTTGTTGCTGATTCTGAGCGCTGAAGGCCTGGACCGTGCCGCCTGCCGCGGCGATGGCGTCGAGGGCCGGATTGGCGACCGAGAATCCGATGACGTAGGTGGTGATGCCAGCGGTCTTGAGGTCCCGAGCAGCATTGACCGGTCTTCCGCGGCAGGTCTCGAAGCCATCGGTCATCAGCACTACGTGCACGCTGCGACAGCCTTTGGCAAAAGCCGGATCGTTGGCTTTTGCGTCGCGCTCCCAACCGTCGTACCAGCTCTTGAAGTCCCGCAACGCGCCTTCGAGCGGCGTAGCACCCGAAGCGATGAAAGGCCTCGCGCGCTCGTCGCGCAGCCTGTGGAAGTTATTCCTTCTTCGATCGACGAAGTATCGCTCGATGCCGTAGTCCGGAACCGACTCGTTCAGGGCCAGGTTCGGAGCCAGGCGCTCGCGAATCCGACGGACATTGTCGTCGTTCCAGTCGAGGGGAACCAGATCGCCAAGGCTGAGTCCGCTGGGCGTTGTCGTGCTCGCCCATTTGAAGGTGTAGTTGCGATATTCGTCCCAACCGGTGTCGCCGTTGGTTTCGATGCCCTGGCACCAGAGACCCCTGGATTCGAAGTCCCTGACATAAAGCCCGCCGCCTCCAAACAGCTTTTGGTACACGCGGTGGCCGGTCTGATTGGGGAACGTGGAGAAACCGAAATTTACGCCGACGGTGCCCTGCAGGACCTGATCCAGAGCTTGTTTGGCCTGGTAGAGCCGCGAGGCCGTGTCGTCGTCCCGGCGCGCAGCGGTAAAACCGTTGTCCACGCGACGCTGCATCGACCCGGTGTTGTCGAAGAGAATGAACAGGTACGGCGCGCCTTCCGATTCCTTGAATAGCTCCCGATCGTCGGCTTCAGCCGTCGGAGTCAGTGCAATCGGAGTCAGGCACAGGAGAAGTAGTCCCAGCGAAAACCGGGCGACTTTCACTGAAGCGGTTTTGGTCGCGTTGTTGCGTTTCATCTTGGTTTCCTCAGAGAGTGGGACTGCGTCAGTACTTGACCTGGAATTCCTCCGGCGGAGGGTTGAAAATCTCTTCCCGGAACACGGTGTCCCAGGGCTGCAGATCGACCATCAGGCTCACGGTTCGCCTAGCGACAACCTTGGGATCCGCCGGTGGCGGACCCGAGCCTGTCCAACCCACACGTTCTGATTGCGCCGAAACGGCATGGTTGACCAGCTGCTTCCTCTGCGGCCCCTGGTTGATCTCGCATAGCGCGCAGGGCCCGGCTTGAATCGCCAGAAAGGCGCTGACGTTGACTCGGTTGGCCAGGTGATAGTTCTGAACTCGATCTTCCTGATTCATGCGAAAAGTGAACGGGTCTTGACCGCTCCTGGTGAGAGCTCTCGCGGTTCCGATGGCGACTCCCGAGTCGGCCGAGTAGAAGGTCTGTTCGATCGCCTTCTCGTTGGCGGAGATCTGAAACTCGGTCTGGGTTACGACCGACAGAGACAGTCCGATGATCATCAGCACGACCATGGCCATCAGCGAAATGATGTAGGCGCTGCCTCGCGCCGGCGATGCTGTCCTGCGAAGACGTCTAGCTGAATCGGTGGTACGGCGGATCATCGTGGCCACTCCTATAGATTCCTGAAGTCGATCGTGGATCGAATCCTGCGGCGACGATAGCGTCGTTCATTGAGCTCGTCGTTGCCAGCCGGCGTCGCCAGCTCGTTGTAGACGCGGTCTTCGATGAAATCGATCGCGGGCGACACGTACTTCATGTCACGTCGATCTGTGCGAACCAGTGCGGTGATCCGCATCAGCTCGAGCTGGCCGCTGTTCCATATCCACGTCGCCGGCGCAGCCGGGTCGTCCAGGACGTCCTTCGCATCATTGAACAGCCACTCGTCCAGCGCCATGGCCGCCGGGGTCGTGCCCTCGTTGACAACGCCGTCGCCGTCTGCATCGACGCCCAGAGCGATCTGAAGATCCCAGACATTGTCGGCAATGTCCTCGGCGGCCGAGGGATTGCTCACGTGCTGGGCATTGGACCCCGGGTAGAAGCGAGCACGGGAAAGGCGCGGCACCAAGCGACTGGTCGGATCGCTCGGATCCGCATGGGCCTCCCGGACGTAGTAGCGGTATTCCTCCAGCACACCGACGTAGGCCGCCGAGGTCATCTGGGTCGGGAATGCGCCCCCGGGCATCAGCCGCAGGTAATGAGCGCTCTGGTGGGTGCCGCCACTGATGACGAAATTCATGGTCACGCGCTTGAATTCGTTGACCCCAGCGATCATCTCGTCCTCGACAAAGCCACTGGTGAGCTCTACAACCGCGTAGAGATTCGAGCCCAGAGGACTCACCACCACAAGGGCCTCGGGATTGCCCGCGTTCGCGTTGGTGACCGCCTCGGCCAATACCGAAAGGTCCTGTTCGACACCCATACGGCTCAAGCGGCCAACACTCAGGGTGCCGGAAGTGAAATCGGGCACCGAAACCTCACTCTGGTAGACCGAACCGAAGAGAACGCCCCGGACGGTCAAGGTGTCGGTGCCGGCAAGCACCGGCGGAGTCGTAGCGTCGCCGATCCGGGTTCCGTCGAGTACGTTGTTGCCAACGGTGATCGAGACGCCGTTCGGGATCATCTGGCCGGTGTAGGCGCCAACAGGAGGCAGGAACGTGGGTAGGCCTCCGCGGCCCGCCATGCGGGCGTAGCGTTGCGTGTCGTAGAGCGCCACCCGCATGTTCTGCTGAAGATCCGCGAGCTGGTTCTGGTTCCTGGCGAGCCTGCCGCTGAGTTGGAACAGCGTCAGGACGCCAGTCATCACAACCACGGTGATGGTCAGCGAGAGCAGCATCTCGATCAACGTGAAGCCGCGGCCCGCGGCGCGACGACAATGCCTCAGTCTTGGTGTGGTCAGCATGGTTGTGTGCCTCGATCTCTGCCCTGGGTCAGTTGGAGCGAACGACGTTTAGGGTGATCTTTCGCGGAGGGCCGAACAGGCTCTGCTGGCTACCGCGCTGGACCTCGATCAGAATCTGTTTCATGTGTACGTTGGCGGCGTTGGCGCTGCCGGCCAGCACCTCTGAATCGTCCAGAACGCCGTTGTCGATCGCGCTGATGTGGAACTGGCGCACGGTGATCGTCCGCGACCAGTCATAAGAGGTACCGGCGGGCGCCGGACCGGGGAGCCACGTCTTCGACACCGGGTCGAAGTACTCGTCGATCACCAGGCTCGTCTGGCCCGCAGGGATTGTCATTCTTGGGTTCACGCCCACGTCATAGAAGGGCGCCTGGAAGTAGTTCTCCATCTCGGAACGGGCGAACGTCGCCGCGCGGGTGTTGTCGTAGGCCATCTGGTTCGAAACCGTCGACCTGTGAAACATCGGCAGCACGCCCATCAAGATGACCAGCAGGAAGAAGCTCGCGACCAGCACCTCGATCAGGGAAAAGCCGGCTTCGCGACTGAAGGCTCTGACATCTCTCATTCTCATGACCTCTCGTCCTAGTACCAGACCCAGGGGTTCGGACCCTCGTCCTGGCCCCACCAGCCGGTGCCGTCCCACTTGCGAATCTCGACTCGCGCCACCGAGCGCGGCCGGACGCCCACCTCGAGGAAGTTCCTGGCGTCGACCGCGACCGAGTCATCCGCGAACCGGTATCCCCCGATCGCGTCGACCGAGCCGTCAGCATTGAACCGCGCCATGTTGGTGCCGTTGAAGCCATCGATCGGTCCACCCATCGAGCCCGGTGGGTCGAGGACGTAAAGACCCGCACGAAGCGTCGTCCGCATCAGGACTTCTTCGCCGAGATCCTGAATGCCGTCGTCGTTGTCATCGACCCAAGACAGGATCTGCCGGGTCGTGGGATCGATCGAGTAGACCGTCGGACGGCTGTTCTTGATCGCCTGATAGCGAGCCAAGCGCAATCCGTTGGTCGCCTCCTGGGCGATCCCCATCATTTTGCTGCGGCGGATCTGGTTCTGAAGCGCGGGGAAGCCGATGGTCACCAGCAGTGCCAGGACCATCATCACGACAATCAGTTCGATGAGCGTGAACCCTCGCCGGGGTCCGGTTGTCCGGCTTCGTCTTGTCATGACGCCAGTTCCTAGGGGCAAATCAAGTGCCAGATGCAAAAAGGGGAAGTGAGTAGGGAGTAAACCCAATAAAATCAACAGGTTGAGCTGTGAAGGCACTCTCGATTACCCGGGCTTCCAACTACTTGTTCTGATACCAAAAGTAACATTCCTGCCAGGGCTCCACGCAGCACGGTCCGTCTGAAACATGCTCTTCTTCGGCATCGTAATTCGAGACAGGGAGGCATCATGGAGGAAAAGGTCACTATCCCCGCGGCGCTCCAATGGTTCTTCGGAGTCGCTCTTCGCAGCCGCTCGTATCTGAACGCGGTGTATCTGCTCCTCGCCTTCCCCCTCGGTATCGCCTACTTCGTGTTTCTGTTGACTGGCTGGGCCCTGGGCGTGGGCCTGACCGTGATCTGGATCGGTCTGGTCATCCTCTTGCTCGTGCTGCTTCTGAGCTTTGCGCTGTCGGCATTCGAGAGGCAGCAAGCCATTCATCTCCTGGGGGCGGAGATCGGTCCGCTCTCTGAAGATCTCGGCGAATCGGCCGAGTTCTGGCCCAGAGCGAAGTCCTTTTTCGCCAACAAGGTGACCTGGACGGGGATGGCGTTTCTCCTGATGAAGTTCCCGCTCGGCGTCGCGTCCTTCGTTCTTCTGGTTACCGGAGGCGCGTTCAGCTTTGCGCTGATTGCGGCGCCGGTGTACTACCGCTGGGAACCGCCCGAGATCAACCTCTGGTACATCGACACCATGCCCGAGGCGCTGCTCGCCTCTCTGATCGGCGTTCTGTGCTTCTTTCTCACCCTCCACGCCGTCAATGGCCTGGCGTGGATCTGGCGCCTCCTGGCGCAGCATCTGCTGGGCCGGTCACAGCCCGAAGCGGCTCCGGCCTGATCACTCGCGCCGCTTCCCTGACCAACGACACCCACTCCCGGTCGCCTTCGCTCAAGTAGGAATAGGCGCTGGCCGAGCGTCCGGCGACGCACTCCGCGGCGCCCTTGCGGTACCGGTCCAGCATGCGCTCGAGCCGCCGCCCGAGCTCCCGGCTCGGTGCCGAGCTCTCGAGCCGCGGATCGATCCGCTCGACCACGCGGCCAAAGCTCCGGCACGCGCGTCGGGCCTCCAGGAGCGAGTAGTTCTCGATCTCCACCTGGAGCGCGCGCCGGGCAACCCGCAGGGCGCCGGCCTCGCGCCGGAACAGAGGAGACCAGGCCGCGACTCTCTCTCTGTGAGCGGCCGACGCGCCGATCCGGATCTCGATCTTCGGGACTCGATCCTTCGCATCGGCCGTAGGCTGAGCCGCCGGCCGGCCGGCCCGAACCGACGCCTCAGAACCGTCTTGGCGCCAGCCGTCGACGGCCGAGAGAGCGGCCTCGCTCAAACCAGGCATGAATGGTTCGATCAGGCGGCGATGAAGCTCTCGATCGGTAACCGCCAGGTCCTGGCTCGGCGGCTGCCGGTCTTCTCCGGGCGCGCACTGTGCTGCCACCAACCCGGCGAGACGCCTCATGGCGCTTCTCAGCTCGGTGCTCTCGAATCGGGCCGAAAGCTCCACGGCCAGCTCCACGGCCTCCCGCGCCGCCGCCAGCCGGGCCGTCGAGGCTGCCGTGCCGGCCTCCGGAATCGGGTTGCCGGAATCGCCTCGGCACAGCTCGAGTCCTTCCGACAGCAGAGCCAGAACCACCGGCGGTTCCGGGGCCGGGTCGAACCCGTTGCGAGCGGTCTCGACCAGCGGCAGGGCGGCCAGAAAGAGAAGTGCAAGTGTCTGGATCGTGGTCATGGTGCTTCCTCCTGGAAGTCAAAGACGAAAAAGACCTCACCGAGCTGGCGTTGCGGACCGAGACTCTTGATTCCAGGGCCGCTTCCCAATACCCTCACGCAGCACCTGCCTCGCGCCGCGCGACCGCGTTGCCGCATCCCATGAGCCGTCCCCGCGTAGCCGCAATCGTCCTCAACTACAACGGGCGCGAAGTCACTCTCCAGGCACTGGCCAGCCTGGACAAGATGACCTATCCCGATTTCGACTTGATTCACGTCGACAACGGCTCGACCGACGGCTCGAGCGACGCCGTAGCCCGCGAGCACCCCGAGGTCGTCCAGATTCGGGTCGAGGAGAACACCGGCGCAGCCCCCGGCATGAACGTCGGCCTCGACTACGCATGTCGCGAGAAATACGACTACATTCTCGTCTTGAACAACGACATCGAGGTCGAGCCCGGGATGCTCGACGAGCTAATGGCGGTCGCGGAGAGTACCGACCGAGTCGGTTGCGTCGGTCCCAAGGCCTACTACTTCTGGGCGCGCGACAAGATCTGGTCAGCCGGTGGCGTCATCCGGTTCAAGGAGTCCGTGACCCGGGAACGGGGGATGCTCGAAACCGAGCGCGGTCAGTACGAACGGAACGAAGAGGTCGACTACATCAACGGCTGCGCGCTCCTGACCCCCCGAAGTGTCGTCGAGGAGATCGGCCCCTGGGATCCTTTGTTTCACTTGGCGGCCGAGGACGCGGACTGGTGCATGCGCATGAAGCGTCGCGGATACCGCTGTATGTACGCTCACCGCGCCAAGCTCTGGCACATGGTGTCTCACACCGCCGGTGGCTACGTCCCCCGGCGCACGTTCAACACCGGACGCAGTGCTGCCCTGTTCGTGCGGCGCTACGCCAACCCCTGGCAATGGATGACATTTCTCGGATTCACCGCGATCGCGGTCGTCTGGGCGTTTTTCCGCGAACTGCCAAAGGGCAACCAGATGGCTGCCGTCAAGAAGGCGCAGGGCGTGATTGCCGGCCTGTCGACCAAGATGACTGCGCCGCCGGTAATCGGTGGTTAGAGCTGGCCCGGCGCGAGCCCAAGAAACCGGACTGGAGGGTATCCAATGCTCCACAAGCTGATCCTCTCGCGCCTTGACAAGGAAGAGGCTCGCTTGGGCGAGTCGCTCGACTACCTTCGCCACATCCTGAAGGCCTCGACCCGCGCCTTCTTCCGGTTCGCGAAGATCATGCCGATCTCGACCTATCGGGAAGTGCTGCCGGTCTCGGCCTTCTACGTCGGGCGATTGGTTGCCACTCGAGACGAGGATTGCGGCACCTGCGTGCAGATCGAGCTCAACCTAGCCCAGCAGGAAGGGGTTTCGAAAGAAGTCCTGCGCGCGGTCGTGGACCGGGCCCCGGATAGACTCGACGAAGAGCTCGCCGACACCTACCGATTCGCCGAGGCAGTGGTCGAGCCATCGGCATCCGCCGACAAGCTCAGGCCCAGGATCGTCTCCCACTTCGGTGAGCGTGGACTGGTGGAGCTGGCAATGGCGATCGGCTCGAGCCGTTTCTTTCCGATCGTGAAGCGGTCTCTCGGCTACTCTACCTCCTGCAGCCAGGTCCCGCTGCGCCTACAATAGCCGGGTGCGAGAGCGGGCGACTGGCGTGATGCAGAGCTTGCCGTTCGGAGCCGAGATTCGATGACCTTCGAGATCGGCCTGGTTCTCGGGGTTCTCGGCCTCGCGGTCGTTCTCTTCATCACCGAGTGGGTCAGGGTCGACGTGGTGGCGTTGATCGTCATGGTCAGCCTGGCCTTGACCGGACTGGTCGAGCCCAAGCAGGCTCTCTCCGGATTCTCGAATCCGGCCGTCATCACGGTCTGGGCGGTATTCATCCTGAGCGGCGGTCTCGCTCGCACCGGTATCGCCAGCCTTCTGGGCCGTCAGGTCCTGCGGCTCGCCGCCGGCGGCGAAAGACGCCTGGTGGTCACGATCATGTTGACCTCCGGGTTTCTGTCGGCGTTCATGAACAACGTCGGCGTCGCGGCTCTGCTTCTGCCGGTGGTCATGGATATCTCCCGCCGCACCAGGATCCCGCCCTCGAAGCTCCTGATCCCACTGGCCTTCAGCTCTCTTCTGGGAGGACTCACCACCCTCATCGGCACGCCGCCCAACATCCTCGTCAGTGAGGCACTCGAGCAGTCGGGGCGCGATCCATTCTCGATGTTCGACTTCACTCCGGTCGGATCCAGTGTCGTTCTGGCCGGAATTCTGTTCATGACCTTCTTCGGCAGCCGACTGCTGCCGTCGCGCGATCCCCGAGTTCTCTCGGCGGGCGCGGACGATGAGCTGGCTCGTCTCTACAGCCTCCAGGAGCAACTCTTCTTCGTCGATGTGCCCCTGGGATCCGGTCTCGCCGGCAAAACACTGGCCGAGAGCAGGCTCGGCTCGGCCCTCGAGTTGAACGTGATCGCGATTCTGCGCAAAGACAAGACCAAACTGGCTCCCCATCCCGAGACCACGCTGGCGGTTGGCGACCGACTCCTCGTGGAGGGGCCGCGCGAGCCTCTCGTAGGAAGCGATCGGAAGTCTTTGGATCTCGAGGCCGCCGACATCGAGGTCGAACAGCTCATCTCGGCCGACATCGAGGTAGTCAACGCGGCGCTTCTCCCCGGCTGCAGCCTGATCGGTGAGACCCTGATCTCGCTCAACTTCCGGCACAGCTACGGCGGCTGCATTGTTCTGGCCATCAAGAGCGAAGGAATGGTCATCCGCCGCAATCTCGAGTCCCGGCCACTTCGAGAGGGCGACCGCCTACTGATCCAGGGACGCGACGATCAACTGGAGAAACTCCGCCAGAACCCGCACATCGAGGTCGCCGTAGCCGACGATGCCAATGAGTATCGCCTCGACGAGCGCCTGATGGTGGTCGCCGTCCCGGAGGAGTCCCCGTTCGTAGGCAAGTCACTGGTCGAAAGCCGGCTCGGACACGCCTATGGCATCGGAGTGATGGGCATCGTCCGAGGAGGCAAAACCCTGCTGATGCCCGACGCCGACGAGATCATCTGGCCCAACGACAGCCTTTTGGTCAAAGGGTCCTTAGATGATCTCGAAACGCTGCAGGGCCTCCAGGGACTGGAATCGGTGACCCGTGAGGTCGAGCCGAGCCTGCTCGAGTCCGAGAGCGTCGGCCTGGCTGAAGTGGTGCTGTCGCCGCGCTCGGCGCTGGCGGGCCGGACCCTCGCCGACCTCCACTTCCGCGAGAAGTACGGCATGAACGTCGTCGCGATCTCACGCGCCGGCGAGACCATCCGGAAGGGCCTTCGCGACGAGCCCTTGTTCTTCGGCGATGCTCTCCTGCTGCATGGCGCCCGCGACAAGCTTCAGGTCCTGGCCAAAGAACCGGACTTTCTGGTTTTGACCGAAGAGGCCTCCGAACCGATTCGCTCGAAGCTCGCGCCGGTGTCGGCACTGCTCATGGCGGCGGTGGTCGGGTCGGTGGTGGCCGGGTTCCTGCCCATCTACATCGCCGCGGTCTGCGGCGCTCTGCTGATGGTCCTTTCGGGCTGTCTGACCATGGACGAGGCCTACCGGGCGATCGAGTGGCGAGCGGTGTTCCTGATCGCGGGAATGCTGCCCCTGGGGATCGCTCTCGAGCGGACCGGCGCGGCCCTCTTTCTCACCACCACGGTCGTCGGCATGGTCGGCGATTTCGGTCCCATGGCGGTGGTCGCCGCCCTGTTTCTGACCACGGCACTGGCAGCGCAGGTGATGCCGACTGCGGCCGTCGCCATCCTCATGGCCCCGATCGCGCTCAACACCGCGATGGATCTCGGCTACTCACCGCAAGCGCTCTTGATGGCCGTGGCCCTGTCCGCGTCGGCGAGTTTCATGAGTCCGGTGGCGCATCCGGCCAACACCCTGATCATGGGACCCGGCGGCTATCGATTCGCGGACTACATCAAGGTCGGCCTGCCGCTGACCCTGGTTTGCCTGATCACCGTCCTCCTGCTCCTGCCGTTGATCTGGCCGATCCAGCCGTAGGGTCTTGCGCGGCACCGCAACGTCTCCCTCCGCCCGAACCCATCGCAGCTTCTTGACTCATAGTCACATATTCGGCTATAACTACCCTCCATCATTCAGGAAGCTCGCTTGAAGCTCGCGAAACTCATTCTCGGTTCGGCGCGCGATCAGAGACCCCGGAGGAGCGCTCTCGATCGCCGCTGGTGCACGGATCGGCGAGTCGCCCAGCGGCGGCGGCGCGACCTCCCGGTCGGAATCGATCGGCGCGAGCGCCACGACCGACGCACCAAGACGGACCGCCGGAGCGGAATCGACCGGCGCGGCAACACGGTTATAAAGACGCTCTGGCATCACCGGTGCGCCGAGCTCGTCGGCGACGGTCGTATGTGCGAGCAGCCCGCTATCCTCCGCTCTCCGCACGGCTGGCGTTGTTTCTGGCACCTCGACCGCCGCTACGAGCGGCGTGGCCTCTAGTGTCCTGTCCCAGTGATTCGCTACACAAATCTCGGGCCTTTCTGCACGCTGCCGGCGTTGCCACTCCTCAACATAGGCCCAGCTATGCTTGCGTCGTGGGCGCCTTGGCAGCGCACACCATGACCTCGAGCCTTATGCACCGAACCACTGGGACAGGACACTAGCAGCCCGGAAACAAGCGCCCCCTCTGGCGCCCTCAATATAGACTCCGTCGCCATGGGAAGCTCGAGGCGCAAGCGCTACAAGAAGCGCCTGCAGGTTCGCTTCTGGCGCGAGGGTGACGACAACCCTCATTCGGGCTACACCACCAACGTCTCGATGAGCGGCATCTTCGTCGCGACCAACACGCCGGTTGCCCCACGCGAACGGGTCAAGATCGAGATCCTCGACGAAGACCGCGGTTGTGTGGTGCACGGCGAGGTCGTGCACGCGGCCCGCGTCTCGCCGCTGCTGGCCAAGCTGCGCCAGGCCGGAATGGGCATACGCCTGCGGGGAGTCGACGAGCTGATCGGCGAGCTTGTCGGCCGAGAGCGCGAGAAGATCCGGGAGGACATCGAGTTCCGCGTCGACACGCCGATGCGGACGGGCTACGACCAGCCGGCCATGCCCGGTATCGATCCCGAAGAACCCTATGTGCTGGAGGCGCCGGCCTCTGAAGGCTCCCCACCCTCCCGGCACGCGAGCCCCGAGCCGCAGTTCCGGGAGACCGTGAGTCCCGCCGATCCGACTCTGTTCTCGGTCCGCTTCGAGAGCGGCGAGGAATTCCTTTCGACCTTCAGGCGCGAGCTACAACACGGCGGGATGTTCATCACCACCGAGCATCCGCCCAATGTCAACGAGGACGTCACGGTCGAGATCAAACCGGCCACCGACGCGCCGGTGCGCCTGCCCGCGAGGGTCGTCAGCCAGCGCGGTCCGGGAGACGCCCGCGACTTTCGCAACCCACCCGGAATCAATGTCGACTTCAAGGACCTTCGACGCGCCCTCGAGGAGCTCAATCGCTTGCGCGAGCTCGCACGGCAAGGATAGACCGGCAATGCGTGCAATCCCGAACCTCTCGATCATCGCCCTGACCGTCGTGGCCCCACCACTGTCCTCCGAGGAACCGGCTGGTGTGCCGGACGCCGAGCGCCAGATCGCCGCGGCCGTGAGCGCCGCTCCCGAAGATCGACGCTCGGAAGCGACGGTGCTCGGCTACACACGGGACGGAGACCTGGTCGAGTTGCGGAGTGGAGCGAACGAGATCATCTGCCTGGCTGACAAACCGGGAGACGAGCGTTTCCACGTTTCGTGCTATCACCGTTCGCTCGAGCCGTTCATGGTCCGCGGTCGCGAGCTACGCGCACAGGGAATGGGATCCACCGAAGCTCTGAGCCAGCGCCACAAAGAGGCGGACGAGGGCAAGCTCGCGCTGCCGGACTCACCAGCGGCGCTCTACAACCTCGGCGGGGCGCTCGACACCCAGGATCCGGAGACCGGAGCGGTCACCGGCGGCAACTGGGTGTGGTCGATCTACACGCCGTATGCAACCGAGATCTCGACCGGCCTGCCGACGACGCCGCAGGCGCCGGGAGCGCCCTGGATCATGCGGCCCGGAACCGCCTCGTCTCACATCATGGTCGTACAGCCGCGCGAGCCGAAGCCGAAACCCGAGGGACAAGAAGGAAACTAGTGGCCTGTAACACTCGAAGCGATACTAGTGTCCTGTCCCAGTGATTCGGTGCATAAGGCTCGAGGTCATGGTGTGCGCTGCCAAGGCGCCCACGACGCAAGCATAGCTGGGCCTATGTTGAGGAGTGGCAACGCCGGCAGCGTGCAGAAAGGCCCGAGATTTGTGTAGCGAATCACTGGGACAGGACACTAGATGGTCGAGCCATTCGTCGTCGAGGTCAAGGCGCGCTGACGCAGGCATAGCGGTGCCTATGTCGAGGAGGCGCAACGCAGAGATCGGCGACGAGGGCCGGCCAGGTAGTAGCGATTTGGGTGTTACAGGCCACTTGGTCCTTCGACCCCGCTAGAGAGAATCGGCGAAAGCGCCCAGAGAGTTGCGATAGGCAGGTCAACCCGAGTGCGGCGGGCTGGCCTCAGGGATTTGCGTCCCACATGGGCTGCGCGACGCTCGGAGCGGAGTAGACGACTTCACCGCCGATAATTGTCCACGCCACACGGATGTCCTTGAGCTCGGACGGCTCCAACTCGAATGGATCCTGGTCGAGAACCACCAGGTCCGCCAGCTTGCCCGGTTCGAGCGTTCCCTTCAGAGCCTCCTCGCCGGCGGCCCAGGCGTTGTTGACGGTAAACGCCGCGAGCGCCGTCTCGAGACTCACCCGCTCCTCCGGAAACCAGCCGGCCGCCGGCTCACCACCCAGGGTCCGGCGGGTGACCGCGGCATAGATACCGAGCATCGGGTTTGCCGGATACCAGGAGGCGTTGGTGCCCGGCCAATCACTCCCAAACGACAACAGAACGCCCGCATCTTCGAGAGTCTTGAAAGCGTAGGCCCAGCGGGAGCGCTCGCCGATCCGCTCCTCCATCCAGCGCATGTCGTCGATCGCGTGGTAGGGCTGCACCTCGGCGATCACACCCATCTCCGCCATCTTGGTCGCCACTTCCGGACCTCTCAGAACCTGGGTGTGGATCACCCGCAGCCGCCGGTCGCGCTCGCCATTGATTGCCTCGACCTTCTCGAACAGAGCGAGCAAAGTATCGATCGCCTCGTCACCGATGGCGTGAACCTGCGGCCAATGGCCGGCTGCGTCGGCGCCGAGGAGGAGCTTTTCCATGTTTCCGGGCGGCTCCATCATCGTGCGCCAGCGACCCCGCTCACCGGAGGTCAGGTACGGCTCGTAGAAGCGCGCGCTCGAGTTGCCCATGATCCCGTCGACGAACCCCTTGAGGCCACCGATCTTGATCCACTCGTCGCCGAAACCGTGCCGGATGCCCAGCGCGGCGAGATGCTCCCACCGGTCGAGCGTCGGCCGGGCATAGACGCGAACCGTGAGCTCGCCCCGGCGTCGAAGCTCCTGAAAGACCCGGAGCTGCTCGGCCGAAGTGATGTCGTGTATACCGGTGACTCCGAAGCTTCGCAACCGCTTGAGGGCGACCCTCGCTTCGGCCAGGCGCTGCGCCATGCTCTTCTCGGGAACGGCCCGGCGCACGCGTTCGGCAGCCGTCGCAGACAAGCGGCCCGTGGGCTCACCGTCCTCGCACTCGACGCCGTCCCACCCACAGCTCGCGCCGCTCCCCACCAGGGCATCTATGTTCGCCAAAAAGGCGCTCCGGTCCCACTTCGAGAGCAACACCGGGTTGCGGCCCCGTGTGAAGTGATCGATCAGCTTACGGTGGGGCTCGAACGCCCGGCGCTCTTCGTGACTCTCCGCTCCCGAGGAGCCTTTCTCCCAAGCCTCGTAGGCGCCCCAGTCCCCACCCACGATCCAGGCGCCCGGGGGCAGCCGGTCCTGGGCCTCTCGCACGCGCTCGACCAGACCCTCCGAGTCCGAGACGTGCAGAAGGTTCACCCCCAGGATGAGCTCGCCGGCGCGGTTGAAGTGGGTGTGATTGTCGATGAATCCCGGCGCCAGAAAGCGGCCCTCGAGATCGAGCATTCTGGTTTCGGCCGTCCGGTGTGCTGCGACCTCCTCGGCGGTGCCGACCGCGAGGATCCGATCGGCCGCGATCGCCACGGCTGTGGTCTCGGCCATCGCTTCTGACGCCCCGGGCAGACCCGTCCAGATCCTTCCGCCGGTCAGAATGAGATCCGCCGGTTGCGCCGGCTCGGCGGCACCAGCGACCGACCCGAACACGAGAAATACGACTACAGCGGCAATGTGCAGCGTCGGGCGTCGATCGACGCCGGCATTCGATGAAGTGGGCATGGCCCGATTCTAGTGGGCCAGAAGCCTCAGCCGCGCCGTCGCGCGAGCCGCAGGTAGTGCACACCGCGCGGCGAGATGACCGGCTCATGAGGATGAGCACAGTCACGACATAGGTCAGCGAGGTCTCGAAGCTCACCTACAATCACC
>JBHHWO010000091.1:0-17936 GCA_046756565.1 Thermoanaerobaculia bacterium | reverse complement strand
AGATTCTTCGCTGTCGCTGAGAATGGCGACAGGTAGGCTCCTGGCGGTCTGCGCCGGGTTTGCGCGACGTCAGTCCTCAGTCGGAGTCGGCGGATCGGTCGAGTAGTCGTAGAAGCCGCGTCCGGTCTTGCGGCCGAGGTCGCCCCGATCCACCCGGCGTTTGAGCGAGGGCGCCGGGGCGTCCTCCTCACGGCCGGTGCGGTTGTAGATCTCCATCCGGGCGTTGTAGCCGATGTCGAGGCCCGAGAAGTCCGAAAGCTGAAACGGCCCGAGTGGGTGGTTCAGCCCAAGGCGGCAGGCGCTGTCGATGTCCTCGAAAGACGCGACCCCGTTTTCGAGCAAGCAATACGCCTCGTTCGAGATCGCCCGCAGGATCCGGTTGACCAGGAACCCCGGCATCTCCTTGTGGAGAAGCACCGCCTGCTTGCCCATTCGTTGGGCCAGGTCGGCCGCGGCCTCGAGAGTCTCGTTTGAGGTCTTCTCGCCGCGCACGACCTCCACTAGCCGCATGACGAGGGGTGGGAAGAAGAAGTGCATGTTGCAGACCTTGTCGGGGCGCGACGTCGCGTCGGCGATCTCGGAGCTCATGAGATAGGAGCTGTTGGTGGCGAGCACGGCGTGCGCCGGGGTAGCGCGGTCGAGCTCGGCAAAGACCTCTCGCTTGACGTCGAGCCGCTCGACGACGGCTTCTATGACGAAGTCGGCACCTTCGGCCGCGGCCGCGAGATCGGTGCCGGCCGTGAGTCTGGTGAAAGCTGCCTCGAGATCGTCGGTGGTCATCTTGCCCTTCTCGACCCGCCGTTGGATGTGCAGGCGGTTGGTCGCGACAGCGCCGTCGAGCTGATCCTGGGAGATGTCGTGAAGCCGGGTCTCGATGCCGGCCAGGGCGCCCAGCATGGCGATCTGGGATCCCATCTGGCCGGCGCCGGTAACGCACAGGGTGTCGATGTCCATAGGAGTGCAGGATACCGGAGGTGAGCGTCACCCAACCCCGTCATTCTGAGGCGGAGCCGAAGAATCCCTTGTTGCCCGAGTCAACTATGCCGACCGGCCGCAGGACAGGGATTCCTCGCATGCGCTCGGAATGACAGCGATGGAGCGGGGTGGTGTCGGGACCCGTGAGCCGACGCTGCTGTCATTCTGAGGCGGAGCCGAAGAATCCCTTGTTGCCCGAGTCAACTATGCCGACCGGCCGCAGGACAGGGATTCCTCGCATGCGCTCGGAATGACAGCGATGGAGCGGGGTAGCGTCGGAGTCCGTGCCCGACGTCTACCGCCGAGACAGAGCTCGGCCGCAACCAACTCTCTTGAATTCGAAGCCTGCTACCGCAGCATGGCCCGGGCCGCGAGCGCTCCGGGAGCGCAGGTGATCCCGCCGCCCGGATGGCTGCCGGAACCGCACAGGTAGAGGCCGGGCACTGGCGTCTCGTAGCGGGCGGCCGCCAGGGCCGGCCGGATCACCAGCTGGTCGAGAGCGTGCTCGCCGTGGAAGAGATGCCCCTCGGTGAGCCGGTAGCGCTCGGCCAGGTCGGCCGGGCTGAGGACCTCGGCACCGGCGACCAGATCTTCGACACCGGGTGCGTAGCTCGCGAGGGTCTCGAGCACCGCCCGGTAGAGCCGGTCGCGACTCGAGTCGTTCCATCGGCCGTCGGGCGCCCCGTTGAGCGCAAACGGCGCGAAGCTCACCAGGATCGAGGCGACGTGGTGACAGGAGGGCGCGAGCTCGGGCGTCTCGACGGTCGGAAACCGGATGTCCAGCACCGGACGGTCGGAGACACGCCGGTACTTGACGGCGTCGAACGCCCGCTCGAGCTCGTCCAGACTCTCGCCCGTTCGAACGTGCTCGAAGACCTGGCCCGGCCGCGAGGAGAACTCCGGATAGCCGGTGAGCGCGAGGTGAACCTTGGCCGCCGTGCCGCGGGAGCGGAAGTGGGTGAGCTCTGTCTCGAAGCCGCGGGTGAGAACGCCTTGGGGCAGGAGATCCAGGAAGGCTTGCTTCGGGTCGCAGGACGCTGCGACCGCCGTGGCCGGGACCGTTCGGTCTCCGATTCGGACTCCCGAGGCTCGCCCGTTGTCGACCAGAATCCTGTTCACCGGACTTCCGGTGCGGATCTCGACTCCGGCGGCTCGAGCCGCCGACTCGAGAGCGCGCACCAGACCGGGTGAGCCGCCGGCGATCGGTCTGTCGGCCACGGCCTCCGCAATCAAGAGATTGGCGTTGCTGCCGGGCGAGCGCGGGCCGGTGTAGGTGGAATAGACGGCCGGAGCGCCGAGTGCGGCCTTGAGCAGGTCGGAGACGAACCATTCGTCCAGCCAATCGGCCACCGGCATCGGAGCCGCCCGAAGCACCTCCATCATGTCGCGCGTGCCGAGTCGCCTCAGAGCCAGCCCGGAGAGTCCGAGCCGAACCAGGTCGCCCACACCTGTGTCGACCAGATCGGGCGGTGGTCTGTCGAGCAGTCGACGCAGGGCGGGAGCGATTCGATCCGTAAAGCGCCGGTAGGCCGCCAGCCGGTTGACGTCGGTCGGCTCGAGCCTGTCCGAGCTCTCGCCCGAGGCGTCCAGAACGAGGCCCGGGCCGTTGACTTGAGGTACGAAGAGCTCGGCCGGCGGGCGTCGCGAAAGGCCATGCTGGTCGAGCTCGAGCGCGTCTAGGACCCAGGTCCGCACGGCCTCGGTCGAGTGGAGGATTCCCGCGTGCCGGTATCCGGTGTGGAACTCCTCCCCGTCGGCGAGTCCCCCGAGAGAGTCCCGCGCCTCGGCGATCAGAACCCGGCGCCCCGCCTTCGCGAGCAGTGCGGCCGCGGTCAAGCCATTGTGGCCGCCGCCGATCACGACCACGTCGTAGCGCGCACTCATGTTCCGCTCTCCGAGCCCAAAATCGTCCGGGCGGCGAGCTGGCCGGGAGCACCCATCAGTCCACCGCCCGGATGTGTGGCCGAGCCGCACATCCAGAGGTCCTTGATCGGAGTCCGGTAGTGCGCCCAGCCGGCCGCCGGGCGCTGGAAGAGAAGCTGCTCCAAACTGAGCTCGCCCTGGAAGATGTTCCCCTCACCGAGTCCAAAGTCCTGTTCCAGGTCCCACGGTGTCAGGACTTGGCGATAGAGGATCGACTCCTTGAGACCCGGGCTGTACTCGGCCAGCGTGTCGACCACCGCGTCACCGAACGCCTCTCGCTTGGAGGGCCAGTTCTCGGCGCCCGCTTTGATCCGATAGGGCGCGTACTGAACGAACATCGAGATCACATGCTTGCCGGGTGGAGCGACGCTCGGATCCATGATCGAAGGGATGACCACGTTGATGTAGGGCCGCTCCGAGAACTCGCCGTACTTGGCCTGGTCGTAGGCGCGCTCGAGATAGTCGATGCCCGGGGCGATCGTGATATCGCCGCGCAGGAAGTCGGTGCCGTCGCGGCCGTGAAACCGCGGCAGCCGGTCGACGGCGAGGTTGACCTTGCCGGAGGAGCCGCGGAGCTTGTATCGGTCGATCTGACGAACGAAATCTCCGCCGAGCCGGTCGCGTCCGACGAAGCCGAAGAACGTTCGACGGGGGTCGCAGCTCGAGATCACGGTCTTGGCCCGGATCTCGTCGCCGTTTTCGAGCACGACGCCGGTCGCCCGGCCGTTGTCGAGGATTACTCGTTCGACTCCCGCCTCGGTCCGGATCTCGGCGCCGAAGCTCTCAGCAGCTCGGGCGCATGCCAGCGAAATGCCGCCGGTGCCGCCCTTCGAGTAGCCCCAGGAGCGGAACGCTCCGTCGATGTCGCCCATGTAGTGGTGCAGCAGAACGTAGGCGGTGCCGGGCGACCGGACGCCGAGAAAGGTCCCGATGATCCCGCTCACCGACATCGGCGCCTTGAGAACGTCGGATTCGAACCATCTGTCGAGGAAATCCACCGCGCTCATGGTGAGGAGCTTGAGGTTCATCGAGACGTTGTCGGCTCCTCCGCGCTGGAGCTCGCGCCCCCGGCGGAGGAGCTTGAACAGCTCGACGGGATTCCAGGAGGTCGGATCCGGCGCCGGTGTGTCGATGATGTTGCGGACGAACCGCGCCATCTTGGTCATGGTGAGACTGAACTCGGGGTAGATCTCGGCGTCGCGTGGACTGAACCGGGAGATCTCGTGTCGGGTGCGGCCGGGGTCGGACCAACGGCAGAGCCCCTTATCGCCGATTCGTGGAGTGAATGCGGTCTCGAGCGGAATGATCTCCATCCCATGCCGTGCGAGATCCAGGTCGCGAATTATCGACGGCCGGAAGAGACTGACCACGTAGGAACAGACCGAGAATTGAAAGCCTGGATAGAGCTCCTCGGTCGCCGCCGCGCCGCCCAGAACGTGACGCCGTTCGAGCACCAGCACCCGGCGTCCGGCCTTCGCCAGATAGGCGGCGCACACCAGCCCGTTGTGCCCGCCGCCGATGACGACCACGTCGTAGGCGCTGGTCTTCCTGACTGCGGTCAAAGCTCTCAGGCTCGCTTTCGGGGCGGGTTGAAGAACGGTAGCTTGGCGACGGCGGCGGGCACCCGGTGGCGACGGTATTCGGCGGTCAGCTCGATCTCGACGATCTGCCCAGGGGCCGCGAACGGCGACTCGAGCTGGGCCAGAGCGAGATTCTTCTTGAGCGTCGGCGACCAGGCTCCGCTTGTCGCCTGGCCGATCCAGCGCCCATCGCGGTCGTAGACCGGGCGTCCGTCCCGCCAGGCTGACGACGAGATCTCGGGTGGCAGCCCATAGCTCTCGAAGACCCGCTCTAGTTCGACCCAGCTGATGTCGAGGCCGACGAAAGCGCGCTCTGAGCCGGCGTGCTTCTCACGGCGAAGCGCCGCTTGGCCGATGAACGGATCGCGGTCCAGCTTCACCGTCCAGCCGAGGCCGAGCTCGTAGGGTGATGACTTGCGCATCTCGGTCAGGCAGTGGTGTGCGCTGAAATAGTCGACTCCGTTCATGATGAATCCTGCCTCGACCCGGGTGACATCCATCGCGTCGAGACCGGCCGGCAGCAGACCGAAGCGGCGCCCCGCCGCGGTCACCGCGTCGTAGACACGCTCAGCGCGGGTGTCAGGGCCAGGGGACTCCGCTGTTTCGACCCAGATCTCGTAGCCCAGGTCGCCGGTGTAGCCGGTGCGCGAAATGAAGACATCGACGTCGTTGATCCGAGAGCGCACGATGCGGAAGAACTTGAGCGAGTCCATGTCGGCGTCCGAGGCCACCTTCAGGATGTCGCGCGAGTTGGGGCCCTGGAGAGCCAAGGCGCCGAAGCGCTGGGTCGAGTCCTCGATGGTTACCTCGAAGCCACGCGCCATGCGCTCGAACCATGAAAGAGACGGCTCCGCCGCAGTGACCCGAAAGTAGTCTTGCTCGAGTCTTGCAATCGTGCCGTCGTCGACCACCTTGCCGTCGTCGTCGCACCAGCAGAGATAGGTCACCCGGCCCTGGCGCAGTTTCGAGATGTCGCGCACCGTCAGCTGCGCGAGAAACGCGGGCGCGTCCGGACCGTAGATCTCGTACTTGAACAGAGGCGTGACGTCGATCAGCCCGGCGGCATGGCGGAAAGCGAAGTACTCGGGTTCGTGGCAGCTTCGATACGAGCACACCGCGTGGTACCCGGCCCAGTCCTTCCACCGCAAGCTGGTGCAGAGCTTCGAGGTACGCGAATGGAAAGGGGACGGAATCGGCACTCAGGTTCTCCGCTTGCCGCCGACCAGGCCGACCCTGCCGATGACTGCTCCCAGGAACGGAAGCGCGACCACCCCGGCTCGGATTCCGAACTGGTCGCCGCCGATGCCCGAAAGCGCGAGAAGCCCGATGCCCAGACAGAAGAGCAGCGAGCCCACGAGCAGACGCCAGCTCGCGGGGCCGTAGCGGAGTCTCGGCCGCGGACGCTCGAACCTGCCGAACACGGCCAGAAACGGCAGCAGTAGAATACCGAGCGCGAGTACCCACGGAAGGCGCGCCAGCCACCAACTCGCGCTGCCGGGAGCGAGACCAAGCCCGAGTCCTCCGGAGACGAACAGAACGCCGATCACCAGCACCAGCACCGTCGAGTGCCACAGGAAGAGGGTCATTATGTTGGCGTTCACCAGCACAGTTGTCGCCCAGGCCCGCGGCCGCTCGAGCCATCGCCGCACGGGTCCTTCGAGAGACAGCAGCAGCCCCCCCTGGAACATGCCCAGAGCCAGCAGAGCGATCGTCGGCGGCAGGCTGTTCGAGATCTCCTCGCCCGGGACTCCGACCATCGACACTGGAAAGGGGCCGCGAGTGACCAGGGCGACCAGAGCCGCCAGACCGGTCGCGCTCAACGCGAAGGGCCGCCAGCCGGCGAGACGCTTCTGCTGCCAGGCATAGCCGAGCTGGTGGACCGCGGCCCAGACGAACGCGTAGTTGAGCCACCTCAGCCAGGTGATTCCGGCGCCGAAGGCACCGGCATCGAGGGCGACGGCGATCGTGGCGAGTAGGGCGAACGAACCGAGTCCGAGCTTTCGCCAGAGAGCGAAGGTCCACGGTACCGTCAGGATCACGCCGAGGTAAACGGCCAGAAACCAGGTCGGGACCAGAGCCACTTGTGATCCGACCCGCAACGTCGCTTCGGCGACGCCGGCCCAGTTGGCCGCCAGTCCCAGGATGACCCAGGCCGCCAGAAGCGGGAGGACCGGGGCCGCCAGGCGGCGGAATCTCGAGTCGAGCCATTCGGCGTAGTCCTGTCCGCGCTCGACGGCTTTGCGCCACGAGATAGCGTTCGAGAACCCGCCGACAATGAAAAAGATCGGCATCACCTGGAGTCCCCAGGTGAGCCAGCGCGTCCAGGGTGCCTCGTCCAGCATGTGCGCGAGCTGCGGCTCGCCGTTGTCGAGAAACGGCGCCGCCATCAGCCAGTGCCCCAGGACCACCACCAGAATCGACGCGGCGCGCAGGAAGTCGACGTAGCGGTTGCGGCTCGCCGGCGTCCGCGCCGCCATTTCGAGGGCTCGGCTCCAGGCGCCGCCGGATCCTGGGGGCGCCGCCGGCTGCGTCCGGAGATCTGCCATCAGCGAGAGCTTAGCGTGGTTCTCGCGCAACCAGTAGCTTGCGGATTTCGTAGTAGCTTAGGCCTCCTGTAGGTGAATTCTCGGGGAGAGTGACGGATGAAGAAGTTCCTGGAACAGCTGCGAAAAGGGGGGGTCTCGGCCCTCCTGCTCTTGCTGTTATTGACCACGGCCGTAGGCTGCTCCAGATCCGAAGGCTCGGGCGATGATTCGGAGGTTGGATCGGATGCTGCCGAAGCGGCCTCGGACGGCGAGAACGGCAAGGAAGACGGCGACGAGGACGACGACGAAGAAGAGGCGGTGCCGATCGAAGTCGTGGAGTTGGCGCGAGGCCGGATCGAGACGGTGCTGCGCTTCTCGACCAACCTCGAGGCGGAGAACGAAGTTGCGGTCGTGTCCCAGGCCAGCCGTCAGCTTCCGGTGGTGCAGCTCTTGGTCGAGGAAGGCAACGACGTCCGCAGGGGGCAGGTCCTCCTACGGCTCCAGAACGACCAGCTAAAGACCGCACTCGAGCGCACCCGCGGCCAGCTGGCGAAGGCCGAGCGAGAGTACCTTCGCCAGACCAATCTCCACGATCAACAGCTGATCAGCGAACAGGCTTACACCGAGGCGACTTACGAGCTCGAACAACTCCAGCTCGCATTGAAGGACGCGGAGCGCGAGCTCGGCTACACCGAGGTACGGGCCCCGATCTCCGGGACCATTACCGAGCGACACGTCAGCGTCGGCAACCAGGTGACCCCCAACCAGCCGCTGTTTGGGATCATCGACTTCGATTCGATCGTAGCCCGCGTCTATGTGCCGGAGAAAGAGCTCTGGCGAATCAGCGCCGGGCTCGAGGCCCGGGTATTCGCCGAGGCCGCGCGCGGAGTCGAGCGACGGGGAACGGTCGATCGCATCGCGCCGCGGGTGGATGCCCGGAGCGGGACCGTCAAGACCACGGTGGCGATTCCGAGAAGCGAGGAGCTGCTACCCGGCATGTACGTTTCTGTCGAGTTGGTCACGGCGGTGAATCAGGACGCGGTTCTGGTGCCCAAGAAGGCGCTGATCTACGACGCCGACCAGATCTTCATCTTTCGGTTGGTCGAGGGTGCCGCGGACGCCGGCGCCGAGGAAGAGGAAGAGGCCGGCGATCGCGTCGAGAGACTCCTGGTCACGCCCCGGCTCGAGGATCGCGACCACATCGAGGCCGGGGACCTGCTGGCCGAGGGCGACCGAATCGTCGTGGCGGGTCAAGCGGGGTTGAAGGACGGCTCCCTGGTCCGGTTGGTGGGCGCCGAAGACGACGCCGCAGCCGCCGGCGATGATGAAGCCGAGACAGCCGGAAGCTGACGACCTCGCTCGACATGACTGACGAAGCCAAGACCAGCGCGCTTTCGAGCTTCACGACCCGGCGGCCGGTCGCGATCACCATGGTGTTCGTGGCCGCGGTGGTGTTCGGCTACTTCTCGTACGGTCGCCTGCCGGTCACCCTGATGCCGGAGCTGTCCTACCCGACACTCACGGTTCGCACGGAGTATCCGGGAGCAGCGCCGGAGGAAGTCGAAAACGACGTCAGCCGGCCGGTCGAGGAGGCCTTGGGTGTGGTCGGAGGACTCCGCCGGGTGTCGTCGATCAGTCGCGCGGGCGTCAGCGACGTGGTGCTCGAATTCAGCTGGGACACGCCGATGTCCCAGGCGATTCAGGACTCTCTGGAGAAGCTCGACCTGATCCTGTTGCCGGAAGAGGCCGAACGGCCTCTGATCCTGCGCTTCGATCCGTCGCTCGATCCGGTGATGGAGCTGAGTCTTTCGGGCAGCGGCGATCGCTTCGAGGGCGAGGAGGGGCTTCGCAGACTCCGGCGGATCGCCGATCTTCAGCTCAAGCGCGCGATCGAGCCCATCAAGGGTGTCGCGGCGGTCCGAATCCGCGGCGGCCTAGAGGAGGAGATCCATGTTCTCCTCGATGAAGAGGAGCTTCGACGCACCGGCCTCTCGATCCAGACTGTGATCGATCGCCTGGCCCAGGAGAACATCAACCTCGCCGGAGGCACTCTTACCGAAGGCCGCACCGAGTACATGGTGCGCACGCTCAACGAATACGAAGATCTCGGGCAGATCGAGGACACCGTGGTCGCCTTCTTCGAAGGCCGCGAGGTTCGGGTGGGCGCAATCGGCCAGGTGATCCGCTCGCACAAGGAGCGCGAGATCCTCACCCGCACCAATTCTCTGGAGAGTGTCCAGATAGACATCTTCAAGGAGGCCGACGCCAATATCGTCGCCCTGGCCAAGCGAGTCCAAGCCGAACTCGGTGACTTCGACCTCGATCGCGCGCGACGCATCGCCGCGGGCGAAGACATCGAGGAGGAGGAAAAGAAAGCCGGTGGCTGGCGCGGGCGAGGTGGTGACAAGAAAAAGAAGAGCAAACAGGCGCCGAGCGGCCTGATCGCCGAGACCTGGACCAATGAAGGCGCCGAGCTCGCGCTGGTAGCGGACCGTTCGCTGTTCATCGAGAGCTCGATCAAGGAGGTCCGCAACACGGCCCTGATGGGCGGCTTGCTCGCGGTCTTGGTGCTGTTCTTCTTTCTCAAGGACCTGCGCACGACCACCATCGTGGCGGTCTCGATTCCGATCTCATTGCTGGTGACCTTCGCGCCGCTCAATCTGCTCGGGGTCAGCCTCAACATCATGTCCCTGGGCGGTCTGGCGCTGGGCATCGGCATGCTGGTCGATTCCTCGATCGTGGTTCTGGAATCGATCTTCCGTTGCCGGGAGGAAGGCGATCCGCTCGAGAGCGCTGCGGTTCGAGGTACGTCTGAAGTCCGCGGCGCGGTGGTCGCGTCGACCCTGACCACCATCGCCGTGTTCTTTCCGATGGTCTTCGTCGAGGGCGTCGCCGGGCAGGCCTTCGGCGACCTCGGCCTGGCGGTGGTGATCTCGCTTCTGGCCTCGCTGGGAGTCGCCCTGTTCCTGATTCCGATGCTGGCCAGCCGCTCGGGTCTGAAATGGACCGAGGGCGGCCCGAAGCCGGTGGAGTGGAAGGAGTTTGGAAGCTGGCGCGCGCTCAAGACCGATTGGGGCCGGTTTCGTCATCCGCAGGGAGGCGAGCCCAAGAAGGCAATCGCAAAGGTGGCGCGGTACGTGGCCTATCCGTTGGTTGCGATCTACCTGGCGCTTCGATTCGTCATCGGAGCACTTCTCGACGTGGTCGGCAAGCTCCTCCTGGGGCTGTTTTTTGGCATCCTGTGGCTTGGCCGGAAAGCGATCGTTCCGGTTCTCGGCTTGGTATTCCGGCTGGTGGTCGCGCTGCCGCTCAAGTTCACCCAGGCCAGTCTCGACGGTCTCCACACCAGCTACCCGAGGAGCCTGCGCTGGGCGTTGGCGAGTCCGCTGACGATTGTGCTGGTGGTGATCGCGACCTTTGCGGCGATCGCCTGGACGATGAGCGCTCTCGACAACGAGCTTCTGCCCGAAGTGCACCAGGGCGAGTTCACGGTCGAGGTGGCCCTTCCCGTGGGAACGCCGATCGAAGCCACCGAGACGATCGTGGCTCCGGTCGAGCGCGCGATTCTCGAGGAGAAAGAGCACATCACGTCGCTGCTTCTCACGGTCGGCTATGACGCGGCGTACTCGAACCGCTCGGACGAGGGCGAGCACACCGCCCGTTTCAAGGTGCTGTTGGATCGCGCCGACCCGCGCACCGAGGACCAGGTGATTCGAAGGCTCCGCAAGCAGTTCGCGGCGATCCCGGATCTAGACGCTCGGGTCACCCGTCCGGTGCTGTTTAGCTTCAAGACGCCGGTCGAGGTCGAAGTCCATGGCAACGATCTGGTGATGCTCCGCCGGCAGGCCGAGCTCGCCAAGCGCACGATGGCAGCGATGCCCCAGCTCGCCGACGTCGAGACCACGCTGCGACGGGGCGCGCCCGAGGTCCAGGTGGTCTACGATCGAGATCTCTTGGCCCGCTACGGTCTCAACCCAGGGCTGGTCGCGCGCCTCGTTCGAGACAAGGTTCAGGGCAACGAGGCCACCCGCTTCAATCTGAAGGACCGCCGCATCCCGATCATCGTGCGTCTGCAGATGGCCGATCGTGAGTCGGTCGATCACGTGGCCGGTTTGATCGTGAATCCGGGTGGGGAGCGGCCGATTCCCCTGTCGGCGGTGGCGACGGTCGAACTGGCCGAAGGCCCGAGCGAGGTGCGCAGGGTCGACGGCCGGAGAGTCGCTCTGGTTACCTCCTCGATCGCCTCGGGCTCGCTCGGCAGCGCTGTCGAAGCAATCAAGGCCGAGCTCGACGCACTCACCTGGCCGCCGGGCACCACCTTCTTCATGTCTGGGCAGAACGAAGAGTGGGAACAGAGCAAGGGCAGTCTCTGGCTCGCCATGGCGCTGTCCATTTTTCTGGTCTACGTCATCATGGCGGCTCAGTTCGAATCGATCTGGCACCCCCTGGTGATCCTGTTCACGATTCCTTTGGCTTTCTTCGGCACGGTGGTGACGCTCTACCTGCTTGGAATCAGCCTCTCGATCGTCGTTTTTCTGGGAATGATCATGTTGGCCGGCATCGTGGTCAACAACGCCATCGTCCTGGTCGACTACATCAACATCTTGAGACGACGAGGCATGGAGGCGATGGAAGCCGTGGTTACGGCCGGTACCGTGCGCCTGCGGCCGATTCTGATGACCACAGCGACTACCACCCTGGGGCTCCTGCCGATGGCGCTCGGATTCGGAGACGGCGCCGAGCTTCGGACACCGATGGCGATTGCAGTGATCAGCGGTCTGGTGGTCTCGACGCTACTGACTCTCTTCGTGATCCCCGTGATCTATTCTCTGGTGGATCGGCTCAAGGCCCGGCTCACCGGCGAAGAGTCGGTCGTTGAGGATGCCACCGCCGCCGTCGCGCCTCCGATGGCACCGCACGAAGCAGGTTAGGGGTCGAAACCTTCGCAACGAAAGGCCTCGGATCATGACGAGAACAGAACAAGCCAAACGCGAGTCGGGCCTTCCAAAGTTCTCCCTCGACCGCCGGATCACGGTGATGATGATCCTTCTCACCCTGGTCGTTCTGGGCACGGTCGCGACCTTGAGTATTCCGCTGGAGCTCTTTCCCTCGGGCTTTCAGGGCCCGCATCTGTCGGTGCAGGTGCCGTGGCGAGACGCGCCCTCCCAGGAAGTCCTCGAAAAGATCGTCCTGCCGCTTGAAGAAGAGCTCTCTACCATTGCCGGCATCGACAAGCTCGACTCCTACGCCCGCACCGGCTTCGGTATGGCTTCGCTGATGTTCAAGCAGGGCACCGACATGGACGTCGCCTATAGAGAGGCGCGGGACCGGGTCGAAAGGGCGCGCGCCCAGATGCCCGACGATGTCCGCCAGGTCTTCATCTTCAAAGACGACGTCTCGGGCATTCCGATCTATTTCATCGGTCTGGCTATCGACCCCGCGGTGGTCGACGTCTACAACCTGGTGCAGGACGAGGTGGTTCTTCCGCTCGAGCGGCTCGAAGGAGTCGCCTCGGTCGAGACCCACGGCCTCGAAGAAAAGGAAGTCCTTATCGAGCTCGACCGAGAGCGCACCGATGCCTCCGGCCTGAACATCTACGAGCTGGCCCAACAGCTCGGGGGCGACAACTTCACCCTCTCGAGCGGCACCGTGCGCCAGGGAGGCAAGAAGCTCCTGCTGCGCTCGGTGGCGCGCTACCGTTCGCTCGAAGAGCTCGAGAACCGGCAGGTCGGGCCGCAGACGCGCCTCAAAGACATCGCCACGGTCAGCTACGACCTGCCGGACAAGAAGTACCGGGTGCGAGCGATGAGCCGTCCGGCCGTGGCGGTCTCGGTGATGAAAGAAGGCGACGCCAACGCCCTCGAGGTGGCCCGGCGGGTGGATGCGGCGGTTGAGGAAATGCGGGTCAACCCGCGTCTCCAAGTGATCGATGTCGCGACCCTGTTCGACCAGGGCGAGGTGATCATGGAGTCGCTGGGGACGATGCTCGCAAGCGGCCGGATCGGCGGCATCATCGCGCTCCTGGTGCTTTTCTTCTTTCTGCGGCGCTTCCGCATGACCTTGATCGTGACGCTGTCGATTCCGGTCTCGATCGTGATCGCGCTGACCGCCATGTACTTTGCCGGCGAATCGCTCAACATCCTGACGCTCCTGGCCTTGATGATCTCGGTTGGCCTCCTAGTCGACAACTCGGTAGTCGTTGGCGAGAACATTTTCCGGCTGCATCGCGAAGGCATGTCCCGCCGCAGGGCCTGTATCGAAGGTGCCGGTGAGATCGCGCTGGCCATCGTGATGGCGACCCTGACGACGATCATCGTGTTCCTACCGGTCTCGCTGGTCGAAGGCGTGGGCCAGTTCTTCCTGCTTCGTCTTTCGATTCCGATCTCGGTCGCGCTCCTGGGCTCGCTCCTGGTCGCCCTCATCTTCATACCGCTGTCGGTATACGTGACCTTGCCCAAGAACGGAGCTGAAGAGGAGAAGCCGCACCCCGTGTTCAATTGGCTGAAGCGGGCTTATGACGCATCCTTTGGTCTGTTGAATAGCGCCTACGCGCGGATGTTGGCTCTCTTTCTCCGGCGCAGGCTGGATCTCGTGCTGGTGCTGGTCGCGGTCTTCATGGTCAGCGCGAACTTCGTCTTCAAGAAGGTGGAGTTCGTCGAAGTCCAGGACGAGGAGCGCGGGGGCTTCGAGCTCCAGGTGAGCCTGCCCCAGAACACGACCCTCGAGGAGGCCGAGGAGTATTTTCTAGCGGGTGAAAAAGTGATCGAGGATCTCGCTGACGAGCTCGACCTCGACGGCTGGTTCATCTTCCACCGACAGACATTCGGCGAGTTCCAGGGCTGGTTCAAGAGCCCGCGTACCAACAAGGTGTCGCCCCGCGAAGCCACCAAGCGGGTCAAGGAGAGCCTGCCCGAGAAGGCAGGCGTCAAGGTGCGCACGACCGAGGACGCCGGCAGCGACCAGCTCAAGAACAAGAACGTCTACACGGTGATGGTCGAAGCCGAAGACGCCGACATTCTCGAAGCGGTCGCCGACGATCTCGAGGCCGTCTTCACGCGGGTTCCTGGTGTGATCGGAACCAAGAAGGTCGCCGACGATTCGCCCAGCGAGATGGCGCTGGTTCTGGATCGCGAACGGATCCAAGCGCAGAACATCAATCCGATGGTGGTGTCGGCGGTCGTGGGCTACGCGCTGCGCGGTCAGGGGCTGCCGCGGTTCCACTGGGGTGGCAAGGAGATTCCGGTCACCGTGCGATTCAAGGAAGAAGATCGCGACTCGCTCGACGAGCTCGCCGACTTCGCAGTGCCGACAGAGGACGGTGCTCTGGTGCCGCTGTCGGCTCTGGCCGAGCCCCGGTATCTCGCGTCGGCGACCCGGATCTTCCGGAAGAACAAGCGGACCTCGCGCGAGATCAAGATGGAGCTCGAGGAAGGCAAGGAAGACGAGACTCGAGAAACGTTGGCGGCGCTGGTGTCGGTGATCGATCTCCCCGAGGGCGTGACCTTCGCGTCAGGCGGCCGGGATGAGGGATTGAGCGAAGACCTTCAGGGAATGCTCTTCGCCGGAATCGTCTCGATTATCTTCATCTACCTGTTGATGGGGTTTCTGTTCGAGAGCTTCATTCTGCCCTTGTCGATCATCCTGACCATCCCTCTGGCGAGCCTGGGGGTCTATTGGAGCCACTTCCTCTTTGGGCTCAACATCGACTTCCTGGGCGTGGTCGGCCTGATCCTTCTGGTGGGCGTGGTCGTCAACAACGGCATCGTCCTGATCGATTACGTCACACGCCTGCGCCATCGCGGCTACGAGCGCAGGGAGGCTCTACTGGTAGCGGCCGAGCGCCGCTTTCGCCCGATCATGATGACGGCGCTGACCACGATCGGCGGCCTGGTACCGCTCACGATCCGGGGCTCCTCCAGTATCGGCCTGAGTTACCGCAGCTTCGGCCTCACCCTGATCGGCGGCCTCACCACCGCGACGCTCCTGACCTTGCTGGTGATTCCGGTCTTCTACACCTTCTTCGACGACGCCCGGATGATCACCGCGGGAGCACTCAAGCGCGCCCTGGGCCGGGGCAAGGTGCCGGGCGAAGAGCCTGCGGCCGCGCCTCTCGGCTAATCCACAGTCCGCCGCAACGCCGGGCCGTGGCGACAGGCCACGGCGCCCGATGGGCTTCCGCGGACGCCAATTGACATGAAATCCTCATTGGTGTAATCTGTAACTCGTAATAGAAAGGAGACATCATGAGCCCAAATGAAACTGCCGATATGAAGCGAGAAGACAAGGACGCTTTCGATCTGACCGGCATTCTCGAGTCGGTGCAGGCCGAGCTCGAGGAAGCCGGGATCGCCGTGAACTTGTGCGGCGACGCGGGCGTCTGGTCGTGGCCCAAGAACAACAAGCGGGTCAAGGTCGTCTGCGTCGCGCCGGGCCTCAAGGATTCGGTTGACGAATTAGGCAAGTCGCCGCGCGACCAGGTGGTTATGGTGCGGGTCGATTCCGCCACCAGCGAGGCTCTGGACGCCTGGGTCGCAACCGGCGCGGTCAAGAGCCGGTCAGAGGCGGCGGCTCTCTTCATTCGCGAAGGGCTCCGCGTACGCGCCGACGAGTTGGAGCGCTTGAAGGGAGCGATCGGCGACGTCAAGGCCGCGCGTGCACGACTGCGCGAGGAGGCCAAGCGTGTTTTCGGCGAAGAGAGTGAAACTGCGGCCGAGGCAAACGAGTAGTACGAAAGGGAGGAGCAAATGCCTCCTTATCGAAGCCACCGGACGCGCTATCCAGAGCTTCACGTCTCGATTCGTAGCGCCAATCCCCTGGCCCTGGTGGCGGCGATTCGCGAGGAGCTACGCTTGGCCGGTGCCAGGCGAAGTGAAATCTCCCGCATTTACCAACGAAGCCCTCGCCCACCCCGGCGACGAGAGGCATGTTCTCGCGGTCGCGAGCCGATGGATCGGGCGGGTCGAAGCCGCTTGATGCGCAACGAACACGGCCAGCTCACGGCTTGCGGATGACGAACAGGCCGTAGTCCAAGGCTCGGACGCGGTAGGCGAGGATGATTCGCCAAAGAGCCACTAAGAACACCCAATTGGCAGTCGGTCGCTCGATGAGGAACCGCCGGTAGGCGGGCACGGTCATGAGGCCCGTGAGCAAGCGGCGGGCGCAGATTGACCAGGTTTTTCGGACTCTTGGTCGCAGTGATTGAAACTCGAGCAGTTCGAGACCGCTCGCTTCGATCAGTTCCTGGTACTCGGCGGCCGTGCCGATTCCCGCAAGCCGCCCTTCCCGGCAGATGGGCTCCAGTAGAAGTCGAATCTGCCAGTCTCGGGGCCGCGGTGCGGCCATCCAGGCGGTGATCGCCGACCTCTTGCCGGGCTCGAGAACCCGAAAGATCTCGCCGAAAAACCTCTGCTTGTCGGCCACGTGCGCTAAGCATTCGAGCGAGAGGACGGCGCTGAACGAGGTTGCTTCGAATTCGTTGTTCAGCCAGTCGGCGTGCAGGATTCGAGTCCCTGGAACGTTGGCCAGCCGCGCGGCTGCGACCTCGTGCTGGACTCCCGAGATGGTGAGCCCTACCACCTGCGCACTGTAGTCACCGGCCAACTGGCGGGCCGTCGCCCCGTAGCCACAGCCCACGTCGCACACCCTGCTTTCGGCGCCAATTCCGGTCTTGGCCGCGACCAGACGCACCAGCTCGCGAACCGCCTGGTCGGGGGTTTCGTCTCCGGTCGTCCAAAGGCCATGATGCACGTGCTCGCCCCATATCTCGCGATAGAAGCGGTCGAGATCGTCGTAGTGGGCGGCCACGTCGGCCGGCGAAACTCTGCACCGAGGCCGAATCACACGGACGAATATAGCTGCGAGGGCCGGTTGCGCGCCGTGCTAGGTTGGCGACCGGCTATGCAGAAGAGGTCGCCAGCGAAGGGCTCGGAGCTTGGGGCTGTTGCCGATGCTGCGAGCGCGCGACCGTCGCAATGGACCTACGAGATCGAGCGATCGACGCCCGAGACAGAGGCGGTTGCGGTCATTCTGCGAACGCTCCTCGACGTCATGGAAGCCACCGAGGACGGTGTGCGCGATCGGTTGGACGAGGAGTTTCTGCACGACTACCGGGTGGCCGTGCGCCGCACGCGCTCGGCGCTGGCGCTCTTCAAGGGCGTGCTGCCGCTCGAGATGCACCACCAAGGGGGCGGATTCTTCAAGGAGCTCGGAAAACGGACTAACGAGGCGCGCGATCTCGATGTTCTAAGCCTCGCGTTGCCGGTGTACGCCGAGTCGCTCGCTGAACGGGAGCGGGCGGGCTTGCCTGCGATCGAAGACGAGATCGCAGTGCGGATCGAGAATGAGTACGCTGGCATTCGGAGCTGGCTCGGGAGTCAGGCCTACGAGCGGAGGGTTGCCGACTGGCGGGCCGAGATCGAGAGGCTTTCGGCGATGCCCTCCGTGAGCGAGATCTCCGCGCGCGCGGCCACCGCCATCCGCAAGGCGGCGTCCCGCGCACACCGACAGATCGAGGAGATCGGTCGGGGCGAGGCCGATGCCGAGATCCATCGCCTTCGTATCGGCTTCAAGGGGCTCCGCTACGCTCTCGAGTTTTCGCGAACACTGACCGCGGGGGGCGAGGTCGAGAACTTCCTCCGCGCCCTCAAGCGGTTGCAGGACGAGTTGGGCGCACATCAGGACCTGGTGGTGCATCGTCGCCGGTTCCTGACGCTCGGGCACAGGGGCGGCGGCGCGGACGCGACCGGTGAACGCCTAGCCGATCATCTTGAAGAGTTCCTGGGCGAGCTTCGGGAAGCGATTCGCTCGGAAGTGGCGGGCTTCGGGCAGGCGACCGCGGTCGAGCTCGAGCGGGTTCTGGCCGCGCTGGCCTGAGGATATCCCGCTAGCAGCCCGTGGTAGAAGTCGAGAAGGCCGCGTTGCGAGAGCCAAGGGA
>JBHHWO010000090.1:0-18306 GCA_046756565.1 Thermoanaerobaculia bacterium | reverse complement strand
TCGAGGACGCGTACTACGGGGACGGCAGCATCCGGCAGATCGCGCCGCTGGCCCTGGCTCTGGTAGTCCAGGTGCTCACGGCGGCGGCCGGATGGAGCGCCGACCACCTCGACGCCCCGGGGCTGACGCCGCCGGGCGGTAGCAGCGCGCTCGACATCACCGACGTCTATGCCTTCGCCTCGCCCGAATGTGACGACTGCACGGTCCTGATCATGGGCGTCAACGGCCTCTCCGGCGCCGGCGCCGACGCCGCCTTCGATCGCCGGGCGCACTACCTCTTCAAGATCGACACCGACGGCGACGCCGTTCAGGAGCTCAATTTCAACTTTCGCTTCGGCAAGGTCCGCAAAGACGGCAGCCAGCGATTCGCGGTCAAGATGCGCGAGAGCGGCGTCGGCCGGCAGACTCTCATCGGCAGACGCGACGGCGTCACCACCCTGATCGGAGACGACGCGCAGGTGGCCGGAGGCAAGGAGGGCATCCGGGCCTTCGCGGGGATGACAGACGACCCGTTCTTCTTCGACCTGCCGGGCTTCTCGGCTCTCGACTTCTGCGCCACAAACCCGACACCCGATACTTTCGCAGGAACCAACATTGGCGCCCTCGTTCTCGAGGTACCGAACTCGCTGATCGGCCCGGGACCGGTGGTTGGCGTCTGGGGAGCCGTGGTGCGCGCGGGCGAGCAGATCGACAGGAAGGGCCGGCCAGCCATCAACACGGTCTTCGTGCCCAGCAATCCGATCAACGGCGGCGACTCGCTCAAGGACGCCTTCAACGCGGGAAATCCAGCGGGTGACGTGGCCGGATTCCGCGACACCTTCGTCGACACCCTCCTGCTCCTGGGCAACGACGCGGCCACCGCGGGTGCTCTCGCCGACTTCCTCCTGCCCGACATTCTCACCTTCACCCTCGGCGACAAGGCGGGCTTCCCCAACGGGCGCCGACCGAAGGACGACGTCATCGACATCGAGCTCGCTCTCATCACCGGCGGCGCGATTCCTTCGGACTGCGTCGACAAGAACGATCGACGGTTCCCCAAGACGATGCCGTTCCTCGGCAAGGCCCACTCATGAAGACCCTGTCGACCAGGCTTCTGGCCCCCGTGCTGGGGAAGATTCTGATCATGCTCGGGGCGGCTCAGGCCGCCCCGGCGCATGACTTCTGGATCGAGCCGTCGGAGTACCGTCCGCGGACGGCGACCAGTGTCCGGCTCGATCTACGGGTCGGTGAGAGCTTCCGCGGCAAGCCGGTTGCTCGCAGGCAGAACCACATCGAACGGTTTGTGATCCTCGGCCCGGAAGGTGAGCTTCCGGCGGCCGGAATCGAGGCCAGAACTCCTGCCGGGTTCGCTCGGATCGACACTTCGACCACCTACGTGGTCGGCTACCAGAGCCGACCTTCGGCCATCGTCCTACCGCCCGCCCGTTTCGAGCGCTATCTCGAGCACGAGGGGCTTGAGGTGGTGAGCGCGGAACGCCGCCGTCGCGGCGAGTCCGAGACGGCTGGCCGGGAGCTGTTCTCACGATGCGCCAAGACCCTGATCTCGGCCGAGGGCTCGGCTAGCGGTTTCGATGCCCGCCTGGGGTGCGCCCTCGAGATCGTCCCGGAATCGGATCCGGCCGGTCTCGGAGCAAGCGGTTTCCTGCCGGTGCGTGTTCTCTACCACGGCCGAGGCATCGGCGGCGTCCAGGTGGCGGCGATATCCAAGGCGTCACCGGATCAGCCGATCGTCTTGCGCTCGGACACCGACGGGCTGGTCGAGATCCCGCTTGCCGGAGACGGGCCCTGGCTGGTCAAGGCCGTGCACATGGTCCGCACGCCGACCGATACCACGGGGGCCGACTGGGAGAGCTTCTGGGCCTCTCTGACCTTCGAGACCGGGCCCTGATTCGAGCCGATTGACGGAGTCGCTGCCGTGAGGTTAGGTTGGGCGACGGTAACCCAAAGCCCGATCTTCTTCATGGTCTCGCCGGAGTCTCAAGAAACCCGCCTGGTCGAGCGAATCGTCGCTCGCGACAGCGCGGCCTTCGCCGAGCTCTTCGACCTCCATTCGTCGGTGATCCTCGGCGTGCTGGTGCGAATGCTCCGCCGCCGCGAGACGGCCGAGGAGGTCTTGCAGGAAACCTTCCTTCAAGCCTGGGAGAACGCCGATCGCTTCGACGGCCGTCGCGCATCGGTCCGAGGCTGGCTGCTTGTCATGGCTCGCTCTCGGGCCATCGACCGGCTGCGGGCCAGCCGCGCCCGTGCCGCCCGGGAAGAGCTGCGAGCGAAGGAAGACGCCACCGTCATGGCCGAGCGCGAACCGGCCGCCGACACCGGCTTGCTCGCAAAGGAAAGGGGCCGGGCCCTCGTAAGTGCCCTCGGCGGTCTGCCCGACGAACAGCGTCGGTGCATCGAGCTCGCTTTCTTCGAAGGTCTCACCCACGCGGAGCTCGCCCGCCGTCTCGATCAACCTCTGGGAACCGTCAAGTCGCGGATCGCCCTCGGTATGAATAAACTGCGCCGGGTTCTCCAATGAACGCCATGAATCACGAGCATCTCTCCGAGCTGATGGCCTCCTACGCACTGGGGGTCCTGGACGGCGACGATCTGCGCGCCGTCGAAGGGCACCTGGCCGAGGGCTGCACGGAGTGCGAGGCCGAGCTTCGCGCCCTTACCGGCGCTGTGGAGTCACTGGCGGCTTCGGTCGAGCCGGTCGAGCCGTCCGAGATGACCAGAGCGAGGACCCTGGCGGCGATCGAGCACCGACCCGCTGCGGCGGCCCAAGTCTCCGCCGGCTGGAGGCTGGCAGCGGCGGCCGCGCTTGCACTTCTGGTCTGGACCGGCTGGTCGTCCTTCGATTTGAGGCGGCAGGTGCGCACCCTCGCAGGCGATCGCGACGGCCTTTCGCGCGAGCTGGCCCTGGTGCGCGACGATCTCTCGGCGACCCGCACCGAGCTGGCCCGGGCGCAGCTTGCCAACCGGATCATCTCGGCGCCGAGAACCGCCTCGGTGCTGCTGGCCGGCCTCAACGCGGCGCCCGACTCTTCCGCCCGCACCTACGTCGACCCGAGCACGAATCGAGCCGTCTTCTACGCGGCCAACCTCGAGCCTCTGTCCGAAGACCAGACCTACCAGCTCTGGTTCATCGCCGACGGCACCCCGATCTCGGGCGGTGTTTTCTCCGTCGACGAGCAGGGAAGCGGCTCGATCGTCGTCGACAACGTCGCCTCCGCCGACAGCCTCGAAGCCTGGGCGGTCACCGTCGAGCCGGCGGGCGGGGTGCCACAGCCAACGGGAACAATGGTGCTGCTGGGCTCGGTGACCTGACCGCGCCTTGCTCGAAGCGCATCGCCAGGTTCGGCTCCTGACTCCTTGTCACGGGACCGGCTGGCTTCTGGCCGCTAGGGACCAGCCAGCCGGCGGTCCTTGCCGTCGAAAGCTGGGCTGAAGATCGCATAGACGACGCTTGCCTCCGCAGCCGACTCATACTCCCATCCGGCTCCGCCTCGCGCCCTTTGATAGGCTCGCGCTCGCGAAGCTGAACAGAGTTGTCACCTGACCGGGGCGGTAGTTCATGGAGGATCCGATCGCCCATCATCCCGCTGAAGGAGCGGGTCGCCGACCGTTTCTACGAGCCCCTGAAACGACTGCTGCGAATCGGCCAAAGCTGAGTCGGACACCAAGGAGGATCGAATGCCCGATCTCAAGCCAATTTCTCCCGACGCGTTGCCGGCGGCTCTCGAGAAGGCGGTCCGCTACCGCCTCCTCAACGAGCCCATGCAGGCGGAGAGCATCTGCCTCGATATTCTCGAGATCGAGCCGAGCAACGAGAAAGCGCTGATCACGCTTCTGCTGGCGCTGACCGACCAGTTCCACCGGCGCATGAGCGCGGTCAAGGAGGCCACTGAGCTCTTGCCCAGGTTGACCAGCGACTACCGCAGGGCCTACTACGAAGGGATCATCTGGGAGCGGCGCGCCAACGCGCTGCACGACGGCGGCGCGCCCGGCGCCGGCCATCTGGCCTACGACAGCCTCCGTCAAGCGATGGCCTGCTACAAAAGGGCCATCGAGCTGCGACCGGCGGGCAACGACGAGGCGGTTCTGCGCTGGAACACCTGCGTTCGGATTCTGACCCGGCACCCGGAAATCAAGCCGGTTCCGGCCGACGATTTCCAGCCGATGCTGGAGTAACCACTCCGCGCCGAGACCCGGAGCCGCTGACTACGCCTCGAAGCCAGCGCGGTCTGCGCCAAGTCTGCGGGCGGGGACTGCCTCAGCCGGAGGGACCCATTGTGCTCTTGAGCTAGCGGCCTTCGCGCGGCGGTGAGCAGGACGGGAACGAGCCGTCATTGGGCACAGAGAATCCTTGACCAAGGGTGTGGAGGTCATGGCCTTCGAGAAGAGCGACATATGGGGCGTGATGAGTCAGCGCGTCTTCTTGGTTGTTCGAGCCTTATCGTTGAGACTCGAGCGCAGGCTCGCGGTCGCCGAGGGCACCGAGTTGCCTGATATGCTCCGAGCGTTCGTTCATCTCACAATCCTCGTCGCTGGCCCCAATCAACGCCGAGGTCTACACGGTGCAAAGCAGAGCAGCGGCAACGAAGGACAGCTCCGGCGATCAAGGCACGGACGAGCTACGCGCGCGCTCCTCGCGACTCGACTTCAGATCGACGATTGCCAGAGAGTTGGTGCACAGGAATTACATCGACCACGTGCTGATCACGGACGTGGCGAGGTTGGACGATGATTACTTTCTCTGCGCCGGCCGCCTGCCGCAGTTGCACGGCTATTTCAACGAGGTCCGTCAGACACCGTGCTGCAACGTCTTCTCCGCCAGCGAGATCGCGCGCCAGGCGTCGCTCGCGATCTCCCATCGCTACCTGGAGATACCTGAGGGCTTCGCTCAGATCATGCACAGCGCCCGGGGACGAATGGAAGACGCCTGGGACGATCGTACCGTGGCGCCCCGTTCGCCGGAATTCCTCCTCGAGGTTCGACTGATAGACAGGCGATACCGGAAGACCGGCGAGCTCATTGGCGTCAACGCGGATTACACCGGCTACTCGGATTTCTCGAAGGTCTACCGTAGTCATGGAGAATGGACCCTGGTTCCGAAAAAGCTCTACCAGCGCCTCCGACATCAAGCCTCGGACTCGATATCCCAGGATCAGGCCGAAGCGATGCGGTCGCAGGCGATCGAGCCGAGCTCTGTCGGGCGCAAAACGACCGAGAACGTCTTTATCTCGAATCCCACCGCCGAGTCTCACGGCTACAGCACCTACCTGATCACCGACTCGGCGCACCCGTATTTCTTTGAGCACGAGATTGATCACGTACCCGGTATGCTTCTGCTCGAGGGCTGCTATCAGTTCGCGGTCGCCGTCTCGGGCGCGGTAGACGTCAGGTCTCCCGAAGACCTGACGCTCCAGCGGTATACGATGTGCTTCCATCGCTTCGCCGGATTGGGGGCGCCGGTGCGGCTGGCGGCGATTCCGGGCTCACTAGAACGGATCTCGAACGGAAACGAGGTTCGTGTCTTCGAGATCACCGCGTCGCAGGATGAAGTGACGATCGCTGAGTTCCAGCTGGTGCTGGGAATCAAACCAACCGTTACCCAGTCACCCGCTGCGAGTGAGCGACGATAGAACCTACGCGGTCGTCGGAGGGGGGGTCTCGGGCATCGCCGCCGCCCACTATCTCCAAAAGGCCGGACTTCAGGTCGAGCTTCTGGAACGGGGCAGTCAGCTGGGTGGACGAGTCGGCTCCTGCAAGCTCGGCGACCGCTGGCTCGACTTCGGCGGCAAGAACATAGGCCGGAACTACCACCTGTTCCGGGAGTTCACGTCCGCGCTGGGAGACAACCCCTACGAGTACTTCGGCATCAACTCGTCCCAGGTGCGCGACGGTAGGATCGTGACCTTCGACAGCAGCCGTCGCTGGAGCACTCTGCTCGGGCTCTTGCGGCAGTGCTCGCCTGCCGATCTCGTTCGATTCGCCCGTTTGTGCCTGCGCGTGAAGCGCCACGAAAACAATGGCTACCTGGGCTCGCCGTACTTCAACGCTCTGGCCGAACGACTCGATCAGCGCCCCGCGGGCGAGTATTTTGGAGCTGAGTTTTGCCGGCGGCTGCTTCGGCCGATGACTGTTCGAATGAACGGAGCCGAGCCGGACGAGGTGTTCATGGGCAACATGGGTAGCAACATCCGAATGATCCTGGACTCGTACGACCAGCTCGAGCTCGGCATGAGCCGGGTCATAGATCAGTTCGCGGCCACCGTCAAGGTTCGCCCGGGCGCGCGCGTCGAGTCTCTGGTCATGCGCAACGGCCGCCTCTCGGGGCTGCGGATCGCGAGCGCGAACGGAGGGAACGAGGAGCGGGAGTACGCCGGAGTGGTTCTGGCGCTGCGCGCACCGGAAGCCGCGCCCGTGCTCGAAACGCATGCGGCCGAGCTCGCCGAGCTGTTGCGGGAGGTGCGCTACTTCCCCGTTGCCCTAGTGCTGGCTCGCTACCGCCGTGAGATCTTCTCGCCCGAGGTGCGCGCTCTGGTCTTCGGGGACGACGAGGTTCTCAGTAACGCCGGAGTCTACGGGATCGACGATCTCGACGTCGTGCGCTACACCTTCAGCGGCCGGGCCGCCCGTGCTCTGCTGGCAGACGAGTCTGATCCCGAGGCCTGGCTTGGTCGCGGCGAGGAGGCCCTCAATCGCTATGTGCCGGTCAACGAGAGCGAACGACTCGGCTTCGTCTCCCAGCACTGGAGGCGCGGGCTTTGCGCCTACACTCCCTACTACCCGCGGTTCGAGGCGCGCATGAGAAGCTCGCTGGCTGGACTCCCAGGCGTGTTTCTGACTGGCGACTACATCCGGGGGGCTTCGATCGAAGCCTGCTTCAGGGCGGCGAAGGAGTGCGCCTCGAAAGTGATGAAAGCTGAAGCGGGCGCGGGCGGCGAGGGCGCCGGGCGTGGCTGAGGCGGTCACACCGGCGGCGGCCGCGACCCGTCAATTCCGGTTACGACACGGAATCAGCTACCTGCTCCTGCTGGGGGCAAAGGCGATCAGCCGGGTGTTCTACCGCCTGGACCTCACTTTCATCGGTACCGATGCTGAAGATGCCTGGACCGACATCCGGCTGGCGGCATTTCTCAATCACACCAGTCTCTTCGAGTGGCTCTTCGCGGCCGCCGCCCCCAACAAATTCCTGCGCCGGATGGCGAGCGAGACGGTCCTGCCGTCCGCCGACAAGACCATGAAGCGGCCTCTGGTGGGCACCTTCTACCGATTCTTGGCAGGGGACGTCGTGACGGTTACCCGAGAACGCGACGAAACCTGGGAGCAGGTTCTGGGGAGGATCGACCGGGACAACATGGTGCTACTCGCTCCGGAGGGCCGGATGATGCGAGCGAACGGCCTCGACCTCGCCGGTAATCCGATGACCGTGCGCGGCGGCGTTGCCGACATTCTACGCATCATGGGGAATGGGCGGATGCTGATCGCCTATAGCGGCGGGCTGCATCACGTTCAGGCTCCCGGAGAACGACTACCAAGGCTGTTCAAGACCATCCGGCTGGCCATCGAAGTCGTCGACATCGCCGAGTACATCGCATCGATCGGACACGCCGCGAACCACGACCGGTTCAGGCAGATGGTGAAGGCGGAGCTGGAACGGCGCCGAGACCTCCACTGTCCGACCCAGGCGGCCGGTTAGAGGATCTCGAGAGCTCCCCGGTCGCCAACGCGAAGTACGCCGAGGACGCCCCAAGGGAGCGTAACGCAGTAGATTCGGGCGCCAGAGCCGAGCAGCGGCTATTTGAAGCGGGAGCGGAGGAAGTCCCGGTTCATCTGCGCTATAAAGTCGATCGAGATCCCCTTCGGGCACACCGCCTCGCACTCGGCGAAGTTGGTGCATGCACCGAAGTTGTCCTCCATCACCTTGACCATCCCCCCCACCCGAGCGAACCGCTCGGGCTGGCCCTGCGGCAGCTGGGCCAGATGCGAGATCTTGGCCGAGGTGAAGAGCTGGCCTGCGCCGTTGGGACACTGGGCCACGCAGGCGCCGCAACCGATACATTCAGCGGCGTCCATGGAGCGCTCGGCGGCGGCGCGCGGCACCGGAGTCAGGTTGGCCTCGGGCGCGCTGCCGGTGTTGACCGAGATGTAGCCGCCGGCCTGGATGATCTCGTCGAGCGGGCTGCGGTCGACGACCAGATCTTTGAGAATCGGGAAGGCGCGCGAACGGAACGGCTCGATCCGGATGACGTCGCCGTCGTTGAACTTGCGCATGTGGAGCTGGCAGGTCGCCGTTCCCGGCTCCGGCCCGTGGGCCGAGCCGTTGATCATCACGCCACACGAGCCGCAGATGCCCTCACGGCAGTCGTGGTCGAAGGCCACCGGCTCGTCGCCGGCCTCGGTCAGCTCCTCGTTGAGAACGTCGAGCATCTCGAGAAACGCCATGTCCGGGGAAACGTCCTCGCGCGCGTAGGTCTCGAACCCGCCCCTGTCGCCTGCGTTCTTCTGCCGCCAGATGTGAAGAGTCAGACGCATGACCCGCTCACTTGTAGCTCCGCTGGGTGGGTGGCACGTTCTCGAAGGCGAGCTCTTCCTTGTGCACGCGGGCGCTGCTGTCGGCGCCGGCCCACTCCCAGGCGGCGACGTATGTGTAGTCGTCGTCGTTGCGCAGGGCCTCGCCCTCCCCGGTCTGGTACTCCTCACGGAAGTGGGTGCCGCAGGATTCCTCGCGATCGAGGGCGTCCTGGCACATCAGCTCGGCGAGCTCGAAGTAGTCCGCGACCCGGCCCGCCTTCTCGAGCGACTGGTTGAGATCCTGCGCCGCCCCCGGGACCCGCACGTTCTGCCAGTACTCCTCACGCAGACTCTGGATCTTGCCGATGGCGCCTTCCAGCCCCTCTCGACGCCGAGACATGCCACAGTAGTCTTCGCAGATCTTGCCGAGCTCCCGGTGGAGCGAATCCACCGTGCGGTCGCCGTCGGCCGCCAGGAGCTTCTCGAGCCGCCCGGTAACCTGGGATTCGACCTCCCGAAAGGCGGGATGATCGGTGGGCAGCGGCTCTGCGCCCATCCGCGGCGCCAGGTAATTTCCGATCGTGTACGGCAGGACGAAATAACCGTCCGCCAGCCCCTGCATGAGGGCTGAGGCTCCGAGCCGGTTGGCGCCGTGATCCGAGAAGTTGGCCTCCCCGATCACGAACAGGCCAGGAATCGTGGACATGAGGTCGTAGTCGACCCAGAGTCCCCCCATGGTGTAGTGCGGCGCGGGGTAGATCCGCATGGGCACCCGGTAGGGGTTCTCGCCCGTGATCCGTTCGTACATCTCGAAGAGATTGCCGTATTTGGCTTCGACGGCGTCTTTCCCGAGCCGCGCAATAGCGTCGGCGAAATCGAGGTAGACACCGCGGCCGCCGTGCCCGACACCGAGCCCTTCGTCGCACACCGTCTTGGCAGCGCGGGACGCGATGTCGCGGGGCACCAGATTGCCGAAGGCGGGATAGCGGCGCTCCAGGTAGTAATCACGTTCCGAATCGGGAATCTGGTCGGCCGTTCGGGTCTCTCCCCGAGCCTTCGGCACCCAGATCCGGCCGTCGTTCCGGAGCGACTCCGACATCAGCGTCAGCTTGGACTGATAGTCACCGTGCTGCGGAATGCAGGTCGGATGGATCTGGGTGTAGCACGGGTTCGCGAAGAGCGCGCCTTGCCGGTGGGCCCGCCAGATCGCAGTGGCGTTGCAGCCCTTGGCGTTGGTCGAAAGAAAAAAGACGTTCGCGTAGCCGCCGGTGGCCAGGACCACCGCGTCCGCCGACCAGGATGCCATCTCGCCGATGGCGAGATCGCGGGTCACGATGCCTCGGGCACGGCCGTCCTCGACGACGAGATCCAACATCTCGGTCTTGGCGTGCATCCGAACCGAGCCCGCCGCCACCTGCCTGGCGAGCGCCTGATAGGCGCTCAGCTGGAGCTGCTGGCCGGTCTGTCCGCGTGCGTAGAAGGTGCGCGAGACCTGGGCACCGCCGAAGGAGCGATTGGCGAGGCCGCCACCGTACTCGCGCGCGAACGGCACGCCCTGAGCCACGCACTGGTCGATGATGTTGACGCTGACCTCGGCCAACCGGTGGACATTGGCTTCACGGGACCGGAAGTCGCCGCCCTTGACCGTGTCGTAGAAGAGGCGCCAGACGCTGTCGCCGTCGTTCTGGTAGTTCTTGGCGGCGTTGATCCCGCCCTGGGCCGCGATCGAGTGCGCGCGCCGGGCGCTGTCCTGGTAGCAGAAGCAGTCGACGTGGTAGCCGAGCTCGCCGAGACTGGCTGCCGCCGAGGCGCCGGCGAGACCCGAGCCCACCACGATCACCGAGAACTTGCGCTTGTTGGCCGGATTGACGAGCTTGAGCTCGAACTTGTGCCTTGTCCACTTCTCCGAGACCGGTCCGACGGGGACTTTCGCATCCAGCATCATGTCAACTCACCCATCCCATCAGGACCGACAGCGCCAGGGAGATATTGCCCAGGCTCACAACCACGGCGATCGCGGCCGCCACCGGCCGGCGCCAGGCCAGAATGAGTCTGTGATCCCAGCCCAGGGTCTGAAACGCGCTCCAGAACCCGTGGTAGAGGTGAAAACCGAGAGCGATCTGAGCCGCGACGTAGAACGCGACCACCCACCGGATTTGGAAGCCGACCACGAAGTTGCGGTACGGGTTGCCGACCTCGAAATCGGGGTGCGCCCAGCTCAGGCCCCAGGTGAAATGGGCCAGATGGTAGAGAACGAAGAGCAGGACGATGACACCCCCCCAGCGCATCGTGCGCGATGCATAGGTGGCCTGCTGAGTGGTCAGCGTGTGGTAGCGCGTCGCTCGGGCGGCGCGATTCAAGAGCGTCAAAGACCAGGCCGAATGAATGTGCAGCAGGACGGCGAGGAGCAGTACCGCTCGCACGATCCATAGCGCGCCATTGTGAGGCAGAAGCGGGCTTCCGATCTCCCGCAACCACTCGGCATAGCCGTTGAACTTCTCGGCTCCCAGAAACACCTTGAGATTGCCGGCCATGTGCCCGAGAACGAACCCGACCAGCAGGAGTCCGCTCGCCGCCATCACCGCTTTCTTGCCGAGCGCGGAACGGTAGATGTCGGAGATCCAGGACATCGCGACGCCGCCTAGTGTATTCGATTTCGAAGACCGGCTACCCCACCCGAATGGTGAGTTCTGAGCGTGATTTCAGCCCGTCCGGCGGCGCCCTTTTCCGAGTCGTCTGCGGCGCCGTCTGCGCCTCCTGGGAGGCCTCTCGCTCGACTCGGAAACAGCGTCACGATGTGCCTTCGCGACCCTCCGCCATTGCCGCAGCTCGCTCGGATCCGCGCCCGTGGACTCGACCCAGGCCTGATAGACCAGGAGCGCATCGGCGAAGAACGGTCGGCGAGCGAAGCGGACCCGGTCCCTGGTGCGCCAGCCACCACGCTCGAAGCGGCCGAGCGCCATGACCGTCTGCGCCACCTGCTCCACCTTGTGCTTGGCCAGCGACAGGCGACTGAAAAGGGGCCCCGCGATCGCGACGATGCTCTTACGGACGGCCCGTCCGTTGGCAGTCGAGCTGAATGCGTCCGGCGTCGCGACCACGATCGCCGGCAGCAGCAGGCACGAGTAGAGTCCGATCTCGCTCACCGAATCACCCGTCTTCGCCCTGCGGTCGAGAACCTGGACCACCTTCGAGAAGTCGCCGAGGCCCAGCCTCCTGGCCTCGAATACGGCCTGGAGCTCAGGGAAGAGCGCCTCGGCGAGGCCCAGCTCGCCCATCCACTGGGTGGCACGCGCGGCTTCGCCGCACCGATAGATCTGCCCGATCTCCTCTGCCAACCGTGCCGGCGCCGCCTTGTGGATCTGCTGGGCGTGCCGGACGATGCCCTCCTGGGTGGCCGCATCGATGGTGAAACCGAGTCTCGCGGCCATCTCGCAAGCTCGGGTCATGCGCACCGGGTCTTCGGGAAAGCGCAGATCGGGGTCGCCGATCACTCGGATCACTCCGGCTTCCAAGTCGGCGATGCCACCGACGTAGTCGACCACCGAGAAGTCGGCGATGTTGTAGAAGAGCGCGTTGACCGTGAAGTCGCGCCGAAACGCGTCCTCCGCGGGGGTGCCGAACGCATTGTCGTCGGTGATCAGCAGCTCTCCCGGCGATCCGCGCTGGGCTTCCGGATCGGGGTCTCGCCGGAAGGTCGCGACTTCGATGATGCCTTCGCGGAAGTAGATGTGCGCCAGCCGGAACCTCCGCCCGATGATGCGTGAATTCCGGAACAATCGTCGAATCTGCGGCGGCCGGGCATCGGTCGCGATGTCGTAGTCCTTGGGCTGACGACCGAGCAGATGATCCCGAACGCTGCCCCCGACCAGGAATCCACGATGCCCGGAACGGTTCAGCCGATTGAGAACCTTGAGAGCGTTCTGATGGATCCGCGAACGCGACAGCTGGTGCCCGGACCTCGGAATTACCAGCGGTTCCGGATAGTCCCGATCGCCCACCCCCGCACATTACAACAGTCGGAGACGCCGGAGATGCGAGTCGAGTGACACGAGCCGGGGTTGGCCTGAGAGCGCCTGGCTCTCAGGCCGTCGAACTCGGATACCTAGTCGTGGCGCCGCGAGCGCGAGCGGCTCGATGACGCGCCGCGGCGGCGATCGTGACCTCGGTTCGAGTCGTAGCGCCGATCGCGGTGTCGGTCCCGGCCGCTATCGTAGTGGTGCCGGCCCCGGTGCCGATCGGAGTCGCGGTAGTGCCTACCCCGATCGTGATGGCGGCGGTCGTAGTGGCGCAGCCGGTAGTCGTGCCGGCCCCGGTGCCGGTAGTTGCGGTGGTCGCGGTAGTCCCGGTAGTACCGGTGACGATCGTAGCGATGACGGTCGTAGCGATGGTAATGCCCGCCGCCGTAGTAACCGTAGTTATAGGACCGGTGGCCGCGCGGACCGAAGAAGCCCGGGTAGGACGCATACGGGTCGAACCGATGGGTTCGAAAGTGATAGGCGACCGCCGGGCAACTCGCGTGATGGTAGCTGTAGCCCCCGGAGCGATAGCAACCTCCATGACACCGATAGCCACGGTAGTGAAACGGCTCTCGTACCCGGTACACGTGATGGCTCGCGTGAGCCCCGTAGCGCGGGCCACCGAATCCGAGGTCGAAGAAGAAGCCTCCAACATTGAAGGAGACACCGACCGAGAAGATCCCGGCCTCGGCTGCCGGAGCGGTCAGCACCGGCGCCAGCGCGATGATTGTGAGAGTAATCAGGATCTTCTTCATGTCGGCACCTCCGTGACCCTCTTGTTTCAGGATGGGTGCCAGGGGAAAGACCACCGCGACGACGGGGATTTCTCGGGTGAATCCCGCAGATCCGTCCTCTCATTGGGACACTCCGGGAATACGTGGTGCTTGTTGGCCACGGCGAACCGGCGCGTCGGCGGCGATCGGCAGACCAGTCCTTCAGGGGACGGCGAGGGCTGAAGGCCGGCAAGGGCACGGGCCCTCGCCTGCGCTCCGCTGCGCGCCCACCGATAGCGGCCTCCCATCGCCTTCTAGTGTCCTGTCCCAGTGATTCGCTACACAAATCTCGGGCCTTTCTGCACGCTGCCGGCGTTGCCACTCCTCAACATAGGCCCAGCTATGCTTGCGTCGTGGGCGCCTTGGCAGCGCACACCATGACCTCGAGCCTTATGCACCGAATCACTGGGACAGGACACTAGGGCGTCTGCGGAGAGCCCCCCGCGCGGACTGCCTGCCGTCTCGCCTTGGCCGACGCGCTCTTCGCCACGAAGACGGCCTTCGTGCCAGCCTGAGGCCCGATCTATCCGGAACGAGACCGAGCCTCGGGCTTCCTCCCGCGCCGCTCGTCGAATCAAGATGCTCGAGGTGAGGCCTCTGAGGGCCGGCTCAAGACTGTCTAGAACGTCGGGTACGGAGACCCGACGCTACCTCACCCGGAAATGGTCGACACCCTGCGCTTCGTTCGGGGGCGGCCTCGGGTCGGCCGCTGCCAAAGACGGTGAGGCGCCGCCCGGGCCTCGCCGTCGCCTTCGCGGAACCATGTGAGGCGGGGCTTGATCCGGCGTGGTGAGTGGAGGGAGAGGAAGGAGCCGCGATTTGCCCGCACCGCAGCGGCGAAGGCCTCAGAGGTTTCCTTCTCGACACCGATCAGCGAGGAGACGCCCAAATCGCCCGGACCGACCTCTCCACGAGCCCGCCGGATCGCGCCGACGGAACGGTGGAGCGAGGCGACGAGCGAGGCCATCAACCGGTGCCGTTCGCTGGAAGAGACTGCCCAGCTACCGACGTTCAGGTTAAACGCCAAGTTCGCAGCTGAGCTAGGACTCCGGCTCCAGCACCGTCGAGATCACCGTCTCCGAAGTCAAGGTTCGATGCACCGGACAGCGATCGGCGATCTCGGCCAGACGCGCACGCTGCTCTTCGGTCAGATCTCCGGTCACTCGCAGGGACGCGTCGATTCGGTCGACGCGCCCGTCCTCGCTCTCGCACTCGTCGCAGTCGCGCGCGTGGATCCTCGCGTGCTCGACGCGCACCGTGACCCGCTCGAGCGGCCACTTCTTGCGCTCCGCGTACATGCGCAGGGTCATCGACTTGCAAGCGCCCAGGGCCGCGAGCAACAGTTCGTACGGGGTCGGTCCACGGTCGGTTCCTCCCACCGAGCGGGGCTCGTCGGCGACCAGCTGGTGAGAGCCCGCAAAGACGCGGTTGAAGTAGCCGGAGTTTCCGCTCTCGACGACGACCTCGCCTTCGACCGCGTCCGGAGCGGGCGCGGCGGGCGGCGCTACGTACCGCGCCGCCCAGGCCGCCAACATCCTGCCGATGTACTCGGCGTCTGATTCCCTCGCCAGGAGAAGGTGGTCCGCTCCGTCCAGCGAAACGAAGCTCTTGGGGTGGCGCGCGGTCTTGTAGATCCTGCGCGCATGATCGATCGAGACGATCTCGTCCTGCGGCGAGTGGAAGATCAGGAGCGGCAGCGCGAGGCTTTCGATTACCGCCGCCAGATCCGTCTCCGCCAGGTCGTCGAGGAGCGGCCGCCCGATCCGGACCGACCGGCCGACGACGTCGACCTCCACCTCGTCCCTGTGCGCCAGCTCGGGGGCCATGTGCAGGAGGCTGTGCTCGAGATGGCGGGTGTCGCTGGGTGCGGCAAGGGTCGCTACCGCTCTCACCTCCGGGATCCGGTGGGCACCGGCCAGCACGGCCGCGCCGCCGAGGCTGTGCCCCACGAGGAGATCCGGCGCCCGGTACTCGGTGCGCAGAAAGCCAGCCGCGGCCACCAGATCCTCCAGGTTGGTCGAGAACGTGGTCTCTGAGAACTCGCCGCCGCTCTCGCCAACCCCCGTGAAGTCGAAGCGCAGAACCGCGTAGCCCTCGTCGACCAGAGAACGCGCGATCCGGACGATGCCCTTGGCGTCTTTCGAGCAGGTGAAGCAGTGCGCGACCAGGGCCACCCCGCGCGGCTCGAACGGCGGAAGCTCCAGCCGCCCGGCCAGATCCGCGCCCAGCGATCCAGGGAACCGAACTCTTCGTTTCGTGGACATATACGGCAACTACCTCCCTTCTCTGGTTCCTTGCCTGGCTCCTTGTCCGGGAGCGAGATACGGTGACAGGATACAGGCAGGATTCAGCCGCCCGCCAAGGGCGCTCACGGCCCATCGGCCGGCGGGATCCGGATATTCAGACACCCGATCTCGAGGGAACAACATGGCTACGGTCTTCTTCACCGGGTTTCCCGGCTTTCTGGGCTCAGAGCTCCTTCCGCGCGTGCTGGAGCGCCGGGCGTCCGACCGCGCGGTCTGCCTGGTGCAGGCGAAGTTCGCCCACCTCGCTGAGCTGCGGGCCGCCGAGCTGGTGGAGCGCGAGGCCGCCCTGGCCGGACGAATCGAGTTGGCCGAAGGTGACATCACGGCTCCGGGACTCGGCCTCGAGAGTGATCACGACCTGGTCGCCGACGTCCGCGAGATCTTCCACCTGGCCGCGGTCTACGACCTCATGGTCGAGCGCGAGGTGGGCGTCCGGGTCAACGTCGACGGCACCCGCAACGTACTCGATTTCGCCGAACAGTGTGCGAGCCTGGAGCGGCTCCAGTACGTGTCAACCTGCTACGTGAGCGGCCGGTACGCCGGGATCTTCCGCGAGGCGGACCTCGATGTCGGCCAGGAGTTCAACAACTTCTACGAGGAGACCAAGTTCCTGGCCGAGGTCGACGTCCAGGCGCGGATGAAAGAAGGCCTGCCCACGACCATCTACCGTCCCGCCGTCGTAGTTGGCGACAGCGAAACCGGCGCCACCCAGAAGTACGACGGACCCTACTTCGTGATCCGCTGGCTGCTGCGACAGCCGGCGGTGGCGGTGCTCCCGATAGTGGGCGATCCGACCGCGGTGCGGGTCAACCTGGTTCCACGCGACTTCGTGGTCGAGGCGATCTCACGGCTGAGCGGTCTCGACGCCTCCCTCGGTGAGGTCTACCAGCTGGCGGACCCGAATCCGCTGACGGTCGACCAGCTCATCGACCTCGTCGGCGAAACAACCGGTCGCAAAGTGCTTCGGGTGCCGGCGCTTCGCTCGGTCGCCAAGGCCTCGCTCGACTACGTTCCCGGCCTCCAGTCCCTCATGCAGATTCCATCGGCCGCAATCGACTACTTCGCGCATCCCACTCACTACACCACCGACCACGTCGACCGCGACCTGGAGGGCTCCGGGATCCACGTACCGCACCTCTCGACCTACATGCCCCGGCTGGTTGAGTTCGTGCGCGCCAACCCGGACGTCGCCTCGGCGGCGATGATCTAGCCTGCCTTTCTCACCGGGGTTCCAGGCAAGCTCACCCTCCGGCCGATTCGAGCACCCGAACCGCGTCCTCCCACCAGGCCTCGCCATCGGCGAAACGCTCGCCTTCGTGAGCGCAAGGCGGCGACACGTGGTCCCGCCCATTGAGAGACTTGCCGACATGGTGGTCTCGGTAGAGTGGGTAGATACCCCCACAGCCGCGGCAAAACCGGCCGAGTCGGGGCCCGCGACGATCCTCTTCGACCGAACTCACCGGCGCTCCGTTGGGAGAGCGATACATCTAGCAGCCCGTGTCCAGGAGCTCGGCTCTGGAGAAAAAGAAGGCCAGCTCGATGGCGGCGTTCTCGGGCGAGTCGCTGCCGTGGATGGCGTTCTTCTCGATCGACGTGGCAAAGAGCGAGCGGATCGTCCCGGCGGCCGCCTCCTCGGGATTGGTCGCGCCCATCACCTCACGCAGATACTTGACCGCGTTGTCCCGCTCGAGGGCCAGGGGCATCACCGGACCGCTGGTCATGAAGTCGACCAGGCTGTCGTAGAACGGCCGCTCCTTGTGCACCTCGTAGAAAGCCCGTGCCTGGGCTTCGCTCAGGCTGAGCTTCTTGGATGCCAGAACCTTGAAGCCCTCGCGCTCCAGGTGCGCCAGGATGTTGCCGGCATTGCCGGCGGCGACGCTGTCGGGCTTGATAATCGCCAACGTGGTTTCCATTCGATTTCTCCGTCGTACTGATCAGTTGTCGCTTTGCGTCTGCAGCAGCTTCCAATCGCCTTCGGGCTCCTCGAGGATCATCACCGGACCCGAGGTCTCCAACCGCCCGTCGGGTCCGAGGAGAAGGGCCGAGCCACTCGGTAGGCCGATCCCCCATTTCATGCCCGGCTCGTCGAGAATCGCCCGGATTCTGCGATCGTGCGCGGGATCGAAATTCACTTCCACGGCGGAGCGCGGCAGCCAGGCGAAGCCGGTCAGGACATCTCTCCCGGTCAGGCTCCGGCAGCGCGCGGCCAGCGCTTGCGCCGCGGCTCCGATCGCTACCACCACGCCGCCCTGCCGGACCCTTTCCTCCAGCGCCTCGAGTGCCGGGGATTCGGCGAGCACCTCGACAAGGGTGTCGGCGATGCCGCCGCCGATGTAGACGCCCGCGGCCGTGGCGATCCGCTCCAGGTTCTTTCCGCGCCGACTGTCCCGATCGCGATAGACCGGCACGGTAACCGGTTCACGCTCCAGCGCCTCCGAGACATAGGTGGAAAAATGAGTCGCGTAGTCCGCCGAGCCGCTGGCCGTGGGCAGGAAGGCCACGGGGCCCGGCGGCGTCTTCTCGAGCCACGCGGCATCCGCGTCCCGAGTCTCGCCGAAGCTGAACTCACCGCCCCCGATGAGCGCGAGCCAGCCGCTGCCATCGAGCCTGTTGCTGCGCGCGAGCATTTGATTGCCTAAGGAAGGAAGGCGGAGCTAGTGTCCTGTCCCAGTGATTCGGTGCATAAGGCTCGAGGTCATGGTGTGC
>JBHHWO010000089.1:0-18440 GCA_046756565.1 Thermoanaerobaculia bacterium | reverse complement strand
ACAAGCTCCTCGAAAACAAGTACTGGGTCGACGAGGCCTACGACGCCTCCGTGGTGCGCCCGATCGGTGGCTTGGCGCGTTTCTGCTGGAAAGTGGTGGACGGGATCTTCGTCGAAGGCGCGGTCCACACGCCCGGGCTGCTGTCCCGAGTTGCCGGCGAGCTCGGCCGCCTCACCACGACCGGCAACCTGCGCAGCTATCTCTTCTACGCCGTCTTCGGAATGCTCGTCTTGGCCTGGTGGGTGCTGTCTTCATGAGTGGTAGCTTCATCGAGCTCCTGGTAGGTCCATCGCTGACCCGTCTGGTGCTGTTTCCGGTGATTGTCGCGATCTTGATCGCGTGCCTTCCGAGCGGCCGCAGGCAGTGGATCCGCGTGACCGCCCTCGTCGCCGGGCTGATCGAGCTCGCGCTTGCTCTGCAGCTCGCGGTTGCCGGCAGCAGCAAGGGCGTCTTCGGCGTGGTGCGCGACCAAGCGGCCGGTGGCGGTCCGCTGGAGTGGATTCCCAGATTCGGAATCGGGTACGACCTGAGAATGGATGGACTCTCGATGCCTCTGGTCGTTCTCACCGCCTTTCTCCTGCCGGTGGTCGTGCTCGCCTCTTGGCGCGGAGTCGAGCGGCACTGGAAGGGCTACGCCGGCGCCATGATGCTCTTGACCACCGGAATCCAGGGAGCACTTCTCGCCCACGACCTATTCCTCTTCTACGTCTTCTGGGAAGTCATGCTGGTGCCGATGTATCTCATCATCGGCATCTGGGGCGCCGAGCGACGCATATATGCAGCGGTCAAGTTCTTCATGTTCACCATGGCCGGCAGCCTGTTCATGCTGCTGGGCATCGTCTGGCTCGCGGCGCGTCACGCGGAGCTCGCGGGGCGATGGTCGTTCGCGTACGCCGATCTCCTGCGAGTCGACCTCCCCCTCGATCAACAGCTCTGGCTGTTCGGGGTCTTCGCGTTGGCCTTCGCCATCAAGGTGCCGCTGTTTCCTTTCCACACCTGGCTGCCGGACGCCCACGTCCAGGCGCCAACCGGCGGCTCGGTGATCCTGGCCGGCGTTCTGCTGAAGCTGGGTACCTACGGCCTGCTGCGCTTCGCTCTTCCCCTGTTTCCCCATGCGGCCGTCGAGACCCAACCGGTGTTCGTGATCCTGGCGGTCGTCGGAATCCTCTACGGAGCGTTGGTCGCATGGCGCCAGGTAGACATGAAGAGCCTGGTTGCCTACTCGTCCGTGGCTCATCTTGGGTTCGTGGTCCTGGGCCTGGTGGCTTTCGACCTGGTCGCCTGGCAGGGAGCGCTCATGCAGATGGTCAATCACGGCCTCGCCACGGGCGCCCTTTTCTTGCTCGTTGGAATGCTCTACGAGCGTCGGCACACCAAGCTCTTCGACGACTTCGGAGGCCTGGCCAAAGTGATGCCGTGGTTCGCGTTCTTCCTGGTCTTCAGTTGCCTGGCTTCGGTGGGGCTACCGGGATTGAACGGTTTCGTGGGCGAGTTTCTGATCCTCGCCGGCAGCTTTCGCGCGGGGCTCGTTCTGGCGGCCGCCCTCGGGGCTTTCGGCGTGATCCTGGCCGCCGTGTATCTCTTCAAGCTCCTCCACGAGACGCTCTGGGGGCCGATAACGAGTGATGAGAATCGCGAGCTGTCCGATCTCTCGCTGCGAGAGATCGTGACCCTGGCGCCGATCGCACTGCTCATGCTGGCCCTCGGCGTCGCGCCCCAGATCTTCCTGAAACCGGTGCAGCCCGCGCTCGAGGCGGCTCACAGCGCCTTCGTGAGCCGGGTCGGAAAAGAGCCGCCCGTCTCCGCGAAGATACGGGCCGCCGCCGATGAGGCCTCGATCGCCGAAACCGGTCCGGAGGCCAACAGATAGACGATGTCGCCCACCGAATACTCCATTCCGGCTGCCGATTTGATCGGAATCTACCCGGAGCTGATTCTCACCGGTGCCGGCGTTCTGATCCTGCTTCTGGACGCCTTCTTCGGGCGCCGGCGCCTCACCACGACGATCCTCGGGCTGGCCGCGATCGCTGCCGCCGCCTTCTACGGCCTCTCGACTCCCGCCGGGTCCAGTTTCGGTGGCCTGCTGGAGACCACCGCGTTCTCGGTCGCGATCCGCTGGGTGGTTCTGGTATCCCTTGGACTGGCGCTCCTGGGTTCTCACAGCTATCTGCGACGCGAGAAGCTGCCACCCGGTGAATACACGGCTCTCTTGATGTGGGCGGCTACCGGAGCGATGCTGATGGCTCGCAGCGCCGAGCTGATCACTCTCTTCCTGAACCTCGAGCTGCTCTCCATCTGCCTGTACGCGCTGGCCGCCTACCATCGCCGGCTGGCGGTCGCCACCGAGTCCGGCATCAAGTACTTCCTGAACGGAGCCTTCATCAGCTGTTTCGTCCTACTCGGCATCGCCCTGGTCTACGGCGAGACCGGAACCACGAACCTGGAGACAATCGCAAACTCCGGCCTCGATCTGGCCTCGCCGATGCTGGTCATCGGCCTTCTGCTGCTGATCTGCGGCTTCGCGTTCAAGATGAGTGTTGCTCCGTTCCACGCGTGGGCTCCCGACGTCTATCAGGGCGCCGCGTCGCCCTTCGTCGCCTTCCTGTCGGTGGCGCCGAAGGCGGCCAGCCTGGTGGTGCTGGTACGCATCACCGAGCTCACGGTGGTCACGCAGATCCACGATTGGGACCGGGTGCTGGCCGTGCTCGCCGTGCTCTCGATGCTCGTCGGCAACGTGCTGGCGCTCGCGCAGCGCGATCTCAAACGCATGCTCGCCTACTCCGGCGTGGCGCACATGGGATATCTGCTGGTTCCTCTGGTTGGACTCGGCGACGGCACGCGGGAAGCGATCTTCGTATACCTGGTGGCCTATGCCCTGATGAACGCGGGTGCCTTCGTGGCCGTGAGCCGGCTCTATTCGGAGCCCGGCGATCAGCATCTCATCTCAGACCTCGCCGGATGGGGCTACCGTTTTCCGCTGGTCGGAGCCGGCCTGACGGTTTGCCTCCTCTCACTCGGCGGCATTCCGCCGACACTCGGATTCGTGGGTAAGTACCTGGTGTTTCTGCACGCGATCCAAAGCGGAAACGCGCCGTTGGCGGTCGCGATCGTCGTGACCAGCCTGCTCGGCGTCTACTACTACCTGCGCGTCGTCTACACCCTCTACATGATGCCCGAGGTGCGTCAGCCGGAGGCGGCCACCCGAAGACTCGACTGGGGCGCGGCCACCGCGGTCACACTGGGTGCCGCCGGTACCCTGCTGCTGGGTCTCTGGCCCACCGGGATGATCGAGTGGTTCACCCGCGCTCTCGCCGCCGTGTCCTGATCCAAAATGCCCTCCTCTGGAATCTCGTCGCTGACTCTCAACCGGCTCTCCCTCTACCTGCGGTGTCTTCGCGAGCTTCGGGAGGAAGGTCAGGTGACGGTCTCGTCATTGGAACTGGCCAGCAGATTCCACCTCTCGGCGGCGCAGATTCGCAAGGATCTGGCCCAATTCGGAGAGCTGGGCATCCGGGGCGTCGGCTACGACGTCAAGCAGCTCACGGAGCGGCTCAACGCGGTCCTCGGCCTCGATCGATCCCACCCGATTCTCATCGTCGGCGCGGGCAATCTCGGCAGCGCGCTGGCCAGGTTCCTGAGCTTCGACGACCGGTCGTTCCGAGTCGTCGCGGCGATCGACAACGATCCGAAGAGAGTCGGCAAAATGATCGGGGATGTCCCAATCCACGGTCCAGAGGAGCTCTTCGAGGTAGTGCGCTCGACCGGGGCGGAGATCGCCGTGCTCGCGATTCCTCCCGATCCAGCCCAGGAGATCTACCAGCGGTTGATCGACGCCGGGATCAAGGCGGTGCTCAACTTCGCTCCGGTACGGCTGGCCAGAGATCCCAACGTCCCGACCAAGGCCGTCGATCTGCGAATCTTTCTCGAGGAGCTCGGCTACCACATGGAGGCCGCAGCGGTCAGCGACTAGCCGGCTCCGACGCACGATACAAGCTCAGCAGGCTCTCGCCGTAGCGCTTCGCGGTAATCCGGATCAGCCCACCGCCCGCGTCCGGCAGGTTCGTCCGGCTGGAATGTTCGATCGCTGCCTCGCCTTGCGGGTCCAAGAGCTCACCGACTCGTTCCAGAAGGAGAGGGTAACTCTCGAAATCATAGGGCGGGTCGGCGAACACATGCTCGAATGGACCCATCTGCCGAAGCTGCTCGCCCCGTCCCACCGCCGAGACGCACAGCACCACGGCGGAGTCTTCCACGAGCTCCCGGCAAGTTCGCCGGAGCGCGGCTGCCGCATTGCGATCGAGCTCCACGAAGACGGCCAGCTCCGCCCCTCGGCTCACCGCTTCGAGTCCGATGCCTCCACTGCCGGCAAAGAGATCCAGGAACCGGCAGCCGGAGATCGTGGCCTGCCAGCGCGAGAACAAGGCTTCACGGGCGCGGCCGCTGGTCGGCCTGGTGCCCCTCGGAACCCTGACCGACCGGCCCCGGAGCGCACCGCCGGAGATCTTCACCGCGGCCGCCGCGTCAGAGCCCTTCGCCGACTTTCGAGCTCGGCGAACTCCCCGCGCATGGCTTCGATCGAAAGGTAGACGACAAGCGGCGACTCGAGGCCGACAATCTCCACGCCTCCGCCGTCGGCGGTGATTCGCACCACACGATGGCGGCTGCCGTCTCGCTTGACCAGCACGTCGCCGGCGCGAGGGCGGTAGTCCATCGGCAGTCCCGAAGTCTGTCGCACGCGTTCTTCGGCGAGCTCTACGAGATCGTCGATCACACCCAACAGACGGCTGAGAGCCAGAGGCAGAGCCGCCATTCTGACGAAGCGGTATTCCGCCAGCTCACCCGATTTCAACTCGAGCCGCACGAGGCATTGTTCCAAGGACTCGCTGTTCGGCCCGCGCACACGGCTCTCGACCTCCGACATATCGATCTCGGTCATCCGATTCTGAAATGCCTCGAGCTCCGCCGGCTGCAACTCGGCGAGCTTCAGGCCTGGTTCGTCCCCACCGCTGTCCCTGAGTCGCACCGTGCCATTGGCAAACAGCGTGACCTCCCGGCGAAGCTCACCGCTCGCACAGTCGATCCGCACCTGTTCGTGGCTCCGCCGGTCGACGTCAGAGCCGCCGGGCGTCGGCACGACCAGCGCCAGCGCGCAGAGTACGAGACCGCTCAACGGTAGCCGGCTCATCCAGACTCCGGTTCGGCCAGCCATCCGAGAGCGAATTCGAGCTCGCGCTCGGGACCGATCTCTCCACTTCGCCGAGCGTCCAGCGTTCGCTCCAGAGCCCTTCCGATCCGCGCTCCTGGCGCGGCCCCCGCCCCGATCAGATCGTCGCCGTCGATCACCAAGGACACCGACAGGAGCTCCTTGAGACGGAGCCAACGCGGCCCAAGAGACTCTGGCGCCTGGAGCTCGATCAGAGCCAGCTCTGCCTCTGACAGTCCAGAGCAGTCCCGGGCCACTTCCATGGGATCCCAGTCTACCGCCGACAGGGCGGCGAGCCCTTGCCGAGCTCGGCCGGATCCTCCGGTGAGGAAACGCTGGGCCGAGCGATCGAGCTGCAAACGCTCGGCGAGGGTGTCGGTGGCAGCGGGCGACCAGTCCGAGACGAGGAGTCCCAGCACGAGCACCCAGGTGGGAACCGATCCCAAGTCCGCCCGCAGCCCGCTCGCCCGTTCGCAAAGGTCCCGGAATCGGGAGACCCGCGCGTCGTCGATCTGGAAACCCAATGCGCGATCGATCCCGAGATCGCGCAGTGCCGGCACGCTCGATGCCGCCCGCCGAGCCGTCGCGAGCAGTCGCGCCAGTTCGCGGCGCAGCCTGGCTCCGCTGACCAGCTCGAGATGGCCCGCCGCCAGGGCCGCTCGGGCGAGACCCAGGGTGTCCGGCTCGAACTCGAACCCACGACGGACTTTCAACTCGATCCCGCGGAGTATTCGGGTCGGATCATCCGCGAAGGACCGAGGGTGCATCACCCGTAGGGAGCGCTCAGCCAGGTCGCGGTAGCCACCACACGGATCGACCAGGTCTTCGGCGGCGGCATCGGGATCCGGTCCGCAGCTCACCGGCCACGCCATAGCGTTGACCGAAAAGTCCCGTCGGAGAAGATCCTGTTCCAGGCTCCCGGGGCGTACCGCGGGCAGCGCCGCAGGAGCCTCGTAGGTCTCGACACGAGCCCTACCGAAGTCCACCGCGAAGCCGTCCACCGCCAGACTCGCGGTCAGAAACTCGCCGCGATAGCTCACCGGGCTCTCGAACCGCTCGCCGAGCTCAGTGCTGACTCGCTCGGGATCGCCGTCACCGATCCATACGAGGTCGAGGTCCGCCGCATCCTCGCCCAGGAACCGATCTCGGACAAATCCACCGACGACGTAAAACGTCAGGCCGCGCTCGACCGCGAACCTCGCGACGCGGGCGAGCACGGCGCCCAACGCCAGGCCGCGTTCTGCGGCGGTCACGCCGAAAAGCGCTTGCGGACCTTGCCCTGGCCCACAATCGCCTCGACGGTCTTCAGAAGGCCCGGCGAAACGCATACCCGAAACCGGTTCTCGGGTGTGATGTCGACCCTCCGGCCACCGGCGTCAACCCGGAGATGAACCGGAACCTCACCGTGATGCTCGATCAAGCAGTCTCGCAGAGCGATCATCTGACGCTCCGACAAGCCCCGCCCCAGATCCAAATCGAGGCGTTCCACCGCCTGGCGCCGCACCCGCTCCAGCGGCGTGACGTCTTCGACCGTCAGCTCGGACTCGCTTCCCCGCTCCCGTACAGCGCCTTTGACCAGGACGATCGCCTCGTTTTGGAGATACGCGCCGAACTTGTCGAGCTGATCCGAGAAGACGGCTACCGACACGGCTCCCTCGAGGTCCTCCAGGATCAACCGAGCCATGAACTTCCCCGCGTTGCGGCCACTCTTGATCTTGACTCGCCGCATCGCGCTCACGATGCCACCGACGACAACCGAGCCCTCGGCGTTTTCAAGCGTCGTCGACGTGTGGGTGACCTTACTGCGCAGGACGCTCTCGTGCTCGCTCAAGGGGTTGCCCGTCAAGTACAGGCCCAGTGCCTCTTTTTCGTGGCGCAGGCGTTCGGATTCGGTCCACGCGTCCATCGAATTATCGGGTTTCGGGGTCGGCAGGGAGTCACCCGAAAACAGGCTGCTCTGTCCCTGCTCCTCAGCCCTCACCTGCTGCTGCGCAAAGTCGGCGATCCTGCCAATCGATTCGGCGAGCGCAGCTCGATGAACGCCCAGACTGTCAAAGCTGCCCGACTTGATCAGAGCTTCGAAGACCTGTCGCGGCAGAACCCGGGCCATGCGATTGTCGCCGGACTCCAAACGTACCTCGACCGCAAAGCCGGCGACGTCCTCGAAGCGACCGACCCGTCGTCGTGCCTCGAGAATCGCTTCGACTGCCGCCGAGCCGAGTCCCTTGACGGCCCCGAGACCGATCCGGATCGCCTCGCCCACAACAGTGAACGACCAGTTGCTCTCGTTGACGTCGGGCGGGAGCACCTCGATCCCCATTTCGCGGCACTCTCTGAGGTACTTGGCGACGTTGTCCTTGGAGGACATCTCGGAGGTCAACATGGCCGCCATGAAGGCCACCGGGTAGTGGGCCTTCAAGTAGGCGGTCTTGTAGGCCAGGATGGCGTACGCGACGCTGTGGCTCTTGTTGAAGCCGTAACCCGCAAACGGCTCGATGTACTCCCAGATCTTGCGGGCCTTGGCCTGCTGGATTCCCTTCCCGGCCGCGCCCTGGATGAACTTTTCGCGCTCCTTGGCCATCGCCTCGGCGCTCTTCTTCCCCATCGCCTTGCGCAGCAGGTCCGCCTGCCCGAGGGTGAAGCCAGCCAGCTCGACCGCCAGCTGCATGACCTGCTCCTGGTAGGCGATGACACCGTAGGTTTCCCGCAGAATCGGCTCCGCCTCCGGGACCACGTAGGTCACTTTCTTCTTGCCCAGCTTTCGCTTGATGTACTCGTCGACCATGCCGACCGACAGCGCGCCCGGCCGGTAGAGCGCGTTGAAGGCCACCAGATCTTCGAACTGGGAGGGCTGCGCCCGCCTGAGCAGATCCCGCATGCCGCTGGACTCGAACTGGAAGATGCCGCTAGTGCGCCCCTCCTGGAAGAGCCGATAGACCTCAGCGTCGTCCAGAGCGACGTTGTCGAGATCGAGCTCGTGGCCCTGCGATCGGATCGTGGTCAGGGTGTCGTCGATGACCGTAAGAGTGCGCAGCCCCAGGAAATCCATCTTGAGAAGCCCGAGCTCCTCGATCACGTCCTTGTCCCACTGGGTGACGACTTCGTCCTTGTTGGTTTTGAACAGCGGCACCAGATCCTGGGTCGGCTGGGGCGTGATCACCACGCCGGCCGCGTGCAGCGAGGCGTGTCGGGTCAGCCCTTCGAGTCGCTTGCCGACGTCGACGACCCGGGTCAGGTCTCCGTCACTGGTGACGGCATCGGCCAGAGCGGGGCTCGAATCCACCGCCTCGGTCAGCGAGCGCGTCAGATCGGGAATCAGCTTGGCGACCTGATCCACCTTGGTATAGGGCACGCCCATCACCCGCCCCACGTCCCGCAGCACTGCCTTGGCGGCCAGAGTGCCAAAGGTAATGATCTGCGCGACGTGGTCACGGCCGTACTTCTCGTTCACATACTGAATGACCTCGCCCCTCCGGCGCATGCAGAAGTCGATGTCGATGTCCGGCAAGCTCACCCGCTCCGGGTTCAGGAAGCGCTCGAAGAGAAGGCCATACTGCAGCGGGTCGATGTCGGTAATTCTCAGCGCATAGGAGACCAGAGAGCCAGCGGCGGAGCCCCGCCCCGGCCCCACTGGAATCTCGCGATCCCGAGCGTAGCGGATGAAGTCCCACACGGTGAGGAAGTAGCCGGCAAAGCCCATCTTGCGGATGATGCCGACCTCCTGGTCCAGCCGCCGCCGGTAGATGTCTTCCGGGAAACGCTCGAGCACCTCGGCTCTGCGGCGACGGATCTCATCGAGCCGCTGATCGAGGCCATCACGCACAACTTCCTCGAAGTAGCTGTTGAGGCTGTGCCCCGCCGGCACCGGAAAATCCGGGAGGAAGAACTCGTCCATCGGGATCTCGAGATTGCAGCGCTCCGCGATCCGGGCAGTGTTCTCGACCGCTTCGACGTCGTCCGGGAAGAGGCTGAACATCTGGTCCGCGGTCTTGAGATAGAACTCATCGCTGGCATAGCGAAGCCGCTCCTGGTCACTCAGGACCTTCTGGGTGCCGATGCACAGGAGAACGTCGTGCGCGAAGGCGTCGTCCTTTCTGAGGTAGTGGCAGTCGTTGGTGACCACCATCGGTATCCCAGTCTTCTTCGACAACCGCCTCAGTACCTCGTTCGACGCCCTCTGTTCCTCGATGCCGTGGTCCTGCATCTCGAGGTAGAAGTTCCCGTCGCCGAGGATCTCCCGGAACTCCCTGGCGGTGGCCTCCGCTTCGTCCTCCTGGCGGTGCAGGATCTTCTCGATTACCTCGCCCTTGAGGCAGGCGGACAGGCCGATTAGCCCCTCGCTGTGCTCACGCAAGAGGTCCTTATCGATCCGCGGCTTGTAGTAGAAGCCCTCGAGGTAGGAACGCGAGGTGAGCTTGATCAGATTCCGATAGCCGGTCTCGTTGCGAGCCAGTAGAACCAGGTGGTTGCTGGAGCCCTTGCCCCGCTCGCGCACGGTGCGGCTGCCCCGAGCGACATAGGCCTCGATGCCCACGATCGGATTGATGCCCGCCTTGCGCCCGCGCTTATAGAAGTCGATCGCTCCAAACAGATTGCCGTGGTCGGTGAGCGCCAGGGACGTCATGCCCGCGGACTTTGCCGCTCCGATCACGTCGTCCAGGCGATTCGCGCCGTCCAGCAGGCTGTACTGGCTATGCAGATGCAGATGTACGAACGAACTCATTCCGATTCCGAACCGCCCTCAGCGTTCTCGGAGGCGGCACTGATCTCGGGGGCATAGCGGTAGATTGCCGAGCTCTTGTAGAGCTCGATCCAGTGCTTGGTGAACACTTGAATCGAGGCTGCCACCGGTACCGCGGCGAGCATCCCGACGAACCCGAAAAAGCTGCCGCCGGCGATGATCGCCAGCAGCACCCACACTGGATGCAGGTTCACGCTCTTGCCCAGGATCCTCGGGCTGAGGACCATCCCCTCGAGTGCCTGAGCACCCCCGAACACCGCCACGACCCCGACCAGACGAGCGATCTCCTGGTGCTCGGCCCAGGCCAGGCCGAGGGCCGGCAACAGCCCCACCACCAGAGCCATGTAGGGAATCATGTTAGCGAAACCCGCGATCATCCCGATGCCGAGGCCGAACGGTACGTCCAGCAACATCAGGCCGAGGGCATTGATCACCGCAAGAACGATCGCGATCGTGAGCTGCCCGCGGACAAAGCTCGAGATCGCTCGATCGACCTCGGAGACCCGGCTCACGACGACCTTTCGGTAGGCGACCGGCACCAGCTCGAGCAGTCCACGTTTCACCTTCGGCAGGTCGACCAGCAGATAGAACGCGAACACCGGCACGAAAACCAGGTTCAGCAACGCCAGCACGAAAGCAAACAGATTGCTGAAGATCCCCTTCGCCGCTTTGCCGATCGAGCCGGCGAGCTTGGGAAAGTTCTCGCGGACGCTCTCCACCGCGCGCGCCTGAATTTCTTCGATCTCGGCCGGATAGCGAGCCTCGAGACGCGCGAACAGCGGCTCGAGTTGAACCCGAATCCGCTTCTGGTACTCCGGCAGCCGGTCGGCCAGACGCTCGAGTTGATTCCCCAGCGCCGGGATCAGAAACACGGCGACGGCGCTGATCGCCAGGATCAGCACCGCAACGATCACCACCACTCCAAAGGTGCGAGAACGCCCGTGACGCTCGAACCAGTCGACCGCCGGATCGAGCAGGTACGCGGCCAGTAGACCGAGCAGCAGGGGCAGGAAGATCTTACGAAAGACAATCAGCAGGGCCACCAGCGCGGCGAGCCCGCCCACGAAGACGATCAGCCGGAGTATCGCTGGATCGGGTTTTCGCACGGCTCGTCGAGCCTAGCAGCAGATCCGGTCGGCGAGCCGGCCTCTAATCACGAGCGGCCAACATCTTGTTGACGTGGTGAATGTAGAGCAAACCGGAGAGCACGGTCAGACCCGCCACCAGGTAGAGCGTGCCCAACACCAGAGTGTCGATCGACTCGGTCAGGCCGGTGATCAGAACCAGGATGATCGCCGTGATCTGCACCGCCGTGTTGACTTTACTCAAAGTCATCGGCGGGAACTCCGTGATCGACATCACCAGCTGCAAGACCAGCGACACCACCAGGATAGTCACGTCCCGGGCCAGGACTAGCACGGTGATCCAGATCGGGATGAGGATTCCGGTGTGTGTGTTCGGAATCGCCAGGATCACGAACGCCGTCGTCAGCAGCAGCTTGTCCGCGATCGGATCCAGATAGGCACCGAGTACCGATTGCTGGTCGAGGTAGCGTGCGATCAACCCGTCGAGCGCGTCTGTGACGCCGGCGATGACGAAGACCGCCAGGGCGCGCTGGGGCTGTTGCTCCAGAACCGCAATCACGAACAACGGTATCAGCCCCATCCTGGCGATGGACAGGAGATTCGGGATGGTCAGGTTCATTGGCCGCCGGATATGTTCAGAGCCGCAAAGCCGACGCCCTCGACGAATTGACCCGAGGCTCCGGCTTCGGGCAGGCAATCGGCCGGCTCGGCCAGCAGGCCGCAGCGCGCCGACAAGAGGCACAGGGTCTGGGTCGAGAGCCGGGCCCTCGGATCCGAGTCCCCGAAACAGGCGGGTCTCGCCCGCCGCGAGTCCAGAATCCGCAGAATACTCTGCAGAGCCTCCCGCCGGGTCAAGGGCCGATCCGGGTAGAACAGATGCAGAGTCGAATCCACCCGCATGAGCCCGAGGTTGACGACTCGCGCGATCTCATGCCGGTGCGGGTGATCCAGGATGTCGGAAGCGATTCGCCCCTCGCCGGGCCGTCCGTATCGCACATCCGGAAATAGCCAAAACAACAACTTCGCGTGCTCAGCGCGGGCCAGCTCCGGACGATCGAGAAGCTCGACCACGTCCTCGGGCAGAAGACCCAGCCGCCAGCGGAATTTCGCGCGGTCGAGGTTGGCCACCAGGTTGGCGTCGCCAGGACTCTCCGCTACCAGCTCTTCGAGGATTCGCATTCCCGCGCCGGCATCACCCACATCGAGCTCGAGCAGTGCCATGCGCCGCCGCAGCTCGCCAGAAGGGTTCGAGCCGGCCAGCCGCCGTACCGCTTCGAGCTCGCGGCCGGCGTCTTTGGTCCCGGCCGCAAAGCGGGCAATAATCTCGAGAGTTCGCTTCTGTTCAGGCGCCCAGGTCTCGAGTTGGCCCACCTCTCCAGCCGCCTCTTCCCAGCGGCCTCTGGCGATCAAGTCCTGGGCCCGGTTTGCGGAGATCTCGACCGCCCGGTCTCGCAGCGTCGCCGCGCGACGTTCCGCCAGGCCCGAGCGAGGCGCGATCGTGGAATAGGCCTTGAAGGCTTCGGTGATGCGATCCAACTTCTCGGCGGCGCGGCCAACCAGGAGTTGTGCCGCCAGGTACTCGGCATGGACGGACGCCACCGCCCCTGCACTCTCGAGAGCTCTGGCGAAGTCCCCGTCTACGAACGCCGACTGCGCCAGCAGCACGGACGCGGGATGGAGATCGGGACTGGCATCCAGCAGCTCGGTCGCTACGCCGCGAGATCCGGCACTGTCGCTGTGTTTCACCAGTGCCTCGTGTGCCCGGCGCAAACGCTCGGCTTCGGTGGCGTTTACGCTCCTTTGGTAGCCCCTGAGCGGCGAGATCAGATACGCCGCTTCGGCATGTTCGGTGGATCGCTCTGGAGTCGGAGCCGGCGCGGTCGCGCACCCCGCCAACAGGCTCGCCAGCGCCAATACGCAGCCCGCGAGCTGCTCCATCGATACTCGCGATCTCATTTCACCAGCCAGCTGCGAACCTCGCTCTCGAGGGCATCGGCATCGGAGGCGTCGAACCAGGCGATCCCGGCATCGGCGCGGAACCAGGTAAGTTGGCGCTTGGCATATCGCCGGGTCGAGCGAACGGTCTCGTCTACGGCCTCCTCAAGCGAGCTCTCGCCCCGAAGGTGCCGGACCAGTTGCCGGTAGCCGATCGCTTGAAACGCTGGCTCCTCTCCTGAATAGCCTCGATTGAGCAGGGACTCGACCTCATGCAGCCAACCGCCCTCCAGCATCGACTCCACTCGGGCGCGGATGCGATCGTACAAGAGCCCTCTCGACAGCGTCAAACCGATCTTGCGAGCCTGGATTTCCTGCTTCCTTGGGGGTTTTTCGGCAATCCATTCCGACAGCGGTCGTCCGGTTCCGATCACCACTTCGAGGGCTCGAAGCACTCTCTGGGTGTCGCCGGGCGCGAGGCGCGCCGCGGTGGCGGTGTCCAGTCGTTGAAGGTCGGTTCGCAAGGCCCGCAGGCCCTCGGTCTCGAGGCGCCCAAGAAGGCGTCTACGCACACGATCTGGAACCTCCGGGATCTCGGTGATTCCCTCTAGCAGGGCTTTCAGGTAAAGGCCGGAGCCCCCGACCAGGATCGGCAGCTTCCCCGCGCTCGTCAGGGCCTCGATGACCGCCCGCGCCATGCGGGCGAACGCGCCGGCCGAAAAGCGCTCCTCCGGATCGGCGACATCGAGCATGTGGTGGCCGATCCGTTCACGATCGGCGACCGAGGCCTTCGCCGTACCGATGTCCAGCCCCCGGTAGACCTGGAGCGCGTCGGCATTGATGATCTCCCCGCCGAGATCGGGAGCGATTCGCATCGCCAGGCCGCTCTTTCCAGCCGCCGTAGGTCCTACGATGGTCAGCGCTTCCAGCATCGGCCTCAGTCTAGGTCACCGAGACGGTCATGATCGGACACCGCAGGCGATTCCGTGATCGCATCCGTGAACCGGAGTCTGATCATGCCGTCGCGATCGGTCCTGACCACATGAGCTCGCTGTCTTCGTAGCCGGTCGAGCACTTCCGAGGACGGGTGACCATAGCGGTTCCGTCTGCCGGCCGAGATCGCGGCCACGCTGGGCCCGACGGCGCGCAGGAACCGCGTGGTCGTCGACGTGCGGCTGCCGTGATGGGCCACTTTCAGGATGCGACTCCGCAGGCGCTCGGAACCGACCTCGCGAAGCAGACGCGCCTCGCCCGAGGCCTCGATGTCCCCGGTGAGGAGAATCGTCCCGCCTCCCACGTGCGCTCGAATCACCAGCGAGCCATCGTTTCCGCCTGCCGGGCCGGCCGGCGCCGGGTGGAGTATCTCGAGCTCCAGGGGGCCGACCGTCAGGCGCTCTCCTCGCCACACCGTCCTCCAGCGAACGCGAGGGATCGAGACCAGCTCTCTCACACAGGGCGATGCAGCCGCACCGGAACCCGTCCAGACCGCGGTGACCGGAAGATAGCGGGCCAGGTCGGCGACACCCTGACAGTGATCTACGTCGGAATGACTCACGATCGCACGATCCAGGCGGCGTACGCCCAGCCGCGCGAGAGCGGGAATCGTGACCCGAGCCGCCAGGTCGCCTCGACGCCACCCGCCGCCGTCCACCAAGACGGCGGTTCCGCCGTCCCGCAGCAGGATCGCGTCGCCCTGTCCCACGTCGAGAAAGACCACTTCTGGCAGCGCCCTCGGCGCGGGTCCAAGGAGCAAGACGATCGCGACGACCACACTGGCTCCCCGCGTGAAGGCGCGACGAGCGAGCAACACCGCGACAAGTGCGGCCGACGCCGCACAGGCCTCCCAGAAGGTCAGTGCGATCGGCCAGGTCCACAAGCTCGAAGCCGGCAGGAGCTCCAGCCAACCGAGCGGTCGTACCGCCACGTCCAGCAGGTCGAACACACCCTCGCGCAGAGCGGGCAGGATACGCCCGGCGGCAGTGCCTACGAACGCCAGGAAGCCGAAACCGGCCATCCAGGGGATGGCCACCAGATTGAATAGCGGCGCCAGCGGGTGCACGATCGAGAACGCACTCACCGTCCAGGGCAAGCTCGCGAGCTGGGCACCGACGGTCGCCGCCAGACCTGACCGGAGAACGCGCGGCACCGTCTGCCATCGCTCCTCCAGCATCGGTCTCAGCCACAGGATTCCTGCACTCGCCGACACGGTCAGCTGGTATCCCAGCTCGAAGATCAGGGCTGGATCCAGCAGCGCCAGGCCCGCAGCCGCCACACACAGTGCCTGCCGGCCGTCTGGCGGCCGTTCTCTAAGCACCGCCCATGAGCCCAGAAGCACCATCGCGGTCGCTCGCACGATCGAAGAGCGAACACCCACCAGCAGCAGATAGCCCACGACCGCTACTCCGGTCGCAGCGAGCCGCGGACCATGGGGAGCCGGCCTGAGACCCGTGTGCACCAGCAGCCCGACCAGAGCTACGTGCAGGCCCGAGACGGCAAACAGATGGGACAGGCCGAAGCGGCGCAGGGAACGGGTGGTCTCTTTACTCAGTGCTCTTCGGTCGCCCAGGACCAGGGCGCGGGCGACCGAGATGCCCGGTCGGCTCTCCGATTCGGATAGCCCGGGCTCCAGCCATGCCCGCAGACGCCGCCCGGCAGGGCCAACAAGCGAGGTCTCGGCGAAGCGGTCCTCCCGCCAGAAACGGCGACTCTTGAGGTGCATTCGCCAGTACGCGGGAGATCGGGGCAGCGGATGTCGCCGGGTGGCGTTGCGATGAGCCCCAGCACGTCTCACGAATCCCTTCAAGCGAACCGCATCCGATCCGACGGGAGGAGACTCGCCGCCGTAGCTGATTCGGAGAGAGCTGCAGCAGCCCAGGACTGTGCCTTTCTGCCGGACTCGCTTCACCTCGACCGAGCTCACCCAGCCCCCCGCGGCTCGCTGCCAGGGCTCACGCTGCACGCCCGCTAGCTCCACCGGCCTGGCGAGATCGATACGCGGGAAGCACTCTTCCGCCGCACTCGCGCGGCCCCAGACCGCGAGCAATCCGATGCCGAGCCAAAAACAGGCGCGCCCGACACGACGTCCGAGGCCCCAACCCAGAGCAGTCAGCAGGAGACCCAGGGGCACAGCCGCCGGCTCTCCACCAAGCGGCATGCCGGTGGCCGCAAGGTGCACACCGGCCAGGGCGAACAGGGCCGGCTGCAGGGCCGGAGTGCGTCCTCTCGACACGCAGGTAGAGACGCCTTTCGGACGTGCCAGCTGGCGCCCGGGCGGGCGATCTAGCCCGAGTCCGGCGGCTGGGCGTGGGTCCCGAACAGCGACAGAACCGGAAGACCCAGGATCTCCCGCATACGCCCGTCGAACAGCAGCCTACGAACCTGCCGCTCCCGATCTTCCGAGAGCCGATTCGAAAGATCGGTCGTGCTGCCGCGCACGTCCTCGCGGATCGAACTCCGCGTCCGCTCATCGAGACTCTCCCGCAGGCGCTGGAGCATCCAGTAATCGATGCGGGCCAAGGCTCCCTCGACCTCCTTTGCCTCGCCGGAAAGCTCGCTAATCCGCTCCAGAGCTTGATCCAGGATCGTCGTCAGGCCGGCGGTCTGGCTCGCCGGCCGTGCCTCGCTCTGATTGCGCGCGAGTCTCAGAGCCGTCACCAGCCGGGTGAGCCGTTCTTCGACGTCGATTGGTTCCGCACTGTCCGCCTCCTTCGGGTCGCCGCCCATCTCCACGATTCTCAGCCACGAGCCCTCCACCGCCTTGCGGAAGTAGCGCAGACTTCGAATGCCGGTCCTTTTCTCGGCGCTCTCCTGGCGCTCGAAGATCCTCTCCAGCACACGAATAGCCAGCTCCAACGGGATCCCCTGCCGGCGCCATTCCTTCGCCACTTGCCAATCGGCAGGTGAGAGCAGCAGCGGAGCTCCCCGAAGCCGGACGAAGGCATCCTCGAGAGCACGAAAGTAGCTGTGATCCAGGGCCGAGTCCGAAGACCGGTTCAGGTCTCCGGTCACTCCTCGAGGATCTCGCTGGAACGAATGGTCAGAGTGCCGTTCGCGCTCTCGAGCTGCAAGCAGCCTTCTGCGTCGAACCCGGCAAACCGGCCCTCGACCACCTCGGCTCCCGCTACGCATCGCAAACGATCCCCCTCCCGGTGACACGTCAGCCGACGGACTTCTTCGACCACCGCCTCGACGGATGGACCAGCCTCGATCCGGCCACCGATCCCGGATCGAACGGCCCAGGCGAGATCGGCCAGGTCGGTTGGAGGCGCGCCTTCCAGATCCAGAGAGGTCGCCGAGGGGAGCGGAAGCTCCTCGGTTCGGTGATGGACATTGAGGCCAATTCCGACGATCGCAGTCACTGGGCGGCCGGGTCGGCTGATCGTGTCCACCAGAACACCCGCGAGCTTGCGGCCCGAGCTCAGAAGATCGTTCGGCCACTTGACGCATACGTCGGGGACGAGGCCGTCTTCGACGACTCGTGCCAAACCGCAGACCACGAGCAGCGGTAGGGCCGCGTGGAGATCCTGCGGTATCTGCGGAACGACCAGGGTCATGTATAGCCCGAGACCGGGCGCGCTCGCCCAGGTTCTGCCTCTCCGGCCCCGGCCTGCAGTTTGCTCCCAGGCCACGAAGCAACAGGCTCCAGCGTCCTCCCCGAGCCGCTCCAGGTAGCGCCGAGCCATCGAGTTGGTCGAATCGACCTGTGCGAGCACGACCCACGCCCCCGGATCGGAGTGCGTTTGTCTCAGCAGGCGGCGACTGAACTCGGGAAACCCGCGCCGAGGCGGATCCGGCGACTCGGCGGGCGCCGGCATCGAGTCACTCGACCTGGCTTTCCAGCTCGTGCAATCGCTCCTTGATCACGACTTCGGCCAGATCTGGGATCACCTCCCAGGCGACGTCCCGGATCGCCTCTTCGGACAAGAGCTCGACGACCCTGCGGGCGATGCGGTCGACGGTTTCGTCGGACAGCTCCAGCGGCGCCGCCTTATCGGTGGTCTCGGCCGGTACCTCGGCCGGCTCCTCGGGCTCCGGCTCTTCCGATCCGCCTGCGTCACCGTAGTCCTCCGGCTCGTCCGAATCGTCCGCGGATTCGGGCGTCGCCGCCGCAGCCTCCGCCGCCTGCAGATCCTCTGCCGCCGCAGCCGTAGCCGACTCGGACTCGGCTCCCGATCCCGCGTCGGACTCATTTCGGGACAGGAGCTCGCGCACGCGGCTCAACAGATCCTGGGAATCGAACGGTTTCTTGAGATGCTCGTCTGCCCCGGCCGCTTCGGCCTGGTCCTCGTCGTACGACTCGAAAGTCCCGACCAGCAGCATCACCGGCGTGTCGGGAGCTCGCTGTTTGGATTCCCGACACACCTCATAGCCACTGGCTCCGGGCATATGAACGTCGGCGATGACCAGATCGGCCGCCGCACTCTCCAACTTGTCCAAAGCTTGGTAGCCGCTCTCGACAGAAATCAGCACGTAGTCC
>JBHHWO010000088.1:0-18898 GCA_046756565.1 Thermoanaerobaculia bacterium | reverse complement strand
TGGCCCCATGGCGCTCGCAACGCGACCGTCTGGTCTTCTACCACGGGCTGCTAGGCCACGGGCCTTCGCCTGCGCTCCGCTGCGCGCAAACCACTTGTGACCTCCCACCAGAGTTCCGGGCACTTGCGGAGAGCCCCCTGCGCGGATTGCCTGCCGCCTCGCCGTGGCCTCCGCGCCGAGTGTGCCTCCACCCGTGAGGCCTCGCTTCCCGCGACCGGCCCCTATGTTTCAAGTAGCGTCGGGCCCGAGCCTGCCCTCGAGCGCAGCGAAGGGTGCCCGACGTTGGGCCGAGGTGCCTTCTACGGCTCGCGGTTTCCGTCCGGTCGGTACTGTGCCTGAAAGGCCGGCCGCGTGCCTCTTGCGAGCGAGCGATTACCCGAGTCTCCGAGGGGCGAGCGAGAAGACGGCACCGGCGGCCCTCAATCGCATCGAGTCACCACAGAGACCCGATTGAAAACCAGTCGGGAGGGGACACCTTGGAAAAGTGTTCCCGATGGGATCGCAGGCGGATCGACTCCGCCGAGTGCGGAGCGAGACGAACAACCGAGGGACGCTCCGAGCCCGCCGATTGCCGCCGAAGCGCGGCGCATCTCGACCGAACCGCCCATCCGATCGTGGTAGCTTCACCGACGCCTTGATTCCCTTCCCGAACCTCCCCGAAGCTGTGGCCGCCGCGGCGCACCAGTCCCCGCAGAGCGGGCTCACAATTCTGGACCGCAGGGGGCGGACGGTCGGCCGCCGCACCTATACCGAGGTTCTGGACTCGGCGAAGCAGACTGCGGCCCGCCTGGCCGACTCGGGTGTCAGGCCCGGTGATCGAATCGTGGTTGCGCTCCCGTCCTCCTTCGACTGGTTCGAAGTCTGGCTGGGCGCGATTCACCTGGGGGCACTGCCCGTGGCGATCGCGCCCGGCGCGGCGGTCGGAGCGAGCCAAGTCCAGCTCGCCAAGCTGGTCGGCGTTGTCGGCAGGCTCGACGCACGCCTGGTCGTCTCCACCGGCAGCCTGGCGAAGAAGCTAGCAGAGCTGCCGCCTTCGGATAACCCACTTCCAGAGTGCGTGACACCGGATGAGCTCGCGGCGCTTCGGCCCACCGGGGGCTTCGAGATCGCGCACGCAGGACCCCAGGACACCGCTTTTCTGCAGCTCACCTCAGGATCGACCGGGTTTCCTCGAGCGGTTCAGGTCACCCACGGCGGCGCCATCCACAACGCGCTGGCGCTCGATGCCGGGGTCGCAGGGCCGCATCGCGACGACTCGCGCGGCTTCATCGATCACTGGGCCTCGTGGGTTCCCCTCTACCACGACATGGGCCTGATCTCGAACCTGACTCTGATGCTCAAGGGAGTGGACCTCCATCTCATGCCTTCCGAAGCCTTCCTGGGAAGGCCGCGTCTCTGGCTTGAGCGGCTCGCTTCAGGTGGCCGCGCCGTCGCGACCGCACCCAACTTCGGCTACCAGCTCTGCGTCGACCGGATCAAAGACGCGGACCTCGAAGGACTCGATCTGTCGAGCTGGCAGGTCGCGTTCTCGGCGGCCGAGATGATCCGGCCGGAAACGGTCGGGGCCTTTCTCGAAAAATTCAGCCGCTGCGGCTTCAAGCCCGAGAACTACCGGCCGGGCTACGGCCTGGCCGAGGCCACTCTGGTGGTAGCGATCGACGATACCGGCGGAGCACCCCGCACCCTGCCCATCCCGACGGGCGCAAGCGAAAGCGGCTTCGGCCTGAGCGAGGTCTACTGCGTCGGTGCCCCGGTGCTCGACACGCGCGTCCGGATCGTGTCGCCGGACGGATCCGACCTGCCCGAAGGCGAGGTCGGCGAGGTCTGGTCAAAAGGCCCCGGCACGTTCACCGGCTACTTCAACGACCCGGAAGCCACCGCCGACAATTTGGTCGACGGTTGGCTGCGGACGGGCGACCTCGGCTTCTTGAGCTCGGGTGAGCTCTATCTGACCGGCAGGCTCAAGGACCTCTTGATCATTCGCGGCGAAAACCTGATGCCGCACGAGCTCGAGTGGCTGGCCGAGTCGGTCTCCGGCGGCGGCGGGCTGGAGCGCGCGGCGGCCTTCAGCGTGAGCCGCGGCGGCGAGGGCGAGCAGATCATTCTCGTGGTCGAGGTCAGCGAGAAGGACTCCGAGAAGCTCGAGACCCTGGCCCGCGATCTTCGCGTCGAAGTGGGACACGAGTTCGGACTCACCCTTGCAGACCTGGTTCTGGTCAAGCGTGGACAGTTGCCGAAGACCACGAGTGGTAAGGTCCAGCGAAGCGCGATCCGGAATCGGTACCTCGACGGCGCCTTGCAGCGACTGAGCTGACCCGATCAGCGCGTCACGCGATCGGCCGGCCTTCGAAGCCGCCCGCGTCCATGTTCAGGGCTTCGAACACGGTGGGCGCCACGTCCATGACGCTCGCGGGTCGCGCCAGAGTCCTGGGCGCGGTTCCGGGCCCGATCCTGAGAAGCAGGCCTCCACTGGGCCGATGATCCCCGGTGCGGTTGGGAAAGGCCGCCTGCGCGACGGCCTTGACCTGCCCGAGTCTCGGCGAGAAAACGGCCACGGCATCGAGGTCGCGCTCCCATTCCACGATCAGGTCGGGAAGAACGTCGGTCGGCGTGCGCTCGTAGTGGTCCGCCGTCCGCAGGACCCGTCGCACGACCGGTTGTCCCGATGCCGGATCCGTTAACTCCCGAAGCCTCAGCGTGAGCTCGTCGCAATACCGTTCGAAGTCGCCGGCGGCCACCTTGCCCTCCGCCTCTCTGCCTTCGAGATTCACGCGAATCGCCCCGTAGCCACAGTGTGTGTTGAGCTCGAAACTCCTGCGGTTTCGACGCGCGGCGGCCCCCAGGCTCTTGCGGGCACGGGAGCCCGCCGGTCGCAGCGCTGAGCGCCATGTTGCCGGCAATTGCCGCCAGCCCCTGTAGAGCAGGTTGAACAACCGGCTTCCGCGAGCCCGGGTGCCTTCGATCCTCTGAAGGACCCGATCAAGCAAGAAATGGGCTCGGAACGATTGGCCCATGCCATGACTCGCGACGATCAAGACATCGGTTTCGTCTCGCCCATGCTCCAGGAGCTCGCCAACAGCCTGGTCGACCGCCTGGTAGACCTCGAGCACCGGATCACCGACCAGGCGTCTGGTCTCTGGTTCGTGCATGGGGTGACCGGGGTCGTGCACGTGCCAGCACTGATGCCCCACACAATGGGTCTCGCTGAAGACCGAGACCACGAGATCCCACGAGCCTTGCTTCATCACGTGCCGGGTGAGCTCTTTTCGAGCCCGAACTCGATCCACGAGGCCGTCCCTGAAAACACCAAGGTCGGTCGGACCTCGGCCGCCAAAGTCGCACTGTCCCACCCGGTCCGAACCGAACCGCTCGATCAGGCTCGAGGCGAGATCAGCTGGCAGACTGCGTGCCGGTCCTTCGGGCTCGTGCACCGCCCAATCGACGAGTTGAAGCCCACGGGGAAGCGACTCACTGAGCGGAGCCAGGGGTACGTCCAGAACCGCAACGCGCTTGCCGGTGCGAGACAGGGTCTCCCAGAACGGAGCTACCGGGTAGCCGCGCTCGACGAACGGCGCGGTTGCGTACGAGAGCGGGTCGTAGTCGTGGTAGTGATAGTAGCCGTGGTGGGTTGGTGAGGCACCGGTGATCAAACTCGGCCATACGGCGCCGGTCCAGAGGCCCGGGAGATCCTCCAACTCGGCGACCAGTGCCTTTCCGATCAACTCGCCCAGAACGGGCAGCCGGTCCGCCCTGGCCCACTCGACGAGCAGCGCCGGATCCGCAGCGTCGAGGCCGATCAGTAGTACTCGAGGTCCGCTAAGACTGGGCACGGCACATCATAGACTGGCGGATCCGGCCCATCGCCGGCGCCAAAGCTGGCCGGACTCGGACCGGGCGTTTATCATCGCGCTCGGATGCGCCCATGAGCCGACCCGCGTATGGCACAGACCGGTCCGAGCCGGCAAGCGATCTGAGAGTCGCGGTCTCGCCTGAACAGGTGACCGTAGCCGTCGAAGGATGGAATTCCCAGGATCTGGGGGATCCTGAGCTCTTGCTGCGATCGCTCGAGTCGCTGCGCGACCAGACTTTTCCGGTCCGCGACTGCGAGATTCTCCTCGTCCGAGACGCAGACGGGCCCGATCCGGCCGAGCTGATGGCCAGCGTGCTTCCCCGCGCGCGAGTCCTCTCCATCCCCGGCTTCACGTACTACCGCAGCAAGAACCTGGCGATGCGCGAGGCCCGAGGCGAGTTTCTCGCTCTCGCGGATTCGGACGTTTCCTACGACCGGGGCTGGCTCGACGCCATGCTGGCTGCGTTTCGGCCGGGACTCGAGCTGGTGGCCGGGCGGACCCGCTACGCGCGCGGCTTCCTGTTTCGGACGGTCGATCTCTGCGACGGCGGGATGGTGCTGCCTCAGGACGGCTTCACCAACGGCTTCTACTCGCACAACGTGGTCATGCGCCGCAGCCTGTTCGGGCGCGTTCGCTTCGACGAGACCTTGGGAGTGTCCGGCGGCGGCTCCACCGAGATCCTGCGCGCCGAGCTGGCGGCGCGAGGCGTCCGTCCCTGGTTCGTCGCGGCCGCCAAGTGCGAGCACCAGCTGCCGCCCTTTCTGACCAAGAGGCTCCGGGTCGGCAGTTATCATGTCCACTGCCGGCGAAGCTCGGGCTCGATTCCCGGCGCCGGGTTGGCCCGGGTTCCGGTGCTGGCCCCGCTGTTGGTCTGCTCCGGAGTCCTTCTCAAGACGTGGGCGCGGGTATGGCGTCGCCGTTTCGAGCTGCCGGGCAAGACCGCTGCCGTTCCTGCGTACCTGGGGTCCACGGCGTTCGCGCGCGCGATCGAGGCGTTCGGTGCCTGCACCTACGCCTGGGCGCCGTGGCTGTTGCAGAAGCGCATGGGTTGGCACGACGTACCCACTGTCGACGCCGAGTCCGTGTTCTGAAACGTGCCGAACAAAGACCGCCGGATCGACGTCACCATCGTTCACCCGTTCGACCCCTGGAGGCAGGGTCTGGGCGGCTTCGACACGTTTCTCGACGCTTTTCTGCGGCTCGCCCCCGCAGAGTGGCGACTCGAGGTTGTCGGACTGACTCGTGATCCGCAGGCGCGACCTCCGGGCCGTAGGACCCTCGCTTCCTTCGGCGGCCGCTCTCTGGAGTTCGTACCGCTGCTCTGCGACACCGATCCCTACGCACACCGTCTGGTGCCGTTGTCCTTGCGCTTCGCGATTGCGGGCTGGGCCTATGGTCCGACCCCGCGCGGTCGGATCGTTCAGTACCATCGCTTCGAATCGCCGTTCGCCTGCCGGCCGCTGCGCTTCGCCCGCTCGGTCTGCTTTCTTCACAACCATCCGCCCGAACTGGCCTCGGCTCGCAGTGACGTCCGGTGGCGACACTTCGGCTCCCTGTACCACCGCGTCCTACGGCGCGCTCTGGCCGACGTCGACTCGATCTGGGGCGTCGACCCCCGAACCCCCGCCTGGGTCGAAGAGGTGATGCCACGCCTGGCCGGGCGGACTTTCCACCAACCGGTTTGGGCGGACTCCGACCTCTTCCGTCCTGGATCGCCGGAGGAGCGCGAACGAGATCGCCTCGAGCTACGCGCCGAGTTGCAGCTCGAGACCTGGGCTCGCATCTGCGTTTTCGTCGGCAGGCTGGAAGCCCAAAAGGACCCTCTGCTGCTGGTCGACGCTTTCGAGCGCGTGGCGGCCACCACGCCCGGGGTCTTTCTCGCGTTCGTCGGTCGCGGGCGGCTCCGCAGGGAAATCTCGAAACGGGCCGCGAGCCTGGGAATCGAGTCTCACCTGCGCTTTCTCGCCCCCCGTGACCGTCGCGAACTGGCTTCGGTGTACCGCGGTGCCGACGCTTCCGTCTGTTGTTCCGCGTTCGAGAGCGGGCCCCGGACCGTTTTTGAAACACTCGCCTGCGGCACTCCGGCTGTGACCGTCGACGTCGGCCAGGTGGCCGAACCCATGACGCGACTCTTGGATCTCGGATTGATGATCGAAACGCGCGACGCCGGTCGAGTCGCGCGGGCAATCGAACGAGCCCTCCGTCTCGTACCGGGAGCCGGGCTCTCGGCCCGACTCGCGTCGGCTGTCGCCGGCTTCACCCCCGACGCGGCTCTGGAGCCCCTCTTCCGGCGCTATGGCAGTTGGCTCCGAAGACCGTGGGAATGAGCGACCGTTCTCTTCGGCGTAGGACCCTGCGGGCCCTGCTGTGGTCGGGCTTCGGCGAATACGGCGCGAGCGCGTTCCGACTGCTTTCGCTTTTGGCTCTCGGCTGGCTTCTGCCGCCCTCCGATTTCGGACTGCTGGCCATCGGCGTCATCTTCGTCGTCTTCGCCGAGGCTCCGGGAGAGCTAGGGCTGCCGCAGGCCCTGGTTCGGATGCGTCCGCTGGACGAGCGCGACCGTTCGACGGCGTTCTGGTCGATCCTGGCCGCAAACTCGGGCCTGACTCTGGTGACTCTCGGCTTCGCACACGACATCGCGGCGTTTCTCGGCAACCCGGCAGCCGCACCCTTGCTACGGCTGCTGTCCAGCGTGTTTCTCGCCAACGCGCTACTGGTGGTCCCAAGAGCTCGACTCCTCAGGTCTCTCGACCTCAGAGCCGTCTCGACGGCGCAACTCGCTGGCGAGGTTGTTTTCGGGATCACCGGGGTGGCGATGGCGCTTCTCGGATTCGGCGCCTGGAGCCTGGCCGGCGCCTTCACAGCTCGACGCTGGGTGCAGTCCCTCCTAATCTGGCGCAGCGTCGGATGGAGGCCCTCGCTCGAGTTCGGTTCGGCGCGTCTCCGGCGCCTCTTTGGCTTCGGCGCTCCGCTCCTGCTGAACGGTCTTGTCGAGAGAGCCCTGCTCAACCTCGACGCTTTCGTCGTGGGTCGCTGGCTCGGCACGGAGCCCCTCGGCTACTACTCGCTCGCCTCGCAGATCGCCCGCTTGCCAGTCGAGCGGCTCTTCCACCTCGTGAGCCGGGTCACCTTCCCCGCTTTCTCCGTGGTGCAGGAGGACTTGGGCCGTCTGAGAAGAGCCCTGATCGAGGGCATGGGTCATCTGCTGACCGGCCTCGTCCCGCTGGTAGCGATCGTCGTGATCGGCGGCCCGTGGTTCCTGGATACGCTCTACGGCAACAAGTGGTGGCCTTCCATCGAGCCGCTCCGCCTTCTCGGTCTCGCCGGCCTCGTCTCCTGCTTGCGCCTCGCCGAGCCGGCCCTGGTCGCCGCCGGGGAGCCCGCCTGGCGACTCTGGGTCTCGGCATCGAGGCTGGGCGGCTTCGTCCTGATCGTCACGGTCCTTGGCTTGGAGGCGGGTATCGGCGCCGTAGCTGCGAGCCTGGCGGCGGCCACCGTGATCTCGGGCTTCGTGGCCGCTAGCATGGCCATGGTGAGGCTCGAGATACGGCCTCGTCGCGTCGCTGAATCCCTCGAGCATCCGTTTCCGGCAGCCCTCGCAGCGGCGCTGCTTCTCGGCTGCCTGCTGGTGACGGATCGCCCCTGGGCGGTCATGGCGGTCGCCGTCGCGGTAACGACAATCTACGGGTTCGGGGTCCTGCCGTTCTACGTCGGGAAGATCAGGGCCTGGAGGCGGTCCTAGATCGAACAGCCGTCGATCTGCTCTGTTAGACTGCCGGCTTCGATGAGCAAGTCGATGTATTTGGTCAACCCGGCACCTGTGTGCCCGAGTTACTTCGGCGCGGAGGTCTTCGAGCAATGGGGCTTCCCGGGCGCGCAGGGAATCGCCGATCTCGCGACACCCACGGTGGCCGCTCTGGCGCCCCAGGACTGGGACATCTCGATCTGCGACGAGTTCATCTCGCCGATCGACTTCGAGCATCCCGCCGAGATCGTCGGAATCACCGGCAAGATCACTCAGGGCGATCGCATGGTCGAGGTGGCCAACGCTTTCCGAGCCAAGGGCAAGACTGTCGTGATCGGCGGCCCGTACGCCTCGCTCTCGCCCGAGAAGCTCCGCCCGCACTGCGACGTGCTCGTGGTCGGCGAGCTCGAGGGCATTGCCGACGAGGTTTTCGTAGACCTCGAATCCGGAGATTTCAAGGCCGAGTACGTCGCCGACAAGCCGGACATCACGACCTCGCCGCTCCCCCGCTGGGATCTCTACCCCAACGATCGGGCGCTGATGGCCTGCGTCCAGACGTCACGTGGGTGCCCGTTCGAGTGCGAGTTCTGCGACGTCATCGAGTACCTCGGACGCAAGCAGCGCCACAAGACGCCGGAGCAGATCATCTCCGAGCTCGACCTCCTCTACGACATCGGCTATCGATCCGTGTTCCTGGCCGACGACAACTTCACTGCCTCGCGAAAAACAGCGAAGGGGATCCTGGGCGCGCTGGCCGAGTGGAACAACTCGCGCCCCGAAGGGCCGGTTTCGTTCAACACACAGGTCTCGCTCGATGCCGCCAAGGACGCCGAGATGATGGAGATGCTGGCCGAAGCCGGCATGACACTGGTCTTCATCGGTGTCGAGACGCCGAATGTCGAGAGTCTGAAGGAAACCAAGAAACGCCAGAACGTCGGCTACGACCTCAGCGAGCGCATCAGCGTTTTCGTCGAGCACGGTATCTCGGTCGTCGCCGGCATGATCGTCGGCTTCGACCACGACACCAAGGACATCTTCCAGGTCCAATACGACTTCGCGATGGAGAACGCGGTGCCGATCTTCACGCTCGGCGCCCTGGTGGCCCCGGCCGCGACTCCGCTCTTCGACAGGATGGAAGCCAGCGGACGCCTGACCGAGGACGGCTCCGAGGTCGCGGGCACCCCGTGGGACACCAATATCATCCACACGAACATGACCCGCGAAGAGATGACCAACGGCCTGCAGTGGCTCTGCAACAGCCTCTACAAGCCCGAGGCGTTCACCCAGCGCATGGTTCAGATGATCGAGACTATGGGCCCGCTGCGCGGTCCCTTCGCTCCCGGCAAGCAGACCGCCAAGGCGGCGCTGCGGCCGATCGAGGCCGAAGCCGTGACGATCCTGAAGAAGCTCATCCGGCGCAGCCCGGCGGAACGCAAGATGTGGTCCGACATCATGGCCGCCATGGCCGAAAAGCCCGACACCGGACCGGCGGTGATGCTCTCGCTCTTCCGCTACGCCCAGGTCCGTTGCCTGTACGAGAGCGGCGGCTTCTGGGAGCCCCGCGTGACCGAGCAGCCGTCGATGACGGCGGTGGCTAGCGGCGCCGGAAGCGGATTGGTCACGATCGGAAGCTCGCCCGCCGGCTGATGTCAGGCACACCCGCTGAGGCGGTTCTCGAGATTCTGGCGCACGAGACCGGCGTTGCCCTGGCCGAGATCAACGAGGCCACCGAGCTCGTCGGCGATCTCGGTATCGACTCGCCGAGAGCGCTGCAGGTGCTGGTCGAGATCGAAGACAACCTCGACATCGAAGTCGACGACGAAGAGGTCGCCAACCTGCGCACCGTGGGCGACATCCTGACGGTGGTAGCGGCTCGTTTCCCGGCTCAGAGTTAGTCGGTGCCCGGCGAGGCAAGGCGGTATCCCTGGTTCGTCGCTCCGGCGGCGCTCCTCGTTCGCGTGCTGCTGGCGACCGTTCTGCGTACCTGTCGGGTCGTCAGCATCGTCGGCGAACGGCACCTCGGAACGCTGGCCGAGTCGAAGCGCCCAGCGGTCTTCACTTTCTGGCACAACCGCTCGAACTACTGCGGCTACTTCCTGCGCAAACGCTGGGCAAAGCGTCGCCTGCCCCTCGGCATACTCACCAGCCTGTCGCAGGAGGGCGAGATCGCGGCTCGCACGGCAAAGATGTCCGGCCTGCGAGTTGCCCGCGGCTCGGTCGGCGGAGGAGGCCTAGCGGGACTCAAGGCCCTCCATCGGATGGTCCGCCGGGAGGGTATCTCCGTGCTGTCGGTCGCCGACGGCTCACGCGGCCCGATCTACGAAGCCCAGGCCGGTGTGATTGTTCTCGCCCAGACCGCCAGGGCACCGCTGGTGCCGTTGAGCTACGTGGCCTCGCGCTGCTGGCGGCTCAAGTCCTGGGACCGGATGATCGTGCCCAAGCCCTTTTCGCGCATCGCGGTCGCGATCGGAGAGCCGATCGAGTATCCGAAACGGCTCGACAAGGAAACACAGGCGGAGGCTCAGGCGAAGCTCAAGGCGACCCTGGACCGGTTGACGGAACAGGCGGCCTCGGCAATCTCGAACGGGTAATCGGGGACACGATTCCTTTCGTGTCCCCTCCCGACCCGACGCTACCCGATCGTCAGCGACTTGCCGTTCGCCGAGGCGTCGAGCGAGAGTAGGAACGGCACCGCCCGCTTGACCCAGACCTCGGGCCTCGGGTGCTCCGCCGCACCGTCGCCCCAGGCGCTCCGCAGCATGTCGGTGTCGACGATCCCCGGGCTCAGGGGCACCGCCGCCATTCCGGTCGGTAGCTCCTGCGCCAGAGTCTGGGTCATGCCCTCGATGCCGTACTTGGTGGCGCAGTAGGGTCCCATCCCAGGTGCTGTTGATCGGCCCCAACCCGAGCTGAAGTTCGCGATCACGCCGCTGCCCCTCTCGACCATCGCGGGCAGGAACGCCTTGCACACCGCGAAGACCCCTTTCAGGTTGACGTCGACCAGATCCGAAAAGATCCGGGCAGGCACTTCCCATAGAGGCGCCGGCTCATTAATGAGGGCGGCGTTGTTGAGAAGAAGGTCGGGCGGGCCGAACTCCCCGATCACGTCTTCGGCCCACAGCCCGACTTCGGAGGAGGTGACATCGAGAATACGGAACCTGTGCGGCGCAGGCAACGCCGACGCGAGCTCGGCAACGTGTTCTTCTGACCGGCCGCAGCCGGCCACAACACAGCCCGCAGCTGCGAAGCCGAGGGCCATCGCGCGCCCCAGCCCGCGGGTGGCGCCGGTAATGACGACGATCTTTCTACTCACGGAATGGCGCCGTCCTGATTGAGTCGGAGCAGTTCGAACGTCGGGCACGGAGGCCCGACGCTACCTGACGCGTGATCGACCGCCCCAGCGCACACCCGCGGGCCCTGCCTCGGCCTGCTGGTGAGACGACCCAGAGGCATCCCCCGGTCCGGTCTCTCAAGGAGCGCATCGTGTGTCTCGAAGCGAGCCTCTCTGTGCTCGCGAAGAGACACCACGTGCGCGACTGAATCGACTCGATCGCCTCGGAGTCGCTCACCAGCCGCCCGAGGACCCGCCTCCACCGAAGGAGCCGCCTCCGCCGGAGAAACCACCACCGCCACCGCTCCACCCGCCGCCGCTGCTCCAGCCTCCCCCGCTCCCGGATTTCCACGTCGACCAGCCGGGATGCGTCTTGACCCATTCCTTGCCCCAGGAAGTGTTGCCGAAGAGCAGCTTCAGTATTGGAGCTCCGATGACCCACGCTCCGAGCGCGATCACGCCGCCGCGGGGACCGAAGATGACCATGGGGAAGCTGCCCCAGAAGGGCATCAGAAAGAAGTACAGAAACCAGCTCTGGCAGCCGGAACCGAATATCGCGATCAGCGAGAAGATGCCGACGACGAACAGGAACATGGCGCCCATGAAGATTCGCCCGCTCACAGGCATGTCGTTGCCCCGGCTTGGCGGGTCGGCAGGTATCACCTCGTCGCCCTCGAGAGTGGCCACGATCGCGTTGACTCCCTGTTCGATCCCGCCATCGAAGTCGCCGGCCCGGAATCGCGGGGTCAAGATGTTGCGCAGGATCCGGCCACTCTCCGCGTCGGTCAGATCCGGCTCGAGGCCGTAGCCGACTTCGATTCGCATCTTGCGGTCGTCGCGGGCGATGAACAGAAGGACGCCGTCGTCCTGCTCGGCACGACCCAGACCCCAGGTCTCCGCCACACGGAGGGAGTACTGCTCGAGGGATTCGCCCTCGAGGGACGGGACCGTCAGCACCGCGATCTGGTGACCCCGACGGGCCTCGAGATCCGCCAACGTCGCGTCGATCCGGCCTTCGGCGTCGGGCGAGATCAGATCGGCGAGGTCGACGACACGGCCGCTCAGAAACGGAACTTCCAGCGCACCGAGCACCGTTGCGCACACGCTGAGCACCACGAGCACGGAGGCGGCTCTCGTTCGACTACCGGCCCAGCGCGAGCTCATCCGATTCCCTCCAGGGCACAGCGCAGAGCCGGGGCCTGCATCGGCAGATGACCTCGGCCGACGACGGCAAAGACCCGCTCGCCCCGACCGACCTCTTCCAGGATCTTCTCCACCATCACACGGTCGCGAAACGCCGCGGCGGCGCGAGAGATCCTGGTCACGACGCCTCCGGACCGGCCCGAAGTCGCTGGATTGAACCAGGCTTCGGGCGGGTTCCACCAGGCCAGCGGAAAGGCCCACCGGCGCCGGAAGGCCGACTCGAGGTCGTCGACGCCGCCGAGCACCCTGGGGAACTCGGTCAAGTGCTCGCCTCGCAGGATCCGCGCAATCATCTCCCGCACCCGGGGTTCGCCGACGCCGGTCCTTTTGTTGAGGAGCATCGCCTCGCGCAGCACGTAGTGGAGCTGCACCTCTTCATCCGAGAACAAATCACGCACGTGGTCGATCTCTTGCCGAATCGTGGGCTCCAGCGTGAGGACGCGCGCACTTGCCTGTCGCGCAAGCCAGCGTACGTAGGCACTCTCGCCCGAGACCCGGACTCCCTCGTGCGGGGAGTTGGGGGTTCGAGTGTCGTGTCCCTCGTAGAACACCACAGTGGGACCGAACATCTCGGCTTCGTAGCGCCATCGCTCGAATTGCCGGTGCGACGGGTCGCGAGTGTGCTCGGCGCCCAGATAGACCAGCGAGCCTCCAGCGGAGCCTTCGAGAACGAGCCGGCTTGTGCGATCGGCCAGCCAGCCTTTCTCATATGGCACCAGCTGGTCGAGACACTCGATGACCGTCGACGGCGCCGCTACGGCCACCAGGAGGCCGCTAGCTATCGCGCCTGCGCAGTTCATCGCTCAACTCATCGGTGTCGTCGGGCGCAATCTCGAAGCCCAGCTCTTGAAGAAGCTCACCGCAACGGCCAATCGCCTCGACGAGAGCGTCGGCAGGTCGCCCAGTGCGAATTCCACTGACGATCCCCTCCACGATCCCCTCCCATTCCGGCTGTTCGACCTTGCGGTTGATCCCCTCGTCACCCAGCACCACGACCCGGTGCTCGAACAGAGACAGGAAGATCAGGATCCCGGTCCGGTCCCTCGTCTTGAAGACCTCTTCTTCGAGAAACGCGACCGCCGCACGCCGGCGAGTGCGCCTCTCCAGGGTCTCGGCGCCGGCGAGCCAGCGGCGCCACGCCGGCACGAGCCGTGCAGCCACCCAGCCGGCGACTGCGCCCGCGAACGCAGGACCGACCAGCCAGGCCAGGGCCGGCAGACCCCAAAGCTCCAAGCGTTCGTATGCGGCCCAGGCCGCCAGCGGTCCGGCGAGCGCACCGAAAAGCGCGCTCAGCCAGTACGAGCCGGCGTACGTGTCGCTCGAACCGACCACGTACGGAACGATCTCGCCCGAGGTCCGGCCTTCGGCCTCGTTCACCGCGGCTCGAATCCGCTCGGTGGCGGACTCGCCGAACAGCTCGTCCAGCTTTGGCATCGGCCATGATTCTAAACCGGATGGATGTGGGCAGCGGTAGCTCCGAGAATCAGCCGGGAGGGGACACCTACGAAAGGTGTCCCCGATACCGTGATAGAACAACCCGATTCACGGAGGATTGCTCGAATGAAATCGAATCCGCTCGCACGGTTGTGCCTAATCCCCTTGTGCCTCTACCTGGCAAGCGTGCCGCTGGTGGCACAGGAAGACGACCTCAAGGAAGAATCTGCCGAATCTGAGGAAGAAGAGGAGCCGAAGAGCATCGAGCCCGCTCCGCCGCGGGCGGAGGGCGAAGGCCCGTTCGATCGCCTGATCCTGCGAGGAGGCACGCTGATCAACGGCACCGGCTCGCCGCCGGTCGGACCCGTCGACATCGTCATCGAGGGCAATCGCATCGTCGACATCGAGGGCGTCGGCTATCCCGGCGTGCCGATCGAGGAGAAGAAACGGCCGACGGCCGAGGAGGGCGACCAGGAGATCGACGTCGAGGGCATGTACATCCTGCCGGGCTTTGTGGACATGCACGGCCATATCGGAGGCGTCTCTCAGGGAACGCCCGCAGAGTACGTCTTCAAGCTGTGGATGGCGCACGGCATCACCACGATTCGCGACCCGGCCAGCGGCAACGGCATCGATTTCGTTCTGGAGCACAAGACAAAGAGCGCCGCGAACGAGATCACCGCACCCCGGATCCAGGCATACGTGGTCTTCGGTCAGGGCCGGGAGGAGCCGTTCACCGACACCGAGCAGGCACGCGACTGGGTCGCCGAGATGGACGAGAAAGGCGCCGACGGCTTCAAGTTCTTCGGCTACCGACCGGACATCATGGCGGCCGCGCTGGACGAGGCGGTCAAGCGCGATCTGCGCTCGGCATGCCACCACGCCCAGCTCCACGTCACCCAGGTCAACGTGCTGAACACGGCGCGCTGGGGGCTGACCACGATGGAGCACTGGTACGGGCTGCCCGAAGCACTATTCACGGATCGAATCATTCAGGACTACCCGCTCGACTACAACTACGCCAACGAGCAGCACCGATTCGGCCAAGCCGGCCGCCTCTGGAAGCAAGCCGCCGAGCCAGGTACCGACAAGTGGAACGCGGTCATCGACGAGCTGATCGACCTCGACTTCACGATCAACCCGACGATGACGATCTACGAGGCCAGCCGCGATCTAATGCGGGTGCGTCGTGACGAATGGCACGACGAATACACGTTGCCGGCGCTGTGGGATTTCTTCCAGCCGAGCCGCAAGGCCCACGGCTCATATTGGTTCTATTGGACCACCCGCGACGAAATCGAGTGGAAGAAGAACTTTCGCAAATGGATGAACTTCCTCAACGACTACAAGAACGCCGGCGGGCGCGTGACCACCGGCTCCGACTCCGGCTACATCTTCAAGATCTACGGCTTCGGCCTGATCCGCGAGCTGGAGCTGCTCCAGGAAGCCGGATTCCACCCGCTGGAGGTGCTGAAGTCCGCGACCTACAATGGCGCCGAGGCTCTGGGCATGGCCGACCAGATCGGCTCGGTCGAGCCCGGCAAGCTGGCCGACCTCGTGGTCGTAGAGGAGAACCCGCTGGAGAACTTCAAGGTGCTCTACGGCACTGGCGCCATCAAGGTGGACCAAAACAACGAGCCGGTCCGGGTCGGCGGCGTCAAGTACACCGTCAAAGACGGCATCGTCTACGACGCCAAGCAGCTCCTGGCCGACGTCCGCGAGATGGTGCGCGTCGCCAAGGACAACGAGGGCCGGGAGATCATCCAGCCGGGTGTCAAGGTGCCGGAGGTCGCGCCGATTGAAACGGATCCCGGCGCCAAGTAGCGGCCGATCCCCGCTCGCGGATCCAATCACTTCTTCGGCATCTTGAAGCCATCGCAGTCTTCGAAGACCGGCCGTTCCCGATTGGGATTCTCGAAACCGGTTCGGAAGTCCCCCACGCGTGCGCTTCCGTGGCGCCGGAGTGCGCCCTGCACCGTTTCGAGCTTTTCGATCGTGTCGATCGCTTCGACCAGGTCGGCGAAGCGGCTCGAGATCCAGTCTCCGAACGACCGGACGCGGGCTTCGAGACCCTCGGTGCGGGCCTCCTCGTAGAGCAGGCGTGGCGACGGTTCCCGGCCGCGCGGCAAGCCCAGGATCTCCTCGAGCAGCGCCTCGCTCTCTTCGACGCCGTCGCCGAGGAGCTCGGCCAGTTGAACCGTCACCGTGGGTGCGGACGGGAACTCGGTTCGGGTCCTCTGGAGCAGCCGAACGGCCTCGGCCGGGAGTTCGACCTCGACTCCGCGGGCGAGTTCCTGGCCGGCGATCACACGAATCCAATCGGGAGCGGTCGACTCGACCAGTGCTCTCAGGCGCTGTGCGCCTTCCGGAGCTCCTCCCGACCGCGCCTCGGCCAACGCCAGGCGAAGGCCGCTTTCGAAATCTCCGGGTGCTCGCTCGAGCAGCCACCCGAAGCTCGATCGGGCTCTTCGATAGTCACCGAACTTCTCGCTCAAGAAACCCACCCAGTAGCGGGGCACCTCATCGTCCGGACTGAAGCGGGTCGCGAGCTCGAAGGCCGATCGGGCCTTCTCCAACGCTCCAATCAGCCCAATCTGTTCAAGGGTGGCGCCGATCGTGATCTGAAGCGCCGCCAGCCGGTATTCCTCCGAAGCCGCCGGAGCATCGCGCCGGTCACGGTACAGACGGCGGAGAGTCTCCAGGCGTTGCCAGTCCTCGCCGGCGAGCCAGTGAAGGCCGAGACGCCTCATCAGGTGCTCGAAGACCCCCAGGTGAAACGCCGAGACGACCAGCAGCAGATCGCCATCCACCGCGGCGAGATTCTCGATCGTGTTGGTCTCGATCGCCGCCACGCATCTCAGGCCGCGCTGGACCTCTTCGTAGCCATAGTTCTTGGCCCGAATCGGCGTGCCGGCGAACCGTTCCGTGACCAGGGCCTGAAGCTCCGCGTAGCGTTCGATGGCCTGCGGAGACCCGTTCGCCCACTCGCGGAGAAGGTCTCGGTAGGCGTTCTCGAGCCCCAGAGACGCCGGCCTCGCTGCCCACCGTTTTTCGATGGTCACTTCCCGGCCGCCCAGCGCGCCCACCGGCGCCGACAGCGACCACTGCCGATCTCTACCCGCCAAGGGCTGGGCCGCGATCAGCAGCGCACCGGCCGTCATGACGCCGAGTGCTCCCGCTCTTCTACCGGTCGACATAGCCCTCCCGAGTTCGGACCTTGAGTCCTCTCCGGTTCAGCTTCACCGAAACCGGGCGCCAGCGGCCGGTGCCCGGGCTCGGGCTCGGGTAGTAGCCGATGGCGTACTGCTCGTGCAACTCGTCGAGGACGTCGGCCACCGCCCCTCCCATGCCCGCGATCGAGTCGGCTACCACGATCCGGCCACCGGTAGACGCCACGAGCTCTTCCAGGCCACGGTAGTTCTGCCGGGCGAGTTTCTCGTCGACCCAGGAGCTCGGCGGTGGCTGGTAGCGAATCGCCTTGAACTCGCGTAGCTTGGCGGGATCGAGCGAGCGCATATGAAAGGAGGTCGGCTCGTCGCCTGCGAGCCTCACCCAGTAAAGCACCGACTGGCTGCGTCTCATGGCAGCGCGTACCTTGTCGATCGACAGAACGCTCACCTGGTCCCAGCCGTCGGTCAGCAAGACCAGCGTCCGCCGACCCTGCCGGCTCTCGAGAACTCGAGTCGCCATGTAGAGATGGTCACGCAGAGCCGTGCCGCCCACGGCTTCGAAGGGCACGCTGAGTTCTGCGGTCAGCTCGTCGCGCCCGCCGACGCCCGTTACCCGCAGCACGCGATCCGAGTGCGAGACAACCTGGGCCTGATCGAGCGGCCGCATGCCCAGAACGAAGCCCCGAGCTGCGGCCTGGGCAGCCTCGAGTCTTCGCCCCCGCATGCTGAGGCTCGAATCCACCAGGAGCATTGCTGTGAACGGGATCTGGCCGACCCCGAAGGTGACGATCTCCTGTTTCTGATCGCTGTCCCTGATGGTGAAGTTCTCCCTGGCCAGATCGCGGACGCGTTTTCCCTTCCGATCCGTCACCGTGACGTAGATCTGCTGAAGCTCCAGATCTACGAGCTCGTCGATACGGAGAGCAGGCGTCACGCGAGCGGCCTCTGCCAGAGGGCCTTCGGCCCCCAGCACTCGCACGACGATCCGGCGACTCCGACCGCTCATCCCGAAGTCGTGCGTCAGCTCGTACGGCGGAGCGTCCCAGCGATGAACGACCCTGCCGTCGATTTCGAGGTCGACTCGCTCGACCTCGATTCCGAAAGCCTCGATCTCGACCGCGAGGTCGACCCTGTCGACGGCCGGCTGGCCGACCGCGGGGCTGGATATCCGAACGACAACCGCGGTTTCGGCCAGAGCCGCGAAGCTCGCGATCGCCGCGATCGCGACAGCGTACGCCAGCCGGGTCATAGTGGGACTACGTCCGGTCCCCGGTCCTCGGATCGCCCTCGGCCAGTACCGCATCGGCTCGCGCTCGGCGGTTCGAAACCACGGCCCCAGCGACGTCGGTATCGCTCAAGCCCAGGATCTGTGCGGCCAGAATCGCCGCGTTGACCGCGCCCGCCTTACCGATGGCGAGCGTCCCGACCGGAATCCCGGCCGGCATCTGAACCATTGAAAGGAGGGAATCGAGCCCGTCGAGCTTGGAGTCCATGGGCACGCCCAGCACCGGCTTGGTGGTGTGTCCCGCTACCACGCCGGCGAGATGCGCCGCGCCGCCGGCAGCCGCGATGAACACCTGCACGCCGTCAGTCTCGGCTTCTGACATGAACTCGATCAGAGCTTCCGGCGTCCGGTGGGCAGATAGAATCCGCACCCGGTGCGCCACCCCGAGATCGTCGAGGGTCTTGCTGGTGTTCTCCATGACACCCCAGTCCGACCGCGAGCCCATGACCACGGCCACGCGCGGCGTTTCCGTCATGGCGCCACCTGGTGAGCCGGATCCGGCTGGCCCGCGGAAGCGTCACGGGCGCGCTTCTCGAGCTCCTCGAAGACCGCCATCGGGTCTTCGACGATCAGCTGGTGGCCGTCGAGGCCGCCCAGGGCCTCGGACACCAGGAAGGCGCCGGCAGCGCTGGCCTCCGCGGCCGCGAGTTGATCGGGGCTACCGACCACCGCCAGATCCTGCTCCTCTGCGAAAGCAAGGCTTCGGATCTCGCGACAGTGAAAATCGGCGTGGCCGAAGATCACGCCCTCGCCGATCAGCTCGCGCACCTCACCCAGTGTCATGTTCAATTCGGACATCGTTCACTCTCTCCCTTCGACGCGGGACTCTAGCAGCCCGTGGTAGAAGTCGAGACGGCCGCGTTGCGAGAGCCAAGGGAC
>JBHHWO010000087.1:0-19104 GCA_046756565.1 Thermoanaerobaculia bacterium | reverse complement strand
CCAGCGTTGCCGCTCCTCGACGATGCTTCGGCATCGCCTGCGCAGCGGCGCCTGGTATCTGGCCCCATGGCGCTCGCAACGCGACCGTCTGGTCTTCTACCACGGGCTGCTAGACCGGAAAGAAGAATGACGACCGCGACGACCGGCACCCTACAGGAGCGAGCCCAAGCCGCGCGCGTGGCGCTGGACAGCCACCTGCGCAAGATGGTCGCCTGGCACTTCTCGCCGGAGACCGGCAGCCCGTTCTGGCTGGACTACGCCAGCAAACTGCCCTTCGATCCGCGCGAGAAGATCCAGCGCTACGACGACTTGAAGTACCTGGGTCACTTCGAGGACGAATGGCTTCGCGGGGGGCCGATTCGCCGCTGGCTGCCCAAGGGGCTGGAGGGAGAGCCCCTGTTCGCCTTCGAAACCGGCGGCTCGACCGGCCTGCCCAAGACTCGGCTCAACATCCACGACTTCCGCATCGACTATTCACAGTTCAGTGAGTCGCTTTCGGACGAGACCTTCCCGAGAGGGTCGGACTGGCTGATGTTGGGTCCGTCCGGTCCGCGGCGGCTGCGACTGGCCATCGAGCACCTGGCGCAGGTCCGCGGCGGCATGGCGTTTCACGTCGACCTGGATCCGCGCTGGGTCAACAAGATGATCAAGGCCGGCAATCACCAGGGAATGGAGACCTACAAGGAGCACGTAATCGACCAGGGCCTGAAGATTCTGCGCGGCCACCCCAACGTCAAATGCGTGTTCACCACGCCCAAGCTGCTCGAGGCGCTGTGCGAGAAGGTCTCCTTGCCCCAGGCGGGCATCACCGGGATCTTCTGCGGCGGCACCGAGATGAACGCGCAATTCCATCGCTTCGCCCGGGAAGAGTTGGTACCCGGAATCGACTTCGTGCCGACCTACGGCAACACGCTGATGGGACTGGCATGCTCGAAGCCTTTCGATCCGGAAACCAAGGACTACACCATCACCTACTACCCGCCGCATCCACGCGCCATCTTCGACCTGGTCGATCCCGACGACCCGGAACGAGTGGTCGAATACGGCGAGACCGGACGGGTGATGCTCACGACGCTCACCCAGGACTTCTTCATGCCCCGGTTTCTCGAGCGCGACCAAGGCGAGCGCACAGAGCCGATCGATCTCTATCCCTGGGACGGCGTTGCCGACCTGCGCCTGTTCACCCGATTCGAAGAGTCGGTCGTGGTCGGCGTCTACTAGCCGCTGCTTCCGAGGGAGGCCGCAACCATGCTCCATATTCCACTGCTCCGAGCGGGTAAGACCTACCGCAGCCTGAGTACGAAAACGCTCGGGCATCTGGCGACCGGCGAAACCGTCGCCGAAATCAGCCAGGCCAATTCCGGTCTGATCGCCAAGGACCTGCTCGAGATCGGCAGTGCCCGGCGGGCACTCGAGAGCATGACCACCCGAGATCTGGTCGAGATCTCGAGAAGAGCCGGCCAGTTGTTCGCGCAAGGCGATCTGCCTCTGGGCGAGGGCATGCAGTCGGCGGACGACTACGTGTTCCAGACCTCGGTCACCACCGGCCTGCCAGAATCCATGGTCAGGGCCAACATGGCCAAGGCTCGATTCGTCCTCGAGGAAATGGAGACCGTCCTGGGCGGACTCACCCGCGGCCTGGATCTCGACATCCTGGACCGGGGCTTCGGCGAGCAGGACGGCAGGATCGTCTCCTACCGCCGCGAAACCGATTCACTGGGCGCGGTGCTGCCCTCCAACTCGCCAGGCGTGCACTCGCTCTGGATTCCGGCGATCCCGCTCAAGACGGCTCTTGCACTGCGACCGGGCAGCCGCGAGCCCTGGACCCCATTTCGAATCGCGCAGGCGTTCATCGCCGCCGGCTGTCCCGAGAGTGCCTTCCACTACTACCCCTCGGATCATGCCGGCGCCCAGCAGATCCTGCTCCGAACCGGCCGTTCGATGCTGTACGGCGACCGTGCGACGGTCGACCCTTGGCGCACCAACCACGCAGTGCAGATTCACGGACCAGGCTGGAGTAAGGTGGTCTTCGGAGACGACGCCACTGACAGCTGGCTCGAGCATCTCGATCTCATGGTCGCTTCGATCGCCGACAACGGTGGCCGCTCGTGCATCAACGCCTCGGGTGTCTGGACGCCGGCCAAAGGCAGGGAGATCGCCGACGCCATCGCCAAGCGGCTCGCAGAGATCCGCGCCCTGCCACTCGATCACCCGGAAGCGCGACTTGCGGCGATGCCGAGCCGCAAGGCCGCCGAGAGCCTCTCGAACGTGATCGATGCGCAGCTGGCCCAGGGCGGCGCCGAGGATGCGACCGCGCGCCATCGCGAAGGCTCGCGGGTCGCGGAGGCCGATGGCTGCTGGTTCGTTCTGCCGACGGTGGTCTTCTGTGAGGATCCAGAGCACCCGCTGGCGTCGGCCGAGTATCTATTTCCGTTCGCCTCCGTGGTCGAGACGCCACAGGACGAGCTCCTGGAGAAGATAGGGCCGAGCCTGGTGGTCACCGGTCTCACGGCGGACGAAGACTTCCGCCGCAAACTCCTGACCTCCACCAACGTAGAAAGACTGAATCTCGCCGCCCTGCCGACCAGCAAGGTGGCGTGGGACCAGCCCCACGAAGGCAATCTCTTCGAACACCTCTACCGTCAACGCTCCTACCAGGGCGTGGCCTAGCCCAACCGGACCGAAGCCGATGACGATCTCCGCGGACAGCGCGCCGCTGCCGTCCGAACTCGACTCGACCCTGGGGGCCTGGTCGGGTTCGTTCGGCGGGGCCAGAACGGTCACCGGCGCCGGCAGCCTCGAGCGGCTCGGCGAAGAGATCGCATCGGTGGGCGGGGGCCGAACGCTCGTTGTCACCGATTCCGGACTGGTCGAGGCGGGGCACGCCGAAAACGCGCGCGCGATCATCGCCGGCGCCGGCTTCGAGGTCGGGCTGTTCGCGGACGTGCACGAGAACCCCTCCACGGATGACGTCGAGCGCAGCGTGGAAGCGGCGCGGGAATTCGGCGCCGACATTCTGGTGGCTCTGGGTGGTGGAAGCGCGATGGATTGCACCAAGGGCACCAACTTCCTTCTCACAAACGGCGGGGAGATGGCCGACTACTGGGGCTACGGCAAGGCCTCGAAGCCCATGTTGCCGATGGTCGCGGTCCCCACCACCTGCGGGACCGGAAGCGAGGCCCAGTCCTACGCTCTCATCTCCCAGGCGGGTAGCCAGCGAAAGATGGCGTGCGGCGATCCCAAAGCCCTGTTCCGGCGGGTCATCCTGGACCCCGAGCTCACGGTCAGCGCCCCCGGATGGGTGCGCTCGGTCGCGGGCTTTGACGCCATCTCGCACGCTGTCGAGAGCCTGGTGACCACCCGTGCCACGCCAGGATCGAGGGACCTATCCGAAAAGGCCTTCAGCCTCCTCGACGCCTCCTTCGAAAAAGTGCTCGGCGAGGAGCCTTCGATCGAAGCTCTCGCCGGCATGCAGCTCGGCGCCCATCTGGCCGGAGCCGCGATCGAGAGGTCCATGCTCGGGGCGGCACACGCCGCCGCGAATCCGTTGACCGCGCGGTGCCGAATAATCCATGGAGAGGCCGTGGCACTGATGTTGCCGTCTGTCGTTCGCTTCAACTCGGGGGCGGTCGATGAGGCCTATGATCGACTCGTACCCGGAGGCTCCGAGGCATTGGCAACACGACTCGAACAACTGCGCCGTCAGGCCGGCCTGGCCGGCCGCTTGCAAGATCGCGACGTGCCGCGAGAAACTCTCGGCTCGCTGGCGAGGCTCGCGACAGACGAATGGACAGGCGGCTTCAACCCGAGACCGGTGAATGAGAACGACTTCTTGGATCTCTATGAACAAGCCTATGGTTGAGGCGCTGCATTGCTGTGGCGGTCGAGCTCTGTCTCGACTGCGGACGTCGGGCACACAAGCCCGACGCTACTTGCACCGATGCCTCACCATTGGAGCTCTAGTGGCTGTTGCCGCATCCTCCCTCACCGTAGCGCCCGTCGCCGCAGACTGGGCGCAGTTTCGTGGCAACCCGTCGCTCGACGGCGTCGCCACCGAGGTTCCGGTGCTCGAGCTCCAACCGGTTTGGAGCTTCGAGACCGACGACGCTATTGAGTCGACCGCGGCGATCAGCGCCGGCACGGTATTCGTGGGATCGCTGGACGGAAGCCTCTACGCGCTGGCGCTCGCGGACGGCTCCCTTCGATGGAAGTACCCGACCGACGCCGAGATCAAATCGTCGCCTTCGATACGTGACGGGTTGGTCTTCTTCGGAGACGAGAACGGCGTCTTCCACGCCGTCGACGCCGCCAGCGGCGCCGCCCGCTGGACCTTCGAAACCGACGGCGGCATCATCTCCTCGGCCAACTTCGCGCGAGACCTGGTGCTGTTCGGGTCCTACGACCAGTTTCTCTACGCGCTTGACCGCAAGACCGGAGCCCTGCGCTGGAAGATCGAGACCGACGGCTACGTTCACTCGACTCCGGCGATCGCCGGAGAGCATGTCCTGGTCTCCGGCTGCGACGGTTATTTCCGCAAGGTGGATCTCGCCGACGGCACCGAAGCAGGCAAACTCCAGCTCGGTTCCTACGTAGCATCCAGCATGGCCGTCAAGGGCGACACTGCGTTTACCGGCACTTTCGACAACGAAGTCATCGCCGTCGACTGGGCCCGCGACGAGCTCGTCTGGCGCTACAACCACCCGGACAAGAATTTCCCGTTCTATTCATCGCCGGCGGTCACCGACAAGGTGGTCGTGATCGGCGGGCGCGACAAGCTGCTGCACGCGCTCGAGCCGGAGACCGGCGAGCTGTTGTGGACGTTTCCGACCCGTGGCCGGATTGATCCGTCGCCGATCGTCGCCGGTGATCGGGTATACGCGATTTCGGGCAACGGTGATCTGTTCGCTCTGCGCCTGGCGGACGGCGAGAAGCTCTGGAGCTACGAACTCGCCGCCCCGGTGACCGCCTCTCCGGCCATCGGCGAGGGCCACCTCGTCGTCGGCACCGCTGACGGCGCGGTTCTGGCCTTCGGGCCGAGAATCGACAGTCCGGCGGCAGAGGGCGCGCCATGACCCGGCCGGATCCAGCAACTTCAGGGGAGATCGCCGAGGAGCAGGATCTCGGCAGCGTTTTTGTCTCGAACTACCCTCCCTATTCAGTATGGAGCGAAGCGGCGGTGGCAGAAGCCATTCAGGCGCTCGACACCACGCCTTCGACCGAACGGGACTTCGGGCTCTATCTCCATATCCCGTTCTGCCGGAAGCGCTGCAAGTTCTGCTACTTCCGGGTCTACACCGACAAGAACTTCGACGAGATCGGGAGCTATCTGGATGCCCTCGGCAGGGAAGTAGAGATCTACTCCGCCAAGGCTGCGGTCGCGGGACGCGCTCCCCGGTTCGTCTACTTCGGCGGGGGAACCCCCTCGTACATCAGCGCCAAGCATCTCAGGGCGCTCGTCGAACGGGTACGGGCGGCGATTCCATGGACCGGCGCCGAAGAGGTCGCTTTCGAGTGTGAGCCCGGCACGCTCACCGAGGCCAAGCTCCAAGCGATCCGCGAGATCGGCGTCACTCGGCTCTCTTTGGGTATCGAAAACTTCGACGACGACATCCTTCGCCTCAACGGGCGCGCTCACGTCTCGAAGGAGATCGATCGCTGCCTGCCCTGGATCCGGTCTCTGGAGTTCGATCAGCTGAACGTGGATCTCATCGCCGGCATGTTGAGCGAGACCTGGGACAAGTGGCGGACGACCGTGGCCAAGGCGATCGCGCTCGACGCCGACAGCGTGACGATCTACCAGCTTGAGCTTCCCTACAACACGCGCTTCACCAGTAAGATCCTGCACGGCGAGCTCGAGGTACCGGTTGCCGACTGGGAGACCAAGCGAGAATGGCACGCCTACGCCATCGAAGAGTTCGGCAAGGCTGGCTACGAGACCTCGAGCGCCTACACCCTGGTCAAGAAGGACCGTCCGTGCCGGTTTCTCTACCGCGACTCGGTCTGGCGAGGCTGCGACCTACTCGGAGCCGGGGTGGCCTCGTTCTCTCACATCAACGGCGTCCACTTTCAGAACTGTGACGGTTGGGGCGAATACCTGGCTCGAGTCGCGAGCTACGAACTCCCGCTGAGCCGCGCGTTCGCCACCGGTGCCGAAGAGAGACTGATCCGAGAGTTCATCCTGCAGCTCAAGCTCGGCAAGTTGGGCAGTGCCGGCTTCTCCGAGAAATTCGGAGTCGACGTGCTCGAACGATTCGCCGAACCGCTCGCCAGCCTCCAGACTGCCGGCTGGCTCGAAGTCAAGGAGGAGTGTGTGCAACTGACGCCCGCGGGCCTGCTCAGAGTCGACAGCCTGCTCCCGAACTTCTATGAAGACCGTTTCCGAAACGCTCGCTACACCTAAAGGAGGCCGCCGAGTATGTTCGTCCGGATGAAGACCGCTGTTCTCTCTTTTTCGCTGGTGCTGGCCGGCGTCCAGATCGCGAGTGCCGCCGATTGGCCCTCCTACCGCGGCCCAGGCGGAGACGGACGATCCGCCGAAACCGGACTGCAGGTCTCCTGGCCTCTCGAAGGCCCCAAGGTGCTGTGGCGAACAAGACTGGGAAATGGTTTTTCCGGCATCGCGATCCAGGATGATCGCCTGTTCACACAATACGGCGATGGTAGCCACGAGTACGTCGTCGCCTTGGACGCGGGCACGGGTGAAGAGGTCTGGAGCGCGGTCACCGGCGACGATCGTCGTGACAGCCAAGGCAGCGGACCCCGCTCGACGCCGGCGGTCGATGGCGGCCTGGTCTTTTCGCTCGGCGCATCGGGCAACCTCCACGCAGTGACCGCGGCCGAGGGAACACCCGTGTGGTCGAGAGACCTGGTCGAGGACTTCGGCGCGCGTGTTCCGCGCTGGGGCGTTTCGGCCTCTCCGGTGGTGGCGGGCGACTTGCTTCTGATCGAAGCCGGCGGGCGCCGCGACTACGCGCTAGTCGCGCTCGCCAAGGACTCCGGCGAGCTTCGATGGCACGCTCGCAGCGATCGCGCCGGATACTCGACACCACTGGTCGCCGAAATCGGCGGTCGCAAGCAGGCGGTGTTCTTCACCGCAGCCGGGCTGACCGGAACCGCGCTCGAAGACGGCGCCGTGCTCTGGCAGTTTCCCTGGGAGACCTCCTATGGCGTCAACGCGGCCATGCCGGTGCTGGTGGGAGAAGGCAAGATCTTCATCTCTACCGGCTACGACAAGGGAGCCGCTCTCCTCGAGATCGCTTCGACCGAGTCCGGATTCAAAGTCCGGGAGATCTGGCGAAGCCGTGTCATGCGCAACCACTTCAACAGCTCGGTACTGGCAGACGGACATCTCTTCGGATTCGACAACGCAACGCTCAAGTGCGTGGAGGCTGCCTCGGGACAAGAGACCTGGGCTCAAAGGGGCCTGGGCAAGGGTTCCCTCCTCTATGCCGACAGCCACCTCCTGGTGTTGAGCGAGCGCGGCGTCCTACTCTCGATCGAGGCGACGCCGGACGAATACCGCGAGACCGCGCGAGTCCGGCTTCTTAAAGGCAAGACCTGGACCATGCCATCACTGGCCGACGGCCGGCTCTTCGTGCGCGACGAGCGCGAGATGGTCGCCGTCAGCCTGAAACCCTAGGAGACGACCCCTTGCGGAACTCGACATTTCTTGCGGCCCTGGCCGCGTTCATCCTGACCACCGGTACCGCGCCGGCTCTCGGGCAGTCGATCACTCCGCAAGGAGATGACCCCGACTCCCCGACGCCGGCAGACGGCTCAGAGCCTGCGGGCGAGTACGGCGAAGAGCTATTCGTCGAGGAGAGCCTGCCGTTTCTTCCCGACACCAATACGATCACGGCGAAGCTGCCGCTCGAGACCGGCTGGACGCCAGCCAACGTCGGCGTCGTCGATCTGGAGGTGCTCTCCGAGCAGAAGGCTCGTGTCCTCGGGGACGCGATCGAGAACGTCAGCGGAATCAACGTCCACACCGGCAACGGCGTTTTCGACTTCTTCGTCCTGCGCGGCTTCGACTCGCTCAACAGCGGCCTGATCCTAACCGACGGCGCGCCCGAGCCGGAATCGACCTTCTATCAGATGTACAACACCGAACGGGTCGAGGTCTTCAAGGGACCCGCGGGGTTTCTCTACGGCAGCAATCCCCTGGCGGGGGTCGTCAACCTGGTGCGCAAGCAGCCGGTGCCGGGCAACTTCGGCTCGGTGGGCGTGAGCTTTGGCTCCTGGGACAGAACCGAGGCGACGCTCGACCTCAACCGCTCCAACCAGAACGGCTCCGCGAGCTTTCGCCTCAACGGCTTTCTACTTTCGGGAGATGGCTATCGCGACGGTCGCGAGCGCGATGTCACCGCGATCAACCCGGCCTTCTCCTGGCGACCCGACGACCGCACCGCGGTGCACCTCAATCTGGAGGCGGTGACCTCCGAGTACGTGCCCGACGCCGGCCTGCCACTGGTAGACGGGCAGCTGCCGCCGGTATCGCGCGACAGATCCTACGCCTCCCCGTTCGACTTCTCGGATCAAGACCTGCTACGCGTGCAGGTCGATCTGGAGCGCACTCTCTCGGAACATTTCGAGCTGCGCAACAAGCTCTACTTTCGTGAGCTCGACTGGAGGACCGAAGGCACGCTTCTCAACGGCGCGTTCCCGAGCTTCTTCACCGGCAACCTCGAGGTCTTCCGAACCCTGGTCGGCCTCGACGACAAGCAGGACTTCGTCGGTAACCAGTTTGAGATCCTCTGGAGCCCGGAGGAGAGCCGCCATCAGCTTCTCGCGGGAATCGAGGTGGCCCAGTTCTCCGACGAGCATTCCCTCGACGTCGGATTGCTTCCGGCGATCGATCTTCTGGCACCGGTCGAGACCGCGACGCAGCCGGTCTTCTTCCTGCCCGATCAATCCGCGCGCGGTGACTCGCGAAGCGACGTCATCGCTCCGTACCTGATCGAGCGCTTTCAAGCCAGTGAAAAGTTGATGCTGCTGGCGGGCTTGCGGTTCGACATCATCGACTTCGAGGACGATGTCAGCGCCTCCTCGCGTGGCCAGGAAGAGCTGAGTCCGATGCTCGGCGCGGTCTACTCGCCGAGCAAGGGAGTCGCTTTTTACGTCAACGCGGCCGGCTCGTTCGCTCCACCGTCGCCGCGCGTGGTCGGCGAGCGCAACGCCGAGGAGAGCCGACAGCTCGAGATCGGCGCTCGCCGCGACTTCGCCGACGGCAAGCTCCATTCGACCATCGCCGTCTATGTTCTCGAGCGCGACAACATAGCCATCCCCGACGACAACGGCTTTACCCAGCAGGCCGGCGATCAACGCTCCCAGGGACTCGAGCTCGAGCTCGCAGGGGAGCTGGCGCGCGGCCTGCGAGCCAGCTTCGCGTACGCGTACACGGACAGCGAATTGACACGCTTCAGCGAGCTCGTCGTCCTGCCCTTCTCGAATCCTCCGTTCGCGGTGTTCGACCGCTCGGGCAACAGCTCGGCATTTGCGCCCGAGCATCTCGCCAACCTCTGGTTGACCAAAAGCCTGCGAAATGGCCTGCGCCTCGGCGGCGGCGCACGGTTCGTGGACGATCAGTTCATCTCCGAAGACAACACGGCGTCCATCTCGAGCTACGTTCTCCTGAATGCCGCCCTGTCCTACGGCCGCGACGATTGGCGTGTGGGCCTGCGGTTGCGCAACCTGACCGACGAGGATTACGAGACCCGTGGCTTCGGATCGAGCGCCGTCATTCCCGGCGAGCCGCTGTCGGCGTCCCTGTCGTTCGAGTATCGACTGTGATCTTCTCGCGCGACGACTACGACGTAATCGTCGCCGGGGGTGGGCCCGCCGGTGCCGCGGCCGCGACCCTGATCGCCCAGAAAGGGCACCGCACTCTCCTGGTGGAACGCTCGATCGGGCCCGAGTTCAAGGTGGGCGAATCCTTGATGCCGGCGACCTACTGGATCTTCGAGCGGCTCGGTGTACTCGAGAAACTGCAGGCCAGCCACTTTCCGAAGAAGTTCAGCGTCCAGTTCGTGAGCTCCGATGGCCGTGCCTCGACGCCGTTCTACTTCCGGGACCACGACAGTCACGAGAGCTCCCAGACCTGGCAGGTGTTGCGGAGCGAGTTCGATCAGATGCTGCTGGACAACGCCGCCGAGAACGGCGTCGAGGTGCGGCGCGGAGTGACTCTCAAGGAGGTGCTGTTCGAGGAGGATCGGGCGGTCGGAGTGCGGGTCCGTGACAACGGCGCAGCCGTCGATCTCGGCTCACGGGTCCTCGTCGACGCCACCGGGCAACGCGCCTTTTTGGCCGGCAAGCTGGGACTGCTCGAGGTCGAGCCGCGACTGAAGAACGGGGCCTTCTTCACCCACTTCGCGGGCGGCCATCGGGACATGGGTGTCGACGAGGGCGCGACCATCATCCTCCACACGGACGAGCACAAGTCCTGGTTCTGGTGGATCCCGCTTCCCGGCGACACGGTCTCGATCGGTGTCGTCGGTGACATCAGCCACCTCATCCTCGGACGCTCCCGGCACCCGCAGGTAGTCTTCCAAGAAGAGTTGGCGCACTGCCCCGCCCTCGCCGCCAGGCTCGAGGGGGCCGAGCAGGCGATGCCGATGAAGGCCATTCGCGACTTCTCCTACACGCCGAGCAAGAGTGCCGGCGACGGTTGGGTGCTGGCCGGCGACGCCGGCGGATTCATCGATCCGGTGTACTCGACCGGTGTGTTTCTGGCGCTCAAATCGGGCGAGATGGCGGCCGACTCGGTCTGCTCCGGCCTCGAGGCGGGAGACATCTCAGCGGCAGCGCTGGGCGCCCACATCGAGTTCTACAAGCACGGCGTCCACGCCATGCGACAGCTCGTCTACGCGTTCTACGATCCGGCGTTCTCGTTTGCCCGCTTTCTCAAGCGACACCCTGATTGCAGAGGCGAGCTGGTCGACCTCCTGGTGGGCAACGTCTACCGGAAGCCGCTCGACAAGATCCGCGCGGCGCTCACCGAAGAGGCCTCGCGAGAGCAGGTGGAGCTGGCGCCGGTCTGAGCAGGCTCACACTCCTCTTTCGCTCTCGTTCCCTGGACCGTCATTCCGGGCGCACGCGAGGAACCCCCCGGCGAATGATCATCAGGTGCCCACGAGTCGAGATTCCTCGCGTGCGCTCGGAGTGACCGGGCTGGGACTGGTGTAGCCTTCCGGCGACCCGCGCACGATGAAGCAAGGCACCGACAACTCTCTCTTCAAGGTCACCGGTCTGTTCGCGCTGGTCGTACTCGCTCTCTTCGCCCTCCACCAGGACTTCTGGCTGCGTGACAACTCGGATCTGCTCTTCGGCCTGCCTGTCGGCCTTCTCTACCACGTAGGGTACTGCCTCGCCGTCTCGCTGACCTTCGGGCTGTTTGTCTCGGCGCGCAGGCGATGACACTCGCAATCATCCTGCTCTACCTGGCTCTGGTCTTGGCGATCGGAGCGCTCAGCCACCGGCTGTTTCGGGGTACCGGGGAAGATTTCTTTCTGGCATCGCGCACCATCGGTCCGTTTCTGCTCCTGATGTCGCTCTTTGGCACCCACATGACGGCGTTCTCGCTTCTCGGCGCCTCGGGTGAGGCGTACCACCACGGCGTCGGCGTGTTCGCGCTCTTGGCCTCGTCATCCGCTCTGGTCGTGCCGTTGGCGTTCCTCTTTCTGGCGCCTCGCATTTGGCGCCTGGGTGAGCGTCACGGCTATCTTACGCAGGTCGAGTTCCTCCGCGATCGCTGGCAGTCGGACGCGTTGGGCCTGCTTCTCTTCGTCGTCATGGTCGCCCTCCTCGTGCCCTATCTGCTGATCGGCATCAAGGGCGGCGGCATCACGCTGGCCCAGATCACCGAAGGTGCGACACCCGAATGGGTCGGCAGTGTGCTGATGTCGGTCGTGGTGCTGAGCTACGTCTCGATCGGCGGCCTGAGAGGCACTGCCTGGGCAAACACCTTCCAAACCCTGGTATTCATGACGCTGGGCGCGGCCACGTTCCTGCTGATCACTCGCAAGATGGGCGGACTGGGAGCGGCGATGAATCGGATCGGTGAGTCGGCTCCCGATCTGCTCGCCCGCAGCGGGCATGTCGAGCCGCTCCAGCTCCTGACATACATGGCGATCCCGCTGTCGGTCGGCATGTTTCCGCACATCTTCATGCACTGGCTCACCGCGAAGAGCGAGCGGTCGTTCCGGCTCCCGATCGTCGCGTACCCCGTTTGCGTCGCGATCGTCTGGATTCCGAGCGTAGTTCTCGGGATTCTCGGCAACCTCGACTTTCCCGGCCTCGAGGGCCCACAGGCCAACTCGGTGCTGGTGATGATGATCGCCAAGTACGCTCCCGGGGCCATGGCTGGAATGCTCGCGGCCGGCGTCTTCGCCGCGGTGATGTCGTCACTCGACTCCCAGGTGCTGTCCTTGAGCACCATGTTCACTCGCGACATCGTTCGCCACTACGGGTTCGCCGACCAGCTCGGTGATCGGCGAACGGTTCTCTTCGGCCGCGTCTTCGTGGGGGCCATCTTCACCGTCGCCCTAGGCCTGGCCCTGAGGGTCGACCGGAGCCTGTTCAAGCTCGGGGTCTGGTGCTTCACGGGCTTTGCCGCGCTGACCCCGGTGATCGTCGCCGCGCTCTACTGGAAGCGCAGCACCAAGGCCGGCGCATTCGCAGCCGTCCTTACGACCGCCGTCCTCTGGATCTTCTACTTCGGCAAGGGCTGGAACGCACCCGGTTACACCGTGCTCGGCATGGGCATCATGCCGGTCGCGGTCATTCTGGTCGCCTCGTCCCTGGCCATGGTGATCGGCTCGTTGGCCACCACGCCGCCATCCGAGACACACTTGGCGCGTTTCTTCGAAGCAGAATGATGAGCCTGCACTGCCATTCGGGAGCAGAGCGCGAGAAGCTGTCTTTAGATCGTGTCGCGCGCAGCGAGGGGCACCGGAGGCGTAGGTTGAAGTACGTCGAGGAGCTCCGAGCAAGCACGGCGCGAGATGAAGGCAGATCCTCGCGCTCTGCGGTCGTATGAGAATCGCTTATATAGCGGCCGGCGCCGGCGGCATGTATTGCGGCTCCTGCATCCACGACAATGCGGTCGCCGCCGAGCTGCAGAGGATGGGGCTCGAGGTGACTCTCCTGCCCACCTACACTCCGATCCGAACCGACGAGAAAAACGTCAGCTCGGACCGGGTCTTCTACGGAGCGGTCGGCGTCTATCTCGAGCAGAAGAGCGCATTCTTTCGCCGGCGTCATCGAGCCATCGATTGGCTTCTGAACCGGCCTTTCTTGCTCAACCTGGCCGCCAAGCTCTCGGGCTCGACCGACGCCCGCGAGCTGGGCGATCTCACTCTCGGCGTCCTCCAGGGGGAGAGCGGCACCGCGCGCAAGGAGCTCGAGGAGCTGGTCGGCTGGCTACGTGACGAGTTCAAGCCCGATGTCGTTCAGATCACGAACTCGATGTTCCTCGGGCTGGTCGGAGAGCTCAAACGGGAGCTCGGGGTGCCGGTCGTGGTGGCGGTCCAAGGCGAGGATCTATTCATCGATGATCTGCCCGAAGCTCACCGAAAGCGAGTCGTCGCCGAGATGCGCGCCCGCTCGGGCGACCCCGACGTCTTCCTGGCTCCGAGCAAGGCCTACGCCGAGACCATGGCCGAGCTTCTGGCCGTCGGCCGCGACAAGATAGTCGTCGTCCCCCTCGGAATTCGCCTCGACGGCCACCGCGAGCCGGTCGCCGCACGGACTCCCGGCGAGCCACCCGCGATCGGGTATCTGGCCCGGATCTGCCCCGAGAAAGGACTGCATCTTCTGGTCGACGCTTTCCTCGAGCTCGCCACGGAGCCCGGCCGCGAGGATCTGCGTCTGAGAGTCGCGGGGTACCTCGGCCCCAAAGACCGGCTCTACTACCTGGATCTCGAGCGAAAGATCGCCTCCGCCGGGCTGATCGGCCGTTACGACTTTCTCGGCGAGATCGACCGCGGCACCAAGATCTCCTTCTTGCGCTCGATCGACCTCTTCTCGGTGCCGACCGTCTATCGCGAAGCCAAGGGGATCTCGATCCTGGAGGCCATGGCCAACGGCGTCCCGGTCGTCCAGCCGGCCCACGGGTCGTTTCCCGAGATGATCGCGGCCACCGGCGGCGGTGCCCTGGTCGAGCCGCTTTCGGTGGATGCCCTGGCGGCGGGCCTCGCCGAGCTTCTCGACTCCCCGAAAGAACGCAGGCGCCTCGGCGAAGCGGGGCGGGCGGCGGTGCTCGAGCGCTTCGGAGAGAAGCCCATGGCCGAGGCGACTGCCGCGCTCTATCGGAGTTTGCATGACGGGCAGGGCGCCGGATTCGAGTATTCTGAGAACTCATGACCGACTCGGCTCGACCCGCACACACCTACAGGCGCCGCATCGAGTTCGTCGACACCGACGTCAGCGGCAACATCCACTTCTCTCGGTTCTTCGTCTTCATGGAGACCGCAGAGCACGAGCTCTTACGCTCCCTGGGGACAACGGTTCACCTCGAGGACGGTGAGCGCACGATCGGCTGGCCGAGGGTCGACGCCCATTGCAGGTATCTGAAGCCTGTCCGCTTCGGAGACGACCTCGAGGTGCGGGTCTTCATCGACCGCCAGGGCGCCAGATCGATGACCTACCGGTTCGATTTCTGCTGTCGAGACGAGAAGGTCGCCGAGGGCCGGATGTCCTCGGTCTGCTGTGCGCTGGGCAAGAACGGCGGCCTCCGGGCGATTCCGATTCCGGACGCGATCGCGAGCAAGCTGCGCTCGGCCGGAGGAGACGGAGAGGCGCCATGACCGAGGCGGCGGCGCTTCGGGTGCGCGATCTTCACAAGAGCTTCTCGACCGGCGACGAGACCGTTCGCGTCCTCGATGGGGTGTCTTTCGAGCTCGAAGCCGGGAACGCGGTCGCGATCACCGGTCCGTCGGGCTCCGGCAAGAGCACCTTGCTTCACCTGCTGGGTGCGCTCGACTCTCCGACCTCGGGCGAGATCGAGATCGGTGGCGAGAGCCCCTTCGATCTCGAAGAAAAGGAGCTCGCGCGCTTTCGGAACCGAACGCTGGGCTTCGTGTTCCAGGAGCATCACCTCTTGCCGCAGTACACCGTGCTGGAAAACGTGCTGCTGCCGACGCTCGCCTTCCCGCCAGCCCCCGAAAGCTCGGAGTCGACGGCGAACAGCCTGCTCGAGCGTGTGGGTCTCAGCCACCGGCTGGCGCACCGGCCGGCGCAGCTCTCGGGCGGCGAGAAGCAGCGCGCCGCGGTCGCGCGGGCGCTGGTTCAGGAGCCGAAGGTGGTGCTATGTGACGAGCCCACCGGGAATCTCGATCGGTCGAACGCCGAGGCGGTCGCCGATCTCTTGTTCGATCTCCACGGCCAAGCCGGCAACGTCCTGATCGTAGTGACCCACAATCGGGAGCTGGCCGCGCGTTTCGATCGCCGGTTCGATCTGGCCTCCGGCAAGCTCGTCGAGCTGAGATGAGGGGCCTCGCCCACTTCTGGCGCTCTCACCTCGCGGTCACGCTGGGAGCGGCGGTGGCCTGTGCCGTTCTGACCGGGGCTCTCATCGTGGGCGACTCAGTGCGCGGGAGCCTCAGAGACCTGGTACTGGATCGGCTCGGCGACGTGGATCACGCCGTCGTCAGCGACGGCTTCGTCCGTAGCGGGCTGGGCAAGGATCTCTCTCGGGGCGGTGGACTTCGCGTCGAGCCGTTGGTCTCGATCCGCGGTTCGGTCCTGCGACACGACGGCGACGGCCGCCAGCGGCGAGCGTCCGACGTTCAGATCTTCGGAGTCGGCCCGGGCTTCGCCGAGCTCTTCCCCGAGAGCGACGCTTTCGACTTCGGACGTCTGTCTGAGCGCACGGCCGAACAGATCGCGCCTTCGGCGATTGTCAACGAGACTCTGGCGCGAGAGCTCGCCCTCGAGGCCGGCGACACCATTGTCGTGACCGCCGAGCGACCGGCCGAGGTGCCACGCGAGACTCTGGTCGGGCGCCAGGAAGCCGAGAACACCATCGAGCGCTTTCGCCTCGCGGTGACGAGTATCGTTCCGGATTCCGGCGCCGGCGGCTTCCGGTTCTCCCCCCAGCAAGCGGCGCCGCGGAATCTTTTCGTCGAGGGCAGCCGGCTCCAGAGAGCGCTTTTCGGGCGCGAGCACGGCGGCCGCGTAAACACCTTTCTGGTGGCCCGCGAGCCCGACGCGGCCGAACCGGGCGACCTGGGAGAGCGTCTTTCGGAAAGCGTCGAGCTTGACGATCTCTCGCTCACGCTCGACATCACCGCCGATGCCATGCGGCTCGGAAGCCGCCAGTTCGTCTTTGCCGACGCGATGACCGAGGCGATCACCGCCTTCGCGGAAGCCAACGATCTCGCGTTGCGGCCGTCCCTCACCTATCTCGCGAACTCGCTGTCTTCGCCGAACGGATCCGTGCCCTACACTACGGTGACCGCCATCGACGCGGACGGCGGCAATGGCTTGCCCCCCCTGACTCTGTCCAACGGTGACCCGGTCCCGGCGCTTGCCGAGGGCGAGCTCTTGATCGATGCGTGGGCCGCCGAGGACCTAGGCGGCGAGATCGGCCAGCCCGTCGAGCTCACCTACTACGAGCTCGGCGCCAGGGACGAGCTGACCGAAGCCAGCGTTTCTCTCGAGCTTCGAGGCGTCTCGAGTCTCTCCGGTCCTGCGGCCGACCCGGGGCTCACGCCGGACTTTCCCGGCATGGCCGACGCCGAGGACATCGCCGCCTGGAATCCGCCGTTTCCGGTCGACCTGGCCAGGATCCGCGACCGGGACGAGGAATACTGGGATCTCTACCGGGCAGCGCCGAAAGCGTTCGTGTCGCTCGCGACCGGGCGCAGGCTCTGGACGAGCCGCTTCGGCCACACTACGACTCTCGAGCTGGGTCCGGCGCCAAACGGCTCGGTCGCCGATCTCGAGACTCTGCTCCGGCAGAAGCTGCCACGGCATCTCGCGGAGAGTGGCTCGGTTGGCGGGCTCGCGATCCTGAATCTGCGAGCGGATGGCCTGGCAGCCGCGAAAGGAGCCACCGACTTCGGCGGTCTGTTTCTGGCCCTGAGCTTCTTTCTCATCGGTGCCGCGGCGCTGCTCGTGGCGCTTCTGTTCCGGCTGGGTGTCGAGCAGCGCGCGCGCGAAGTCGGTCTCCTGCGGGCCGTCGGGTTTCCCGAGGCCAAGGTCCGGCGCCGGTTCCTGATCGAGGCTCTGGCGCTGGCGGCGATCGGGTCCGTCCTCGGCGTGGCAGCGGCCGCCGGCTATGCCGCCGGAATGCTCACGGCCCTCAAGACCTGGTGGCTCGAGGCGGTCGGAACCACGGGCCTGGAGCTTCATTTGAAGCCGATGTCGCTGGCGATCGGCTGGCTGGCGGCGGTCCTGACCGTCGCGCTGACTCTGTGGCTGGCGCTCCGGAACCTGCGGCGTGTACCGGCACCGAGTCTGCTGGCCGGCTCGGCGGAGCCGATCCGTGAGCGACCGGGCCGCCTCTCCTCACGGACGCTGGCCTGGGTATCGGCCGCCACCGCGCTTGTTCTTCTCGTATCGGCTCCGTTCCTGGGTAGCCAGGCCCTACCGCTCGTCGCCATGGGGATCGGGTCTCTTCTGCTGGTCGCGGGCATCGCGACGTTCGCGCACCGAATGAAGAAGGCGACCCCAACGCCGAACCGGCTCACAGGTGCCGCGGGCCGGAATCCGGTTTTCGCCATGGGCGCCCGCAACAGCGGCCGCAATGCCGGACGCAGCCTCGCGAGTGTCGCATTGATCGCGAGCGCGGTGTTTCTCCTGGTCATCGTCGGCGCCAATCGCCGAAGCGGTATCGTCGATGTCGATTCCCGAGCGTCCGGAGCCGGCGGATTCCGGCTGGTCGCCGAGACCGACGTTCCGATCCATTTGGATCTCAACGACTCGGCGCGCCACTCCGGCCTGGGATTCTCGGCCGACGATTCGGCGGCAATCGTAGAAGCACCGATCCTGCCGCTGCGGCGTCTACCGGGCGAGGACGCTAGCTGTCTCAATCTCTACCGTCCGGGACGTCCCAACGTGCTCGGTGTTTCCACCGAGCTGATCGAGCGCGGCGGCTTCGCGTTTCAATCGGTCTCCGAAGACGTCGACAACCCCTGGGAGCTTCTCGAGCGGGAGCTCGAGCCCGGCGTGATTCCCGCGATCGGCGACTACAACTCGGCGGTCTGGATCCTCCATCTGGGACTGGGCAAGGACCTGGTGCTCGAGGACCAGAACGGCCGGGAGGTGCGCCTGAGGCTGGTCGCCCTGCTCAAGAAGTCGATCTTTCAGAGCGAGGTCCTGATCTCCGAGGAGAACTTCCTCGAGCACTTCCCAAGACAGGCCGGATACTCGTTCTTCCTGGTCGAGTCGCCGGCCGGCGACGACGGCGCCCAAGCCGAGGTGACCGAGATCCTCGAAGGCAAGCTCGACCGCTTCGGCTTCGACGTGACGTCGTCCGCGGAGCGCATTGCGCGCTTCCAGGCGGTCGAGAACACCTACATCGCGACCTTCCAGACTCTCGGTGGGCTGGGGCTCCTGTTGGGAACGATTGGGCTGGGCGTGGTTCTCCTGCGCAACGTCCTCGAGCGCCGAGGCGAGCTCGCGACGCTCCGGGCAATCGGCTTTCGCCGGGGACTCCTGGCGCGCATAGTTCTGGCCGAGAACGGCGTTCTCCTTCTGGCCGGCATCGCCATCGGCACGATCGCCGGCCTCATCGGAGTTCTGCCGAACCTCGTGTCCGAAGGGCATCTCCTGCCTGGCTTTTCACTCGCCACGACGATCGCCCTGGTGTTCGTGGTCGGGATGCTCGCGAGCTCGTTCGCGATCGCCGGCACCGTGCGGGCGCCGCTCCTGCCCGCCCTCAAGGGCGACTAGTGTCCCGTGCGGTAAGTTCGTTGCCACACCGAGAGCGGTGAAGCGTGCGCTGGGCAAGGCGCGACGACTGAGAATATCGGGCATATTCGACAGAGGAGCAACGCCGCCCAGCGGGATGCAGCACCGCTCGAATGTAAAGGAACTTGCCGCACGGGACACTAGCGAGTCGGTGCGGCTTCGGAGAGTCTCTTGATCGTCCGGAGCATGCGCTGC
>JBHHWO010000086.1:0-19871 GCA_046756565.1 Thermoanaerobaculia bacterium | reverse complement strand
AAATACAAGAGGTCGAGGCCGCTCCAGCGAAACCCGAGAAAGAGGCCGAGGCGGAGGTGGAGGCGGATGCCGAGGCCGAGAAAGAGCCGGCACCGGTCCGCGACCGGGTCTTCATCAGTTACGCCGGGGAGGACGAGAAGAAGCACAAGTGGCTCACGCGGCTCCAGGACCACATTGATCCACTACAGGACGCTTTCATTGAAAAGCGACCCGAGCTCGCCGATGAGGAACTCATCTTCGATGCGACCAAGATCAAGCCCGGTGAGCAGTGGCGCGAGCGGATCGACGAGGCTCTGGCGAGGGCCAAGGTCGGTGTTCTGTTGGTGAGCAAGGCCTTTCTAGTGTCCCCCTTCATAAAGACAGAGGAGGCTCTACCGATCCTCTTGGCAGCCAAGGAGGAGGGTCTCACGATCCTCTGGGTCTTGCTCGACGTGTGCAATTGGGAGCAGACTGAGATCGCCAAGTTCCAGGCGATGAACGAGACCAAACCACTTGCGGTAATGAAAAAGACCCAGGCCGAGAAGGTCCTCAAGAAGCTCAGCAAGTTGATCTTCGAGGAGCTCGAGAAATAGACGTCGATTCCGGTCTGCCCGTGAGGCCGGGTGGCGGACCATGTTCGAGAGATTCGAGTTCAGGCCCGAGCACTGGGGACACCTCGCCGACAGATACCGCGAGAGCCGGCCGCGAAAGCTCCTGGCCCTCGACGGCGGCGGCCTTCGGGGCCTCATCACCCTCGGCTTTCTGAAGCGGCTCGAAAGCGAGCTGGCCGGGAAGACGAACGATCCGGACGGGTTTCGCCTGTGTCACTTCTTCGATTACATCGCCGGCACGAGCACCGGAGCCATCATCGCCGCCGGCCTGGCCACCGGCAAGACGGTCAAGGAGATCCAGGCTTTCTACGAGACCTTCGCTCGCGGCGTCTTCAAGAAGCGCCTCTGGCGGTGGACGGGTAAATTCAGCGCCAAGAGCATCGAGAGCCACCTCAAGGAGGTTTTCCCGGAGGAGCTGACGCTCCAGCCCGAGTTTCTGAAGTGCCTGTTCCTCGCGGTAACCCGGAACGCGACCACGGACTCGGTGTGGCCGATCAGCAGCAATCCCGCCGCCAAGTTCAACGACCCCGCGAGCGGGAGCAACAACCTGAAGATCCCGCTCTGGGAGATCGTCCGCGCCTCAGCCGCCGCCCCCACCTTCTTTCCGGCCAGGACCATCGTCCTCGACCCGAGCAGGCCGGATCAGAAGTTCGAGTTCGTCGACGGCGGCACGTCGGCTTACAACAATCCCGCCTTTCTCCTCTACCGGATGGCGACGGCCAAGCCCTACTACCTGCGCTGGGAGACGGGCGAGCACAATCTGCTCCTGGTCTCGGTCGGAACCGGCCGCAGCAAGGCGCTCAGCCAGACCGCCGGCGGACCCAAGCTCGGCTTCGCCAAGAACGTCCAAGCCACCGTCAACTCCCTGATGCACCAGGCGATCATCGATCAGGACACCGCCTGCCGGACGGTCGGCCGCTGCAGCTACGGCTACGAGCTCGACTACGAAATCGGCGACCTGATCCCCACGGACTCGCAGGGTCAGCCAGTCCCGCTGAGCACCGATCTGGGCCGCAAGTTCCTCTACACCCGCTACAACGTCGAGCTCTCCGAGAGCGGCCTCGAGGAGATAGACCTGCCCGGGATCAAGCCCGAGACGGTTGCTCCCCTGGACGCGCTCGAAGCAATCGACGATCTCAAGGCAATCGGGAAGGCTCTCGGACGCCAATTCAAGCTTAGGCACCTCGGAGGGTTCGTACCGCACTCGTAGAGAGCTTGAACCCGAGCTCGAATGCCAACTGAGACGGGCACTGCTCGGATTTCCTGAGGCGCGGTCTTCGAGCCTCGGACGGCTTCTGGCTCGACATCGTCCAATGGCTCGTCGGGTCGCGGCGCGGCGAGACATGAGTCGCTGGGCCCCCAGGGGCGCGAGCGTCTCGGTTGCAGCGGGTCTCGGGCGTGCTCAGCAGGCCGGGAGCTCGCGTCGCTGTGGAGTGACGCACAGCGGAGCGGGTTTCACCGGCCAACGATCCGGCCAACGGCGGGCGACGGGCCGCGGCAGGGCCTCAAGGAGCGCGCCGCACTTCTAGTCGTCGATGATGTCTGGGGAGCCGACAAGAGACACCCTCTCGATCAACTCGCTCCTGCCCAGGGCCGCGAGCTCGCGAGCCGACAAAGTGCACCGTGCCCAGGGAAAGTCGCTCCGCAACTGGACCGTCGCTTCGACCTGCCGCTTCCGCAGCTCTTCCATGAGGGCCTCGCCGAACCGCTCGCGCAGGTCGGGCTCGAGCCAGTCTTTCACCGGTTCTTCGTTCGGTTCGCGAACGGCCTCGAGGTCGAAGACCAGGACTACCTCGAGGGCGTCGAGTTCCGGATGGGCCAGGAGCAGTTCGAAGAGCGTCGGTTGCAGCTTTTCCTCGATAGCCCCCGCCAGTTCTCGATCCCGAGCTCGAATCGCAGCCGGGTCGACACGCTCGTTGGTCGAGAGATCGAGCGAGAGCTCGATGGTATCGCCGGTCTCGAGGTCGCGGACGGTGTAGGTCTCGTAGCTCCCCTCGACGAAGACGATGTCCAGGCTTTCGGCCTCCAACAGCTGGAACCGCTCGGCGGGTCGCTCGAGGGCCGCGGCGATCCGAGCGAGCCTCGATACGCGTGCCGGCGGCGCCTCGACCGGCTCAGACCGCTGCAGCTGGGACGCACAGGTCGTGATCGCGAGTGCGAGCGCTGCGGCGCCCCGCAGCGTGTGACGCCTGCCGACCTCTCTCACTACGAGCACAGATCGTAGTGAGTGGTAAAGGCGATGCCGTAGTAGCGCTCGAAGTCGTCCGGCACGTTGTAGCCCCGGACCTTGATAGTGTAGGAGCCGGTTTTCGCCGGTGTGAACTCGACGAACTCGTTATTGCTGTCCCAGGAGCTCGAGAACGCGACCGGATTCCCATCGGGGTCCAGAATGCGTAGATCGAGGTCGGCGTCCAGGGTGCTGAAATAGAAGGATGCAAACAGCAACGAGATCTTCGCGACATTGCTGTTCCAGGTAAGGGCGACCCGGATGCGGGAGTTGGTGGTTCCCGTGTAGACATTCCAGGTCTTGTCGAAGAAGCCATTGGAGAAATCGCTCTCTCGCATCGTTCCGTAGTCGTGCGCCCGGTACTGAGGCGATGAGGTGGTCTCTCGCCGCCCGGCCGTGTAGTACGCGTAGAGCGAATTCGTCAGGCCGGTGCCATCCTTGCCGTCGGCTGAGTTCGAGAAGTCGGCGCCATCCGAGTCCTGGTAGTTGGCCGTCGCCAGGAGGATCGCTCGGATCGCCTCCGGCCAGATCCTGAGGCTCAAGTTATGGTCCATCAGGAGCCCTGCTATCGAGGCGGTCACCGGTGTCGCCGCGCTGGTACCGCCGAAGTCCGTGTCGAGCAGATCGTGGCGGCTCCCAGGTGATGCGATCTCCGGCACTTCGCGGTCGCTGTGCGAGCTGTCCGGGTCCTTCCAGGTGCTCGAACCGGTCATGGCGTCGTTGCAGCGATCGCCGTCGCCGTCGTTGGCGACGTTACCGACGCCGAAGAAGTTGAAGCCCTTGCCGGACGCGTACGCATTGGAAGCCGACTGATTTCCGGCCGAGGTGAAGATCGACGGCCAGGGATACCGGGTCGCCCAGTAGTCGAAGTAGGTGTCGCGGGCGTGCAGGCCACCGTCGGTCTCCTCATTGCCGCAGTGCCAGCTCATCGAAATCACATTGGCGCCCTTCGACTTGGCCCATTGGTATCGTTGCCGGTAGTTCGCGCAGTTGCCGCTGTCCTTGTTGCCGAGATAGATATCGGCGCCCGGCGCGTATCCGGTCCAGGATCCGTTGCAGGTGTCTGTTGCCACCCGGTACCGGTTACCCATAATGGCGACACTCTTGGTCATGTGCGAGTTCGTGCTGCCGCCGGTCGACTGCCGGGCGGCCACGTTGAAGCAGGAAAGCGACTTCGTGGTCTGGCCGCTTTCCAGGATCGCGATCTTGACTCCCGAGCCGTCGGTGCCGGTGTTGTGCACCAGCTCCGAGCGCGTCGTCGGGAGCGATTCGGCGATGGTCGGGAAGTCGAGAACATCTTCGTCGTCGTCGAGAGCGACGAAGCCGACGCGAGGGTGGCGGGCGATTCTCTGTATCTCGGCGACCGGGAGCCGGGCCGACACGAACGGGCCGTCGAACTCGACCTCCGCTCCTCGGGCGACGTTCGACTCCCCCATCAGCTCTTCGAAGGCCTTTCTGGCCTCCACCGCCGCCTGTTTCTCGGCAACGGCGGAACGCCGGGCGGCCTCCTCAAGAGCCTTCTCCCCGGCTAGCTCGGTCTTGTCGATGTCGGGAACCGGCACGTCCAGGTGGATTACGACCGGCAGCTCGCCAGCGGGCATCTGCTTGAGCTGGCGTGCGAAGGCCGGCGACATGGCGCCGTAGACCTCGCGGTGCGCCTTGATCTCTGCCGCGACGGCTTCGCGCGGATCGACCCGCCTGTTGGATTCGTCGAAAACGAACCGCTCGGACCTCCCGGTCTCTTCATTGACCGCCTTAACGGCCTGGAGGGTACTCCCGGACGCGGTGAGATCCACGGTCTGGATGCCCAGTATGTGGACGTTCTCGGCCTTGGCCGCGAGCCCCTCGGCGACCAGTATACGGAGCTTCTCGCGGAGGAAATCACCTTCCTGGGCGGAGATCTGCCGGGGTAGAGCGACGGCGACGGCGACGAGCAGGACAAGTCCACTCGCACTGACTGGCAAGCTCGTACGGTGCATCGGGAACCTCCTCTTTGAGATGTTGACGCGTTGTCTTCAGCCAATCGAGTCAACCTGGCGATCTTGTTCAAGCAGATTCTGGCGCGGCTCGACTAGTCCGAAATGATGATGTAGGCGCCGCCGCCGTTCTTGATAATCACATCCGGGCAGTCCCCACAATAGTAGTTGTACTCCCACTCGGTTCCAGAGTCCTTGTCCAGTGTGAGTGGGGGCTTCGACTTCTTGCCCTGCGCCATTCTTATCGGGTTGTAGGTTTGCCACGACTCGCGGAAGGGCCATTGGGCCTCCGCGAAGTGTACGCAAGCGCTCGTGTACCGCCCTCTCCATCGGACCTTGTTCGTTTTCTTGACTTTCTTCCTCTCCTTGACCATGCAGCCAGCCAACGGTAGGTCCCAGATCGTGATGGTTGTGGTCGGCATTTCGTTCTCCTGTCCTCTTGGTCTCCCCCCAGAATACTCAGCAGGTCTCAGGCACCGTCTCTCACCACTCGATCGGCGCGTACCTGCCGTAGCGCCCTCTTTGGCCTAGTCCGAAATGATGATCTTGGCGTCGGTGCCGTCGTCCGGCACGTCGGAGCACGGCTCGCAGAAGAACTGGTATCTGGCAATCGTCTCGGCTCCGCAGACTATGTGCCAGGCCGAGTGGCGCGGTCCGGGCATGGGAATATCGATCTCGCCATTGGCCGGATAGGCGTTGCTGAAGGGCCAACGCCTTCCGAACTTGACGCATACGCTTCGGTCAACAGGGCGTTGCCATCGAATCCGGTAGGTATTGGCTCTTTTCCTTCTCAGGTCGAGGTTCTTGTGCTCGGCGCTGGCGTCGCAGTTTCCGGAGTCATAGGTAATCACAATAGTCGTGTCGATGTTTGCCATCCTATCCGGCTCCTTTCCGGGGTCTGTGTTCGTCCTTTCTGGTTATCGTCCAGCGGCGCGCTCCACTCCCTCGAGCGCCGTGGCGCGCCGGTCTTTGGAAATCCCGTCTCGACGGGCCGATTCGTATCGCTGCGGGTTTTTCCTATCACGACGCGTCTCCGGCTCGATATCGATTGTCGGCGCGCAGATGCCGAAACGCCGGACTCCGTTCCACACGGGCTTGCGAGTAACCGCCTTCGACGGCGCGTTGGACCCACTCGAGCGCCAGGTCTCGCCGTCCCACGTGTTCCCAGACCTGGGCCGCTCCGATCATGACCTCGACGTCGTTGGGTGCGAGAGCCAGCGCGCGGTCCAGATTCGCCGGTGCCTCGTCTTCGCGGCCGCTGAGCGCGTAGCACTGAGCGAGCGTGACCAGGACCGAGGCATCGTTGGGGTTGACCTCGAGCTTGGCTTCCACCATCTCGGCGGCACGAGCGTAGGTCTCGCTGGCCCGATCCTCGTCGCCCGCCCAGTAGTAGGCGCTGGCGAGATTGAATACGACAAGATGGTCCGACTGGTCGAACCCGAGTACCTTTTCGTAGGTCGCGGCGGCCTCTGTGTAGCGCTCGGCTGAAAAGTAGATCGTGCCCAAGTTCGACAGCGCGGGGTAGTTGGGCTCCGCCTGCAGCGACCGTTCGAACATCTCGCGGGCCTCGTCTATCCGTCCCAGATAGAAGAGAATCCCACCTACGTTGTTGTAGCCCTTGAAATTGCTCGGAGTCAGCTCCACCACTTGCCGAAACGCGGCGACGGCGTCTTCGTAGCGACCCTGGCGGAAATAGAACACGCCCAGGTTGTTGTGGCTTTTCCAATAGTCGGGTCTCAAGTCGATGGCGCGGGCAAAGGTGGTCTCGGCTAGCTCCAGCTGGCCGTTCTTCTCGAACGCTCGAGCCATACCGCGGTGCGCTTCCGCACTTCTGGGATCGAGCTCGAGCGCTCTCTCGAAGGCCGCGATCGCCTCCGGATAGCGGCCGGTGCCGGTCTCGAGAATGCCCAGGGTGACCTGCGCCGGCGCCAGCCCCGGGTCGAGCGCGAGGGCGCGGTCACAGGCTTCTCGCGCCAGGTCGACGTGGATCGGATCGGCCGTGCTTTCGTAGAGACGCCAGCGCGCTTCGCCCAGGCTGGCGTAAGACAGCGCATAGCTCGCGTCGCGGCCCAGCGCCCGCTCGAAGCGAGCGATTGCGCTCTCCAGGTTCCCGGGCCGGTCGTAGCGCTGCAGGAAGCCGCGCCCCTGGAGGTAGAGGTCGTAGGCGGTCGCCTCCGTGGTTCCGCCGGCTGACAGAGCCTTGAGCGCTCGCGGCTCAACCTCGACTTCGAGCATGTCGGCGAGCTTGATCGAGGCTCCGTCCTGGAGCGCCGTCAGGTTGTCTGCGCGATGATCGATGACCACCGACCTGAGCTGGCGCAGAGTGTTGGCGTCGACCAGGTTCAAGGTCAGGCGGATGCGATCCGAGGTGCGCTGGACGCTGCCGGTCACCGCCAGCGTGACCGCGAAGGCACGCTGGGCCTCCGAGACGCTGGAGACCTCCTGGGTGCGAACCTCGCTGGCCGGTACCACCCAGAGCGAGCCCTGGAAGCGCTCGAGCTCGGTCAGCTTGCTGCTCAGCGTCTCGACCAAGCCATCGGCAAAGGCCTGGCCGGCCGCGACCGTTTCGTCTCCCACACCGTCGGCTTCGCCGGACACTCCCCTGCCGCCCATTCCACTCATTCCTATACTGGCGAGTGGCAGAACCGCGATGTGTTTTTGAGCCGGAAGCGTCAAGGCCAGCTCGAGCATCGGGAGAACGCTCCCGGAGCGGATGGCGATTCCCGCATAGGTCAGACTCACCGCGAGCAGTACCAGCGCCCAAGACCTGAGCGCCCGATGCCGTGAGCCGGGACGGCCGATGAGCACTCTGCCTAGGCCCGCCAAAACGCCGCGCGTGCCGGTGCCGGCGGGCGCGGCGACTCGCGCCCACCCGGCAGAATCCGTCGCTAACCGGGTCGCACTGGTCGCATTCAGTTCTCCGGTGGCACCCGACCCGAGGCCGGCGAGCGCCTCCGCCATCTCCTCCATCGACTGGAAGCGGTCGTCTGGTTTCTTCGCAAGGGCCTTGCGAATCACATCAAGTACCGAACTTGATAAGTCCGGTCGCAGCTCCTCAAGCGTTGGCGGTTCCTCATAGACGATCTGATGCAGGACCGAGATCTTGCTCTTGGCGTTGAAGGGCGGTCTGCCCGCGACCATCTGAAACAGCATCGCGCCCAGCGAAAAGATGTCGGATCGGAAATCGATCGGCTCGCCGAGGGCCTGCTCGGGAGACATGAAGTGGATCGTGCCGACCACCTGACCGGCCTTGGTGAGGCTCTCGACAACGGTCTCGGTCCGGGCCTCCGAGTCCGTGTGACCGTCGAGCTTGGCCAGACCGAAGTCGAGGACCTTGACCTGCCGGTCACCAACGATCATTACGTTGGCGGGTTTGAGGTCTCGGTGTATCACGCCGGCTTCATGGGCCACGGCCAGGGCCCCCGCGATCTGCGCCCCGTAGTCGACTGCCGGGTTCAGGGACAGCCCGCTCGGAGGGATCAGCTTGGCCAACGATTCGCCCTCGAGAAACTCCATGACGATATAGTCGACCGAGTTCTCGCTGACGACGTCGTGAATCGTGATGATGTTCGGGTGCGCGAGCGCCGACGCGCTCCGAGCCTCCCGCAGCAAACGCTCTCTCCTGTTCGAGTCCGAGGTGTACTCCGAAGGCAGCACCTTGAGCGCCACGTGGCGCCTCAGAAGCGTGTCCCAGGCTTTGTAAACGACGCCCATGCCCCCTTCGCCGAGCTTGTCGACGATTTCGTAGTGTGAGACGGTCTTCGTGGGCATGCCAGGAGCTGCGTTTCTAATATCATAACGGAGAGCGGTAGGCGACCGTTTCCTGCGCGAGTCCTCCGGAGCTACCACGGAACCTTGGTGGCCGTGGTTGGAATGCGTCGTCGTCAATCGGAAGTCGGCGCTCCATCGAGGTTGTTCATGGCAACGCCCGCGCTCCGCGCGGAGTGATTCATCGCGTCTCGCGCTTGCACCAGTCACGACTATTCCCTAGGAGGGATTACCGCGGACCGAGTCAAAAAGTTGGTGCATGTCGAGAAGCTCGCCGGGCACCTAGCTCAACGTGAGGCGCTAGACGTGTGTGTCGGTGCCGCCTTCAAGAATCCTATGAGGAGGAACACATGCGACTGTACGCTGGGATCGATCTTCACGCAAACAACTGCTATTTGGCGGTAATCGACGAGACGGATTAGCTCGTCATAGGAAGCCGAGGTCCAAACGATATTGAATCGGTACGCCGACTTCTCGAGTCCTACCGGAAGGAGCTTGCCGGCATCGCCGTTGAGTCGACGTTCAACTGTACTGGCTGGTCGACGGGCTCGAAGAGTCCGGCCACACCGTACACCTCGTCAACACCCTTGCCGCGCAACAATGCAAGGGTCTGAAGTACACCGACGATAAGACCGACGCTCGCTGGCTCGCTCACATGCTCAGGCTCGGAATCCTTCCGACGGGTTGGATCTACTCGAAGGAGAAGCGAGCCATCCGTGACTTGCTGCGCAGACGCTCTCAGCTCGTCCGGCAGAAGACAGCCAACCGACTGGGACTGCGCAATGTCCTCGAACACTCGGGAGCCAAGAGACTCTCGGGCAATGCCCTTAAGCGGATATCTGAGAACGATCCATCCGATTCGGCCACGTGGGGACCTTCATATACCTTGACGCCTGCGGACGGCTGGTGCGTAATCCCGGCCTGCGCGAGAGAGCCGGTCGCCTCAGACGTCTCGGCGAGACATTCCAGCAGGTCCTCGGCCTGTGGGGGGTGCCTCGCAACAAGGAGAGACTCCGGGGCCTGTTCGCATACCACGGCATCGCCGAGTACGTCGCGCAGCTCGAGGTCCTCGACGCCGACAGTCTGCTGGATGAGGCGTCCTGAGCGGGCTACTGGGCTTCGGGGTTCCCCTCGATCTACCCAGCGCGACTGCGGAATTCGCCATATTGAAATCGATCTATGAGTCATAGCGTTTGGCTGATATGAAAGGTGAAATGGCCGGGAAGCAGGCTGCAGATTCCGACTTGCCAGACGCCGCGGAGTACGCGATCAACCTCGGGTTCGATGATTTTCGGACCTTTTTGAAGGACTTCTCGGCGAACCTCGCGCTCGAGGGGATGTTCGTCGAGGCTGCCGAGCCTCAGGCCCCGGGCACCGAGGTTGCGCTCGAGCTCGGCCTGAGGGACGGTCGTCCTCTGGTAGAGGGGCGTGGCCTCGTTGCCTGGTCTCGCGCCGCCAGCGGGAAGGCGGAGACCGCTGCCATGGGGATCCGCTTTCTCGATCTCGATCCCAGGAGCGAGCGCCTCGTGCGTCGAATCGTCGAAGAGCGCACCAAGGCCGGTCTGGGTCTTTTCGACCTCGACCAGGAGCCCTCGGCCGGCCGAGATCGGGTCTCCGAGGAGGATGCCGCCGGAGCGGGGACGCAGGCGGCCGGCGGCGGCGAAAGCGACGCGGGTGAGATCGAGAGCCTGCGCGCCGAGATCGAGAATCTGAAGCGTGAGCAAGCCCAGAAGCGGAAGCGCTGGCGGGCGGAACTCGAGGCGGCTCGGCAAGCAGAGGCCGATCTCAACTCCCGGCTCAGCGAAAGCCTCTCCCGCGTGGTGACGATCAGCGAGTCTCGCGACGCGTTGGCGGGCCAGCTTCACTTCACAGAAGAGTCCCACCGGCCGGATCGGCATCGGCTGGAAGAGCTCGAGGAGGAGCGGAAGAAGCTGGAGCAGGCGGTCGAAGAACAGAAGTCTGAGGTCGCCCGCTGGACCGAGGAAGCCGTGGCGGCGAACACCGGACGCGAGGCCCTGGAGTCTCAGAAGAGGTCCCTCGAGGAGGAGATCGAGGCCGAACGCGGGAAAGCCGAGAAGTTCGCTTCGGAAGTCGAGGACGCCCAGGCGACCCTGTCCGTGGAAAAGACCGCCAAGGAGTCGCTGGAGAAGGAGCTGCACGAGGCCAAAGCGGAGCTCGAGAAGCTCGAGGCGGAGGCGGACGCGACCGAGACCGCTTTGCGCGAGAATCTCGAGCAGGCTTTCGCAGACCTCGAAGAGTCTTCCGCCAAGGCTGGCGAGCTCGAGACGGAGGTCGAAAGCCTGCGCTCGGAGCTTGGTGAGATCCAAGGGCAATCCGAGGCCTTCCAGGCCGAGATGGCGTCGATCCGCACGGAGTTGGAGGAGCTGAAGAGCCGCCACGACGAGATGAAGGCACAAGCCGCCACGCAGCAGGAGGCCGCTGCCCGCGCCGAGAAGCTCGTCGAGCGCGTGCGCACCGGGCATGCTTCGCTGCAGGACGATCTGCTAGAAGCTCAGACCGCTCTCGGCGAGGTCGCTGATTACGAGCGGCGCCTCGCAGACGAGCTCGAGCCCGCAGACGAACTCGAGGAGGTGCGGCCCGAGGTCTTCACTCCTCCGCCTCCGGAGGCGGATTCGGACGAGTTGCCGGAGTCGGAGGACGCACCGGCCCCATCGAAGCTCAAGGTGCGCTTAGCCGGTCTGGCGCAAAGGCTGTTCGGAGACCGGGGGGCCGGCGGGACCTCGGACCAATTTCTCCACGAGCCGGCCTTTGAGGACACGGTCTCCGGGTCCGAAGCCGACGACGTCGAGCTCGCCGCCGGCGAAGCGGCGCACGCGAACCCGCGACTCGACCCGCGGTAGTCTGGAAAGGCAATACCCGGGACCTCGGCAGCGGTCTGACGCTGATCCGCTGCGCTGGACGAGCCAGATCTTCAGGGCGGGCCCCACGTGGTGGGCGTATGCTCGACGGTGGTTGAGGAGTGAGCCCTCTGGCGGGCCGGCCGCTCAATCTCGACTCGTATCAGGTAAAATCCGACAGGGTGGCACTAGTGTGACCCCTTCCATTTAGGCAAGTCGCCGTCCGTAGCTACCATGATCTTGGGCCGTCCCAAGGCCCTCCGTTTGGGGTCACGGCCGAATCGAGTCGGGCATGAGCATTCGTATCCAACTCCTAGCGGGCATCCTGATCGCGCTCCTCTTTCCCGCGGTCGCAGGCATGCTCGCCCTGCGGCAACTCGAGCAGGGCATGCGCGACACCATCGGCGAAAACACCATCGCGGCCGCCGGCTCACTGATTGCGCAGATCGAGGACCGAGTTTATCTGGTTGTCGACACGGTGCGCGAGCTGGCGCTCGCGACGCCGGAAATCGGTGCGGCGCTGGAGGAGTCCAACAACCGCTTCGCCGTCCTCGGAGGCGAAGCAGCGATCGAGTCCCTTCTCGAACGACGAGACAGCGAGTGGCGCGCCTGGGTTGCAGACCCCGCTGGGGAGCCTCCCGGGGCACTCGCGCAAGCAGAGGCCAGCCCGATCTCGGAGGTCTTGCGGCGCAGTGTCGACTTCTGGCGCACCGCCTCCGGCGAGCCTATCTTCGCCGAGATTTTTGTCACCAATCGCTATGGAGCCAATGTCGCTCAGACCGGGCCGACCTCGGACTACCGCCAGGCCGACGAGGCTTGGTGGCAAGCCGCCTTCGATGAGGGTCTATGGCTCGGCGAGGTCGGCTTCGACGACAGCTCAGGAGTCTTCTCGCTCGATATCGTGGCTCGGGTGGACCGCGGCGGCGAGCCCGTCGGCGTGCTCAAGGCCGTGCTTGACATCCAGGAGATTCACAGCATCCTCGAGGACTACGAGATATCGGCCGCCCTCCTGGGAGGCACCGCCGAGTTGTGGGATTCCCAAGGGGCGATGCTCTACCCCGAATACGTAGACGGCACAACCGCAGCCGCTCGGCGGTCCGGCGCGACCGCGGCACCGCAAGACGGCTACTGGATCGAAAAGGGAACCGCCGCTTCCGCTGACGTGCTCGTCGCTGCCGTCCAGGGGCGCGGCCGTTCAGGGCTCCGCGATCTGGGGTGGACCGCCAGAGTGCGCTTTCCGGGCGACGCCATCTTCGCCTCCGGCGAGAAGCTCAACAACCGGCTGGTGACGATCGGCGTGGTCTCACTGCTTCTGGCGCTGACCATCGCCGTGCTGGTCGCCTTCGGCGTGTCGCGGCCCATTCGCTCGGCGGTCGTGGTCGCCGACCGCCTAGCAGAGGGCGACCTCACCAGAAAGGTGTCCACCACCGGAAGCGGTGAGGTGAGGGAGCTGCTCGAGGCCATGAGCACCATGGTGGACAACGTCCGCCGAACCGTAACTGCGATCGTCGTCTCGTCCGAGCGGCTCTCGACGATCTCGGACGGCATCTCGCTGATGGGAGAGCAGATCTCGGCGGGAGCGTCGCACCAGAAAACCGCTTCGGAGAACGGCCGTTCCTCGGTGCGCCAGATGGCCAGCTCCATCGAGACCGTCGCCGGGAGCACGAAACGCGTGAGCGTTGAAGTGGAGAAGACCTCGAGCTCGGTCGAAGAGATGTCTGTTACGAATGAGGCCACGAGCCGCAACCTCGGCGAACTGGCGAGCGGCGTCGGCCAGACCCTGGCAACGATGCAGGAGTTCGCGCGTTCCATCGACCAGATCGCTTCGGCGGCTGCGACGGCGGGCGGGAGCTCCGAGTCGGCGGTGCGCGAGGCGCGGGGAGCCGGAGAAGTGGTCTGCCGGGCCGCCGATAGCGTAACCCAGATCTCGGCCACGATGGAAGAGATCGCGGGCGTCAACCAATCTCTGGCAGGCAACAGCGAGAGGATCAACTACATCACCGAGGTCATCGACGAGATCGCCAGGAAGACCAAGCTACTGGCCTTGAACGCCAACATCCAGGCAAGCAGTGCGGGAGAACATGGACGCGCATTTCGCGTCATCGCGGCAGACGTCCGGGAGCTGGCCGAGCGTTCGGGGAGCTCAGCCAAGGAGATCGCCGAGCTGATCGAGGAGGTTCAGGACACGATCCGCGAGGCCGAGAGCATCTCGCAGGTCGGTGCGGTTCGCGCCCAGGAAGGTCTCGAACTCGCCGGGCGGGCAGGTCAGGCACTCGAGCGCGTCGTTGGCTCCATCCAGCAGGTTCGCGATCGGATTGTGGAGATCAGTGGCGGCACCGGCGAGCAGGCAACCGCCTCGGAACAGCTGGTGCGCACCTTCGAGCGCATGAGCGAGATGACCGACGAAGTCGCCGCCGCGACTCGCCAGCAGCGCTTGGGGGGAGAGCAGATCATGCAGGCCATGGGCCACCTGCGCACAATCACCGATGGCGTGACGGCCGCGGTCGACCGCCATGGCGATGACGGCCGCCTGGTCACGGAATCCATCGAGAGCATCGCCAAGATCTCGGAAGACAACGTTGAGAGCGCCGCCGAGATCGTGCACATCACCGAGGACCTCAAAGACGAAGCGGCGACGCTACGCGCCCTCGGAGAGTTTTTTGCTTTGACCGAGGCGCCCGGGGCCGGGGATTCAAGAGTCGACCCGCCGGCGTCGGCGAACTCCCGGCGGCGCTGGAGTGGGCGTTTGCTCCAATCCTTGCGCCACGAGTAAGAGGTACCAGAGAATTCTGCCAGGTCGTCTCGACGACAGGCAACTACGACCCTCTTTCGGTTTCGGGCTAACGAAAGTCAACTTCTGGTTGGCTCTCTAGTGTCCTGTCCCAGTGATTCGCTACACAAATCTCGGGCCTTTCTGCACGCTGCCGGCGTTGCCACTCCTCAACATAGGCCCAGCTATGCTTGCGTCGTGGGCGCCTTGGCAGCGCACACCATGACCTCGAGCCTTATGCACCGAACCACTGGGACAGGACACTAGAAGAGGGTGCACCTCTGATGGGTGGGGCACTCTGCTGGTTTTCGTCGGCCGTGTGTCTCAGGCGGATTTTTTTCTGGCCAACAAATAGAAGACATTATAGGCCGAGATATTGCCCACGGCCTTGCTGGGTAGCGGGAAATGGCGAGCCTTCAGCACATCGAATCCCTCCTGTGTTACAAGCTGCGGAAGGTTCGTCTCATCCCAGAAGGTGATGTGCGTAGCATCCAACTTCCATCCGCGCCGATTGGGAACGACAAGCAGAATCCTTCCGCCGGGTTTGAGTACTCTGCTCAGCTCACGCAGACAGTCGGGCGGACGATCCAAGTGCTCGAAAACGTTGTCGAGGATCGCATTCTCGACGAAACCATCCTCGAAGGGGAGGTCGTACACGCTTCCCAAACTGACGTCCAGTCCCTGCTCCCTGCAGTAGTCGACGACTTTGTCGTTGACGTCGACGCCGACGAAGTTCCCGGTAAAAGACAGGAAATCGCCCAAACCGCACCCCACGTCGATTCCCCCTCCCGGCAACAAGGAGCGATAGCGCGGATAGAGAATCCACTTACGGTACACGTAGCTGAGTGGGTTTCGCCGACTCAGGTATTCAAAATAATCAGACATCTCCTCACGACTGTCCCCCCGGTGGAAGTAGGTGCCACCCTCTTTCGGGCACCTCACCAACCAGGTTCCAGCCACGGCGCTGTTCTAGCGCCGTCGCGGGTCGAGAGGCTGCAGGGTGAAGCCCACCCCCGGATCGGTGGTGCGAACTGCCAGCTCCGAGGCGAGGACGGTGGTTACCGACTCGCCGTTCAGGACGATGTCCCGCGGATTGGCCGCGGCCGGGCAGCTGCCTCGCGGTGCGGCGCGTTTGCGGGCTTGGAACGCTTCGGCCACGGCGGCGGCGATCTGCCGGGCCGAGCTGCGCCGGGCAATCGATACGTTCACCGCGCAGGTCCCGAGCATAGAGCGCTCGACCAAGGTCAGCTCTCCGCCTCGCGCGCCCCGCGTCGCGGTCTCGAAGCGGAGCGCCATCGGCATGAGCGTATTGCGGACAGGCACGCCCAGGCCGTCGAGGTCGAACCATACGCCCGTGGCACGGCCGGCCGGAACCCGTACCGATGGGATGAGCTGCACGCCCTTGGTCCGTGGCGCCGAGAGCTCCAGGCGAGGTCGATCCTTGAGAGGCTCGTCCTCCAGCCTCTGCTTGGTTGGGCGCAGCAGGCCTCGCACCTCGGCGGTCAGGCCGGCGTCCGAGCACCTGCGGTCCCGGTTCAAGGCGTCGCGGGCCCCAAGCAGGACCCGCCGGGCGTCCGCGCCCGCCTGGATCGGGACGCGCACCTGGCACAGAGCGCGGGTCGAGCCGTCGTCCCCTTGGAGGGTGGCGGACAGCATAAACGACCGCGCAACCCCCGCCAGGGTCCCCGCCCCGACCTCCAGGCTCGAGAGCTGCAAGGTCGAGCTGGGCGGATCGCTCACCGCGGGTGCGCCGAGAAGCTGCTTGAAGGCCTTCCGGGGACCGCTGCGGATGGCGACGGCGGCGAGCGGGTTGTCGGGATCGTCCAGCGCCCCCAGCTTGGCGCCGCCGATGCCGGTGCCGTGGAAGCCGGCCCAAGCTCCGACCCGGTTCTCGTACAGCCCGCGCCGGCTGGTCACAAGCTGTCCCTCAGGACCCACGTGGATGGTCGCGCCCTGGGCGTCGACGTGGCCCTGGGCGAAGACTTCACCGTCGGCCAGAATGAGCTGGACTTCGACGACGTCCCCCGCCGGGTTGATGACCGAATTGCCCACCATGAAGATGTCGAGTCCACAGGGTGGCTTGCAGGCGACCTCGTAGATGTCGATCAGCGGACCGCCGTCGAGGCTGTGAAGCCATGCGCCCCGGCCGTGGGTCCCGGCGATCACCCGGCCGCGCGTCTCGTCGATCGCGATCTCGTACACCGGCACGTTGGGCAGCTTCTTGTTACCGACGCCGTTGAAGTCCACCCAGGTGGCGCCGCCGTCCCCGCTCACGTAGACGCCGCGATCCGTGCCCACCCAGGGGGTGTCGGGCAGGCTCGGCTGGAGGCTGACGGTATTGGCCGGAATGTCGGGCAGCGAGTCCGGGTGGTTCGGGTCGCACGGGCTCGGGCCGCTCGCCGCGCTCCAGGTGGAGCCGCCGTTTTCCGTCTTGAAGACGTGGGCGCAGCCCGGGAGCTGGAAGCCCGAGAAGGTGACGTAGGCGGTCTGGGCGTTCGTCGGATGCACCGCGATCCGCGTCACCGGGGCGGCGGGCAGGGGCGCTTTGGTCAAGCTCGTCCAGCAAGAGCCCTGGACGCAGGGCCCCGCCGCGTTGCTGCGGAAGAGCTGGCCGTCGTAGTAGCCGACGTAGACGCGGTTCGGATCGTTCGGAGCGACGGCGATCGCGGTGATCACGTTGGTCTGTAGGATGTCCGGGAAGAGCACGCCCGTGCCGCCGAGGACGGGACTCACGGGCGCCCAGGAATCCCCGGGCCTCCAGGACAGCGTGTCCTCGCCCGGCGGGACCTGGCTTCGGTACAACCGGTTGGTGCCGAAGTAGAGACGGTGGTAGGGCGGGAAGAGGGAGGGGTCGGGCGCCCCCTTCGACGGCGTCGGGTCCTGGACGAAGGGCGGATAGAAGGCCGACGCGTCGCTCTTGTCGATCCCGTCGTCGATCCAGGGCCACCCGCAGCAGGCGCCGCTGTTCTTGGACCTGCGGGGGGCCTCCTCCAGATACACGTCGTACATCACCTGGGCGTGGTTGCGGTCCATGATGGTCGAGGCCGAGTCCCCGTCGTTCCGGTGCTCCCAGATGTTCGTCCCTAGCCACATGTTGGTGCCGTTGTCCTGGCTTCCGCCGATGATCCGATCGGTCAGCGGCGAGGTCGTGATCGACTGGAATCCGGTGATCTGCAGGCTGTTGCCGCTCTCCCAGGTCAGGCCGCCGTCGCTCGAGTAGGCGAAACCGCCGTCCGAGGCGTTGTAGAGACGGTCGCACTGGCTGGCGTTCGAGGCGCAGCCCAGCGGGTCCGCAAAGACGACCGCCTGGTGGTCGGGGTGGAGGGTGTCCGAGCCGATCGCGGTAAAGGTCTGGGCGCCGTCGGTGGACCGGTGCAGCTTGAGCCCACCGAACAGGACGGTGGACGGATTCGCCGGATGGATGGTCAGGACGTGGGTGTAGCGGCTGTAGCTGGCAGGACCGTGGGACAGGCTCTGGGTCCAGGTGTTCCCGCCGTCGACGGACCTGTAGATCTCGGGATTGCAGCTGGTCCGGATGGGGTTCGGGCAGTTCCCCAACACGGCATAGAGGGTCGCCGCCTGCGCCGGGCTCGAGTGGTGCACGGAGATCTCGACGTGATCGAACTCCGTGGTGGTCGGATCCGGCAGGCCCGTGGCGGCGGCGCAGCCGGCCGGGAGCGGCACCCCCGGATGCAGGGGGCACCACTGGATCGTGCCGTCGGCCGGGTTGCGAGTGCCCCGGAACACTCCCCTGCCCAGGAACCCGGCGAACAGCAAGTCGCTGTTCTGCGGGTCCATCTCCAGGTCGGTCGGCCGGGCGCCGTTGCTCCCTGCAACGTCGAGCTTGGACCAGGTGGCGCCCCGGTCCTCGGAGCGGTAGATCCCGTAGCCCATGGGCGGCTGGGGAGCGGTGACGGTGGACTCGGTGGCCGACGCCGTGACCCCGCTGGAGAGCGTCACGTAGAGCCGCTTTGAGGCGCCTGAGGTGGCCGGATCGAGCACCACGTTGTGAATCGAGCCCAGGTTGAAGAGATCGTGGCCGCTCAGGGTCCAGGTCGGCGAATAGCTCGAGGCCGGCTCGCCGATGAGCAGCCCGGCGCCGTAGTAGGTGTCGCGGCGGAGGTTGTTCTCCCCCGTCCCGGCGTATATCGTGCTGCAGCCGCCGGCGTCGCAGCCCTCCAGGGCGATCGCGCCGATGGCAAGCGAGGCCTCACGGTCGGACTGTGGGGCCCAGGTGGTTCCCGCCGTGGTCGACCGCCAGACGCCGCCGGCGGCGGTGCCGAGCCACACCTCATCGGGATTCATCGGGTTGACCGCGAGAACCGAGGCGCGACCGCTCACGTCCACGCGGCAGGTGTTGCAGCCGTAGGTCTGCCCGCCGGTGGCCGGCTGTGGTCCGATCGGGTACCACTGGACCAGCTGTGCCGAGGAGGCCACGCTCCAAAGCAGCGCGCTGCAACAGGCGATGGTGAGCGCCCGGCTCAGGGTCCGGGTCGGTGTATGGCAGTGTGTCATCACGGGCACCTCAATTCGAACCGGCATTTCCCAGGTAACCGCCACCTCGTGGCGCGACCAGGCCTGAAGAGCATGGAATACGGCCATTGTGCCACGCCTCGCGGCCTTCGCAAAGGCGTTCCCCGGACCGCCCTGGCCAAACGCGTGGAACCTCGTTCTCGCGAACGACCACGTCAACTACCTCCTTTGCGAGTGGGCCGCGGCCCGAGGGTGTCGATCCAGTTGGCAAACTCGGGAAAGTACTCGTACTCCGTCCTTATCTCCGTCCAGGCTTGCCAGGCTGCAGGTGTTTTCATGAAATCGATGATGCCCTGTTTCCAAACTCCCCAGGTGGCCGAATCCAGGTACTTCTTGGAATGCAGCCAAAACTCTTCCGACGCGAGATTGCAGTAGAGCCGGATGGAGTCGACGACGCGCTGGCGCTCGTCATCTTTGAAGTTGTCAAGGCCGCTGGCGTTGCCAACCCGCATACTGGGCGGAAGACTCGAGATGATCTCGGAGTATCTGCCGGTAAAGGTCAAAAAGGAGGTCAGCCATAGACCTTTCTTGACGCCCTGGAGGCTCCATACGATACCGGCTGCTCCTAGTGCGAGTGTTAATACGATTCCAATGGCTTCGAGCTGATGGGGGTTCATTTCGAACTGCGGCACGGGCATGTTCCCTCCTCCTGATCTGCCACCCGAGAGCGGCCTCTGTCGCTCGGCATCGAGCGGCCTATCTGGTTGGCGCTTTGATGGGATGAATCCAGCAGGGTCGCAACATTACGTATCCCGTATCGTGTTCCCTTTGCCCCCTTTCCCCTTCCGGACTTTCCGTGCCTTCCTTCGGCGATGTTGCGTGGGCTTCGCGCCTCGACCCAGTGAAGCGCCCAGAGCTGCACGACAACGGCCGAACCACTAAGCCGAAATCTACACCCCAGCCCGGGAGCACGCGGGGCGGTGTCCGGTGCAGCGAGGGGTTAGGCGGCGGCGGGAAGACCCCTAGCAGTCGGCCAACCACTTCCCTTCGTCTGGGAGGTAAATGAGCACGTTACCGCGAAACGGCCACCAGCGTGCCTTGGTGACTGCCGGTGAACTCGGCGAAAGACCGCGGTGACGCGCCTTGAACAAGGCTTCTTCCGCCTGGGCATACGCCTCAACTACGAGAAAGATGCTCACGACCCAAACC